>NZ_CP109090.1:6431790-6738066 GCF_035917575.1 Streptomyces sp. NBC_01788 | reverse complement strand
GACCATGGTGGACGGCAGGGTGAGCCCGGACGCGGCGACAAGGCGGTTGCGCAGGTCGACGGCGGTCACCGAGTCGAAGCCGATGTCGCGGAAGGCGCGGCGCTCCGGGACGGTGTCGGCGGAGGCGTGGCCGAGGACGGCGGCGGTCTCCTCGCGGACCAGGGCGAGCACGATCCGGTCCTGCTCGGCGGCGGACACGCCCTGCAGGCGGGCGGCCAGGCCGCTGCTCGCGGTGGCCGTGACGGCGGGCGCGGCCCGGTCGGCCAGCAGCCGCGCGACCTCGGGGATCCGGTCGAACAGGTGCGAGGGGCGTCCCGCGGTGAAGACGTCGAAGTACGTGCCCCAGTCGATGTCCATGAGGCCGATGACGGTCTCGTCGTCCTCCATGACGCGCTGGAGGGCGGTCAGCGCCAGCTCGGGGTCGAGGTACTCGAGGCCGCTGCGGCGGATCTGGTGCGGGTCGGCCAGCTCGCGTTCGAGGTCGTCGGGCCACTTGCCCCAGTGGATGGAGGTGGCGCGGGCGCCGCGGGCGCGGCGCTGTTCGGCGAGCGCGGACAGGTAGGCGTTGCCCGCGACGTAGGCGGCGTGCGCGCCGCTGCCCCACATGCCGGCGGTGGAGGAGTACAGGACGAAGTCGTCCAGCTCCTCGTCGTCGAGGAGTTCGTCGAGGATCCGGGCGCCGCTGACCTTGGCGTGCACGACCTCGGCGAACGCGTCGACGGTGGTGTCGGCGAGGGCGGACAGCTCGATGACGGCGGCGGTGTGCACGACCGTGCGGACGGTGCGGCCCTCGGCCTTCAGTCCGTCCAGGAGGGCGGCGACGGCGTCGCGGTCGGTGATGTCGCAGGCCACGAACTGCGTCTCGGTGCCCGCCGCTCGAAGTTCGGCGGCGAGTTCGGCCGCGCCGGGCGCGTCCGCGCCGCGGCGGCTGAGCAGCACGAGGTGCTCGGCGCCGTGGGCGGACAGGTGGCGGGCGAGTCCGGGGGCGAGGGTGCCGGAGCCGCCGGTGACCAGGGTGGTGCCGCGCGGCTTCCAGGAGCGGGCCTTGCGGCGGGTGTCGCCGCTCGCACGGACGATGCGGCGGGCGAGCACGCCTGCGGGACGGACGGCGAGCTGGTCGTCGTCGCCGAGCGCCCCGGCGAGTGCGGCAGCGAGCCGCTGTGCGGCACGGGCGTCGAGCGTCTCGGGCAGGTCGACGACGCCGCCCCAGCGGCGGGGGTGCTCGACGGCGACGGTCCAGCCGAGACCGGCGACCTGGCTCTGCAGCGGCCGGTTGACGGTGTCGGACGGGCCGGTGGAGAAGGCGCCGCGGGTCAGGAACCACAGCGGGGCGGTGACGCCGGCCTCGCCGAGGGCCTGCGCCAGCGACACGGACAGCGCGAGCCCGAGGGTCAGTCCGGGGTGGCGGGCGGAGTCCTGTTCGGCGTCGGCGAGTACGGAGACGATGCCGGTCAGGCCGTCCGTGTCCGTGAGGCGCTCACGCAGGACGGCGGGGTCGGTGCAGGTCTCGTCGAGGACGAGGCGGCGCACCTGGGCACCACCCGTCTCCAGCGCTGCGGCGACGTCGGTGTCGTCGACGCCGTCGGCGGACACCAGCAGCCAGGTGCCGTCGAGGGTGGCGCGGGGGATCTGGGCCAGCGGCTCCCAGGTGACCCGGTAGCGCCAGGAGTCGACGGTGGAGCGCTCGCCGCGGGTGCGGCGCCAGGAGGCGAGGCCGGGAAGGATCGCGGCGACGGACTGCTCGTCCGTGCCGAGCGCATCGGTGAGGGCGGAGACGTCCGCCTGCTCGACGGCCGCCCAGAACTCGGCGTCCATCGGCGCGGTGGCCGAACGGTCCACGACGGCACGGCTGATCCAGTAGCGCTCGTGCTGGAAGGCGTACGTGGGCAGGTCGACGCGGGTCGCGCCGGTGCCCTCGAACAGCGGGGCCCAGTCGACGTGGACGCCGCGGACGAACACCTGGGCGGCGGACAGCAGGAAGCGGTCGAGGCCGCCGTTGTCGCGGCGCAGGGTGCCGGAGGCCACGCCCGCCACTTGGGCGTCGTCGAGCATGTCCTGGACGGACATGGCGAGGACGGGGTGGGAGCTGACCTCGATGAAGGCGCGGTGCTCGGCGGCGATCAGGCCGCGCACGGCGTCCGCGAACAGGACCCGTCCGCGCAGGCTGCGGTACCAGTAGCCGGCGTCCATGACGGTGGTCTCGAGCCAGTCGCCGGTGACCGTGGAGAACAGCGGGATCCGCGGCGCGGACGGCTCCACCTCGGCCAGCAGCTGAAGGATCTCGTCGTGCAGGTCCTCGACGTGGTGGGAGTGCGAGGCGTAGTCCACGGGGACGCGGCGCACGCGCACGTCCTCGGCGGTGAGCAGGTCGGACAGCTCGTCCAGGGCGCCGGGTTCGCCGGAGACCACGCAGGAGCGGGGGCCGTTCTCGGCGGCGACGGACACCCGCCCGCCGAACGCCTCGAGACGGGCCTCCACATCCGCGACGGGCAGCGCCACCGACATCATCCCGCCCCGGCCGGCGAGGCTGCGCCCGATGGCCTGGCTGCGCAGCGCCACCACCCGCGCACCGTCACGCAACGACAGCGCACCGGACACCACGGCGGCGGCGATCTCACCCTGCGAGTGACCCACCACCGCGTCCGGCTCCACACCCTGCGCACGCCACACCGCGGCCAGCGACACCATCACCGCGAACGACACGGGCTGAACCACATCGACGCGCTCCAGCGTCGGAGCGCCCTCCACGCCCCGCAGCACGTCGACGAGGTTCCAGTCGGTGAACTCGGCCAGCGCGGCGGCGCACTCGGCGATCCGCTCCGCGAACACCGGCGACTCGTCCAGGAGCTGGGCACCCATGCCCACCCACTGCGAACCCTGACCGGGGAACACGAAGACGGTACGACCGTCGACGTCGGCGGCGCCCTCGACGAGTCCGCTCCAGGACTGGCCCTCGGCCAGCGCGCGGCTGCCGGTGAGCAGGTCGTCCCGGCCGGACGCGACGACGACGGCCCGGCGCTCCAGCAGGGCCCGGGAGGTGAGCAGGCTGTGGCCGACGTCCTGGGGGCGCGGCTCGGTGTCGGCGTCGAGGCGGGTGACGAGGGCGGCGGCCTGGTCGCGAAGCGCCTGCCCGGAGTGGGCGGAGAGCGGCCACGGCAGGGCAGCCGGCACGACGGCGGGCTGCCGCGGGGCTTCCTCGGCCCCGGCGTCCTCGGCGGGCACGGGGGCCTGCTCCAGGACGGCGTGGGCGTTGGTGCCGCTGATGCCGAACGAGGACACCGCGGCCCGGCGCGGACGGCCGGTCTCCGGCCAGGCGGCGGTCTCGTCCAGGAGGCGGACGTGGCCCGACTCCCAGTCGACGTGGGTGGAGGGCGACGCGGCGTGCAGGGTCGCGGGCAGTACGCCGTGGCGCAGCGCCATGACCATCTTGATGACGCCTGCGACGCCCGCGGCGGCCTGGGTGTGGCCGATGTTGGACTTCAGTGAGCCCAGCCACAGGGGCTGTTCGGGGTCGTGCTCCTGGCCGTAGGTGGCGAGCAGGGCCCCTGCCTCGATGGGGTCGCCCAGCCGGGTGCCGGTGCCGTGCGCCTCGACGACGTCGACGTCGGCACCGGTGAGGCCGGAGTTGCTCAGGGCCTGGCGGATGACCTGTTCCTGGGCGCGGCCGCTCGGGGCGGTCAGGCCGTTGGAGGCGCCGTCCTGGTTGACGGCGGAGCCGCGCAGCACGGCGAGCACGCGGTGGCCGTTGCGGACGGCGTCGGAGAGCCGTTCGACGACGAGGACGCCGACGCCCTCGCCCCAGCCGGTGCCGTCGGCCTCGTCGGAGAACGCCTTGCAGCGGCCGTCGGGGGCCAGGCCGCCCTGGGCGCTGAACTCCACGAAGACGGAGGGCTCGGCGAGGATGGTGACGCCGCCGACGACGGCGAGCGAGGACTCCCCTCGGCGCAGCGACTGGGCCGCCATGTGCAGGGCGACGAGGGAGGACGAGCAGGCGGTGTCGACGGTGACCGCCGGGCCCTCGAGACCGTAGACGTAGGAGAGACGGCCGGACAGCACGCTGGCGGCGGTGCCGGTCAGGGCGTGGCCGTGGAGTTCGGCGGCGGTGTCGGCGGAGGGGGCGCCCCAGTGGTAGGAGCCCACGAACACGCCGGTCGAGCTGCCGCGCAGGGAGGTGGGGGCGATGCCGGACCGCTCCAGGGCCTCCCAGGAGACTTCGAGCAGCAGGCGCTGCTGCGGGTCCATGGCGGTCGCCTCGCGCGGCGATATGCCGAAGAAACCGGCGTCGAAGTCGGTGGCCTCGTAGAGGAATCCGCCCTCGTGCGTGGAGCTGCTTCCCTCTCCCTTTCCAGTGAGCGCCTCGATGTCCCAGCCGCGGTCGGCGGGAAATCCGGAAATGGCGTCGCCGCCGGATTCCACGAGGTCCCACAGGGATTCCGGCGAGCTCACTCCGCCGGGCAGCCGGCAGCTCATTCCGACGATCGCGACGGGCTCGGTGTCGCGGGATTCCAACTCGCCTATACGGCGGCGGGCGCGCCGCAGATCGTTGGTGACCCGGCGAAGGTAGTCGACAACTTTTTCCTGCTGGTTCTGCTCGGGTTCCGGCATCGGGTCCGTCCTCGTCATCGGGTCGCGAACGAAAGCTGCAAATCCGCTATGTGGTTTCGAACTCTTCATCGATGATGTCGAGCAGCCTGTCGACCGACACCGATTCGAGGTCCTCGTCGGAGAAGTTCTCCCGCGGGGCGGAGTCCCGGCGGAGCGAGGCGGCGAGTGCGTCCAGGCGGTCGGCGACGGCCTGGCGGTCGGGGTCGTCGTCCGGCAGGGTCCGCACGACGGCCTCGAACCTGGTGAGTTCGTCGTCGCACGATCCCTGCGGCGGGGAGGCGGATGCGACGAGGAGTTCCCCGATGCGCCGGGCGGCGAGTTCGGGGGTGGGGAAGTTGAAGACGAGGGTGGCCGGCAGCCGCAGTCCGGTCAGCGCGGTGAGGCGGTCGCCGAGTTCCACGCCGGCCAGCGAGTCGAAGCCGAGTTCCTTGAAGACCGAGCGGGGTCCGACCGCGTCCGGTCCGGGGTGGCCGAGGACCGCCGCCGCCTGGGCGCGCACCAGGCCGACGAGCCGGCGTTCACGCTCGGCCGGGGCGAGGGCCGCCAGTTCGGCGGCGAAGGTGTCGGGCGCCGGGGCGGGTTCGGCGGGGGCGGCGCCGGGTGCCGCCGCGACGGGCCGGGTGCGGCGCGGCGCGGCGGTGTCCTGGACACGGGAGCGCGTGGGCGGCCGGGGGGCGGTGCGCTCCTTCTCGGTGAGCTGCCGTACGAGGACGGCGTCGGCGGTGAGCACCGGGGCGCCGGTGACGTCGGCGGCGGTCAGGGTCAGGGTGCCGTCGTCGGCGGTGCGTATCCGCACCCGCAGGGCGGTGGCGCCGACGGCGTGCAGCCGGACTCCGTGCCAGGCGACGGGGAGGGTGCCGGTCGTGGTGAGGACGGCGTGCCGGGCGGCGTCGAGGAGCGCGGGGTGCACTCCGTAGGCGCCGGGGTCGTCGGTGGTGCCGGCCGGGAGTTCCACCTCGGCGAGGACGGCGCCGTCGTGGCGCCAGGCGGCGCGCAGGCCGCGGAGTGCGGGGCCGAGGTCGAGGCCGTCGTCGACGAGCCGCTCGTAGTGGTCGTCGAGGTCGAGGGGTTCGGCGCCCGGCGGGGGCCAGGCGGTCGCGTAGGAGGTGTCGGGGGCGGCGTCGGTGCCGGGCTCGGTGCCGAGGAAGCCGCCGGCCCGCAGGGTCCAGGGCTCGGTGGTGGTGCCGCCGGGACGGGAGTGGACGGTGACGGTGCGCCGGCCGGTTTCGTCGGCGGGGCCGACCCGGACCTGGAGGTTCAGGGTGTCGCCGTCGCGCAGGACGGGCGCCTCGACCAGGGCGAGTTCGTGCAGGACGTCGCAGCCGGTGTCGTCGCCCGCGCGGACGGCGAGTTCCACGAGCACCGCGGCGGGCAGCAGGACGCGTCCGGCGACGGCGTGGTCGGCGAGCCAGGGGTGGGTGGCGACGGAGAGCGTCGCACCCGACACCGTGCCGCCGTCGGCGAGTTCGACGGCCGGGCCGAGCAGCGGGTGGCCGCCGCCCGCGGGGGCGGTGGCGCCGGGCCTGGCCGGGGCGGGCCAGTGCCGGGCGCGCTGGAAGGCGTACGTCGGCAGGTCGACGCCGCGGGCTCCGGTGCCGGTGTAGAGGGCGGACCAGTCGACGGGCACGCCGAGGACATGGAGCCGGCCGAGCGCGGCGGTGAGGGACGTCTCCTCGGGCTGGTCCTTGCGGAGGGTGGGTACGGCCTCCACCTGGGTGTCCGGGCCGAGGACGGCGCGGGCGAGGGCGGTGAGGACGCTGCCGGGCCCGAGCTCGACCAGCAGGTCGGTGCCGTGCTCGCGCAGGGCGGTCACGCCGTCGGCGAAGCGGACGGTGCCGCGCACGTGCCGCACCCAGTAGTCGGGGGTGGCGATCTCGGCGCCGGCCAGTTCGCCGGTGAGGTTGGAGACGACCGGCAGGGTCGGCTCGTGGAAGGTGAGCTCGGCGGCGACGTCCCGGAAGGCGTCGAGCATCGGCTCCATCAGCGGCGAGTGGAAGGCGTGCGAGACCGCGAGGCGGCTGGTGCGGCGGCCCTGGGCGGCGAAGTGGGCGGCGACCCGCAGCACGGCGTCCTCGGCGCCGGAGACGACGACCGAGGTGGGGCCGTTGACGGCGGCGAGCGAGACGTCGTCGCCGAGCAGCGGCAGCACCTCGTCCTCGGTCGCCTCGATGGCGGACATGGCGCCGCCGGACGGCAGCGCCTGCATCAGGGTGGCACGGGCGGCGACCAGGCGGGCGGCGTCCTCCAGCGAGAACACTCCGGCGACGTGCGCGGCGGCGATCTCGCCGACGGAGTGGCCGCCGACGGCGCCGGGGCGCAGCCCGAAGGACTCGGCGAGCCGGTGGAGGGCGACCTCGAAGGCGAACAGCGCGGGCTGGGTCCACCCCGTGCGGTCGAGTTCGGCGGGGTCCTCGCCCCACATCACCGACCGCACCGGGCGCTCCAGCTCGGGGTCCAGGGCGGCCAGGACGGTCTCCAGGGCCTCGGCGAACACCGGGAAGCGGGCGGCGAGTTCACGGCCCATGCCGAGCCGCTGGGACCCCTGTCCCGAGAACAGGACGGCGGTGGTGCGGGGGCCGGCCTCACCGCGGGCGCGCTCCACGACGCCGTCACCGGACGGCGTCAGTACCGCACGGTGCCGCAGCGCGGCCCGGCCCGTGGCCAGCGAGTGACCGACGTCCAGCGGATCGAGCCCGGGGTGGACACGGACGAAGGAGGTGAGCCGCTCGATCTGCGCGTCGAGCGCCTGCGGAGAGGCCGCGGACACCGGCCACACCACGGCGCCCGCCGAGGGCACGACGGCGGCGGGGGCGGCGAGTCGAGCGGCGCGCTCGGCGGCGGGGGCGCCGGACCCGGCGGCGGCGGCGGAGGTGGCGGCGGGCGTCCCGGCGGAGGCAGCAGGCCGCCCGGCGGACGCGGCGGCAGAGGCCGCGCCGCGGTGGGCGGACCCGGCGGCGGAGGTGTCGGCGGGCTCCCCGGCGCGGGCGATGGGACGGTCGGCGGACCCGGCGGCAACAGCGGCAGCGGCGGGGGTGTCGGCGGACTCCGCTGCGGGGGCAGCGGGTTGCCCGGCGGACTCGGCCGCCGGGGCAGCAGGCCCCCCGGCGGACTCGGCGGCGAAGGCCGCGCCCCGGTGGGCAGACCCCGCGACGGCGGAGGCGTCGGCGGGCTCCCCGGCCGGGGCAGCGGGCCGCTCGACGGACGCGGCGGCGGAGGTGGTGTGGCGTCCGTCGGGCCCGGCGGTGGCACCGGACGTCGGCTCGGTCGTCGGGGCTTCCTCCACGATGACGTGGGCGTTGGTGCCGCTGATGCCGAAGGAGGAGACCGCGGCCCGGCGCGGGCGGGCGGTGGCGGGCCAGGGCCGGGCCTCGGTGAGGAGTTCGACGGCGCCGGCCGACCAGTCGACGTGCCGGGTGGGGGCGGAGACGTTGAGGGTCCGCGGCATCAGGCCGTGGCGCATCGCCTGGACGGCCTTGATGAGTCCGCCGATGCCGGCGGCGGCCTGCGCGTGCCCGATGTTCGACTTCAGGGAGCCCAGGCGCAGCGGCTGTCCGCCGTCGCGGTCCTGGCCGTAGGTGGCGATCAGGGACCGGGCCTCGACGGGGTCGCCGAGCCGGGTGCCGGTGCCGTGCGCCTCGACGAGGTCGACGTCGGCGGGAGAGAGCCCGGCGTCGGCGAGGGCCTCGCGGACGACGCGTTCCTGGGCCGGTCCGCTGGGGGCGGTGAGACCGTCGGAGGCGCCGTCCTGGTTGACGGCGGAGCCGCGCAGCACGGCGAACACCCGGTGCCCGGCGGCGCGGGCGGTGGACAGGCGCTCCAGCACGACCATGCCGGCGCCCTCCGCCCAGGTGGTGCCGTCGGCGTCGTCGGAGAAGACCTTGCAGCGGCCGTCGGCGGCGAGACCGCCCTGCCGGGTGTAGGCGACGAACCCGACCGGCGTGGACATCACGGTGACGCCGCCGGCCAGGGCGGTGGCGCACTCCCCCGACCGCAGCGAGCGCAGCGCGTAGTGGAGGGCGACCAGGGACGAGGAGGACGCCGTGTCGAGGGTGACGGCGGGTCCTTCGAGGCCGAGGAAGTAGGCGAGCCGCCCGGAGGCGATGCTCGGCGACAGGCCGGTGAGGGCGTGTCCGGCGAGGTCCTCGGAGGAGGCGTTGGTGACGGTCGCGTAGTCCTGGCCGCCCGTGCCGACGAAGACGCCCGTGCGGGTGCCCCGCAGGGTGTGCGGGTCGATGCCGGCGTGTTCCAGGGCCTCCCAGGAGGTCTCCAGGACGAGCCGCTGCTGCGGGTCGGTGGAGACGGCCTCGCGGGGCGACATCCCGAAGAAGCCGGCGTCGAAGTCGGCGGCCGCGGCGAGGAATCCGCCTCGGTGGGTCACGCTGTGGCCGGGCCCGTCGCCGGTCAGGGCGGCCAGGTCCCAGCCGCGGTCACCGGGGAACGGCCCGGTGGCGTCGCGGCCGGAGCGGACCAGCTCCCACAGGTCCTCGGGCCCTTCGACGCCGCCCGGAAAGCGGCAGGCCATTCCGACGACAACTACCGGGTCCTCGTCGGCTCCGATCGTCATGCCTCGCTCACCCCTGCGGAAAAAGTCGGTCCTGTGGACACCTCTGCCACCTCTGCCTGCCGGATCGTAGAGGCGCAAAGGCTGTACTTTTCCCTAAAGGAATCTCTCCGTTCGGAGCCCGCCCGCGCCCCGACGGCACGAAAACCCCCGCTCCGGGGCGAAGACTAGGGATTCCCCGGACCCTGACGTGAGAAGAAGTCAGCGGCACGCTTCTCCCGCGCGGCACGGTGCGCCGCGCGGCGGGGTCGGCGGTGTCCTGCTGACGGCGTGCGCGACAGGCGGCGGCGTCGGCGAATGCGATCATCCGGCGACATTCGGTGGGTGGGCGCGAGGCGTGCGGGCCCGCGTGGTCCGCCACTTTCCGGAGGGTGTTGTCCATGGGCGCGCACAGGCGGCCGATCCTGTTCGTCAGTTATGCCGAAAGCGGTCTTCTCAATCCGCTGCTCGTACTGGCCGAGGAATTGTCCCGGCGCGGTGTGGAGGATCTGTGGTTCGCCACGGACGAGAAGGCGCGGGACCAGATCGAGTCGTCCTCGGTCGACAGTCCGCTGCGGTTCGCCTCGCTCGGCGACACCGTGTCGCAGATGTCGGCGGTCACCTGGGACGACGACACCTATGCCGAGGTGACGCAGCGGTCCCGCTTCAAGGCGCACCGCGCGGTCATCCGGCACTCCTTCGCACCCGAGACCCGGGTGGAGAAGTACCGGGCGCTGGAGAAGATCGTCGAGGAGGTCCAGCCCGCCCTGATGGTGATCGAGAGCATGTGCCAGTTCGGGTACGAGCTGGCGATCACCAAGAAGATTCCGTTCGTGCTCGGGGTGCCGTTCCTGCCGAGCAATGTGCTGACCTCGCACGTGCCGTTCGCCAAGTCGTACACGCCGTCCGGGTTCCCGGTGCCGCACTCGGGCCTGCCCGGGAGGATGACGATGGCCCAGCGGGTGGAGAACGAGCTGTTCCGGGTGCGCACGCTCGGGATGTTCATGACGAAGGAGATACGGGAGGTCGTCGAGAAGGACAACCGCATCCGCGGCGAGCTGGGCATCTCCCCCGAGGCGCGGCAGATGATGGCGCGCATCGACCACGCCGAGCAGGTGCTGTGCTACTCGGTGCCCGAGCTGGACTACCCGTTCCCGATGCACGAGAAGGTGCGGCTGGTGGGCACGCTGGTGCCGCCGCTGCCGCAGGCGCCGGACGACGACGGGCTGTCGGACTGGCTGACGGAGCAGAAGTCCGTGGTCTTCATGGGCTTCGGCACCATCACCCGCCTCACCCGGGAGCAGGTCGCCTCGCTGGTGGAGGTGGCCCGCCGGCTCGAGGGCGAGGGCCACCAGGTGCTGTGGAAGCTGCCGCGCGAGCAGCAGCACCTGCTGCCCCCGGCCGGGGAGCTGCCCGCGAACCTGCGGATCGAGAACTGGGTGCCCTCACAACTGGACGTGCTGGCGCACCCGAACGTCAAGGTGTTCTTCACGCACGCCGGGGGCAACGGCTACCACGAGGGCCTGTACTTCGGAAAGCCGCTGGTGGTACGGCCGTTGTGGGTGGACTGCGACGACCAGGCGGTGCGCGGCCAGGACTTCGGCGTGAGCCTGTCCGTCGACCACCCCGAGACCGTGGACACGGACGACGTCCTCGACAAGATCACCCGCGTGCTCGACGAGCCGTCCTTCACCGAACGCGCCGAGTACTACGCCGGGTTGCTGAAGGACGCGGGTGGCCGTACCGCCGCCGCGGACCTGCTGCTCGGCCTCCCCGTCCTGGCAAACGACTGACCGAGGAAGTCAAGCATGTCCTATACGTATCCGGTCTCCATGCCGTGGCTGAAGGGCCGCGAACTCGAGTATGTGACGGAGGCCGTCAGCGGCGGCTGGATCTCGTCGCAGGGCCCCTACGTCCGGCAGTTCGAGGAGGCGTTCGCCGCCTACAACGACATGCCGCACGGTGTCGCCTGTTCCTCGGGCACCACCGCGCTGACGCTGGCTCTGCGCGCGCTGGGCGTCGGCCCCGGCGACGAGGTGATCGTCCCGGAGTTCACGATGATCGCCTCCGCGTGGGCGGTCACCTACACGGGGGCCACTCCGGTGTTCGTGGACTGCGGCGACGACCTCAACATCGACGTCTCCCGCATCGAGGAGAAGATCACCTCGCGCACCAAGGTGATCATGCCGGTGCACATCTACGGCCGGCAGTGCGACATGGACGCCATCATCAACCTGGCGTACGAGTACAACCTGCGGGTGGTCGAGGACTCGGCGGAGGCGCACGGGGTGCGGCCGGTGGGCGACATCGCCTGCTTCTCCCTCTTCGCCAACAAGATCATCACAGCGGGCGAGGGCGGCGTGTGCCTGACCAGGGACGCCCATCTGGCCGAACAGATGGCGCATCTGCGGGCGATGGCGTTCACCAAGGACCACAGCTTCCTGCACAAGAAGCTGGCCTACAACTACCGCATGACGAACATGCAGGCCGCGGTGGCGCTCGCGCAGACCGAGCAGCTCGACACCATCCTCGCGACCCGCCGCGACATCGAGAAGCGCTACGACGAGGCGCTGCGGGACGTGCCCGGCATCACGCTGATGCCGGCCCGCGATGTGCTGTGGATGTACGACCTGCGGGCCGAGCGGCGCGAGGAGCTGTGCGCGTACCTGGCCGACCAGGGCATCGAGACCCGGGTGTTCTTCAAGCCGATGAGCCGTCAGCCGGGCTACTACGACGCCGACTGGCCGTCGCTGAACGCCTCCCGGCTCAGCGAGGACGGGTTCTACCTGCCGACGCACACCGGACTGACCGCGCAGGACCAGGAGTTCATCACCGACCGGATTCGCGACTTCTACGGAGCCAAGTGATGACGGCCGACACGGAGACGACGACGTACGCTCCGGGCTGCCCCGTCGCCTTCCCGCTGCGGCAGCCGGGACGTCCGTTCCCGCCGCCGGAGTACGCCGACTACCGGGCGGGCGAGGGCCTGGTCCGCTCCGAACTGCCCGCCAGCGGCCCGTTGTGGCTGGTGACCCGGCACCAGGACGTGCGGGCCGTGCTGACGGACTCCCGGATCAGCGCGGATCCCTCCCACCCCGGCTTCCCGAGGGCCAGGCGCACCGGCGGCGCCCCGTCGCAGTCGGAGATCCCGGGCTGGTTCGTGGCACTGGATCCCCCGGAGCACGACCGGTTCCGCAAGACGCTGATCCCGGAGTTCACCGTGCGCAAGGTGCGGGAGCTGCGTCCGGCGATCCAGCAGATCGTGGACGAGCGGATCGACGCGATGCTCGCCGCGGGCAACTCGGCCGACCTGATCGCGGACTTCGCGCTGTCCGTGCCGTCGCTGGTCATCTCCGACCTGCTCGGAGTACCCAAGGCGGACCGGGACTTCTTCGAGGCGAAGACGAGGGTCCTGGTGACCCTCTCCTCCACCGACGAGGAACGCGACGAGGCCTCCAAGGCACTGCTGCGCTATCTGACGCGGCTCATCCAGATCAAGACCCGCCGCCCCGGCGAGGACCTGATCAGCCGGCTGATCCAGGCCGGCACCATGTCCCGGCAGGAGCTGTCCGGGGTGTCGATGCTCCTGCTCATCGCGGGGCACGAGACCACGGCGAACAACATCGGCCTCGGCGTCGTCCAGCTGCTGACCAACCCGAAGTGGATCGGCGACGACCGCATCGTGGAGGAGATGCTGCGCTACTACTCGGTCGCCGACCTGGTGTCCTTCCGGGTGGCGGTGGAGGACGTGGAGATCGGCGGCCAGCTGATCCGGGCCGGTGAGGGCATCGTGCCGCTGCTCGCCGCGGCCAACCACGACGGTTCGGTCTTCGACAGGCCCGACGAGTTCGACCCGGAGCGCTCCGCGCGCTCGCACGTGGCCTTCGGGTACGGCGTCCACCAGTGTCTCGGGCAGAACCTGGTGCGGATGGAGATGGAGATCGCCTACCGCACCCTGTTCGAGCGCATCCCGACCCTCGAACTGGGCGTGCCGGTCGAGGAGTTGTCCCTGAAGTACGACGGCGTGCTGTTCGGTCTGCACGAGCTGCCCGTCACCTGGAGCTGAGCGACGGGCCGGTCCGCTGCGGCGGCCGGCCCGGTGGAACGACCCTGGAGGAATGATGGTGCGCGTCAACGTGGACACCGATCGCTGCGTCGGTGCCGGACAGTGCGTGCTGGCCGTGTCGGACGTGTTCGACCAGGACGACGACGGCCTGGTGACCGTCCTCGTACAGCCGTCGGACCCGGAGACGCTGGACGCGGTCCGCGAGGCCGCCGTGGTCTGCCCCTCGATGGCGATCACGGTCGTGGAGGACTAGGTCCTCTCGTACGGCCCGAGTACGGCCCGAGTACGGAAAAGGCGGCGGCCCCCACTCGTCAGGCAGTGGGGGCCGCCGCCGGTCTCGGGGGGCCGGGTGTCACCAGGTGACGGGGAGTTCGGTGAGGCCGCCGTTGAGCTGGCCCGACGTCACCTGGAGCTCCTCCACCGGGCGGGCCAGCCTCAGACCGGGCAGCCGGGTGAACAGTCGCGTGTAGGCGGTCTTCAGCATCGTCCGGGCCAGCGGGGCCCCGATGCAGTGCCAGATGCCGTGCCCGAACGTCAGGTGCTCGTTGGGCGCGCGGCGGATGTCGAAGACCTCCGGCTCGTCGAAGACCGCCTCGTCGAAGTTGACCAGCGTGAAGTCGAGCAGCACCAGGTCGCCGGTGCGCATGGTGATGTCGCCGATGGTGATGTCGTCGGTGGCGTAGCGCGGCAGCGCCGCACCCGAGCCGCCGGCCTTCGCGGCCCGCAGGATCTCCTCGACCGCGCTCTTCATCAGCTTCTCGTCGGCGAGTGCCGCCTGTAACTGGTCCGGGTACTGCGTGAACAGCACGACGCCCAGGTCGACATGGGTGGCGACGCTGTCGAGGCCGGCGAAGAGCAGGCTCGCGGCGATGGGGCCGATGCGCTCGTCCTCCGGGACCGTCTGGCACAGCCGGGAGATCACGTCGTCCGCGGGTTCGGCCCGCTTGCGGCCGGCCAGCTCGACCAGCAGCCCGAACAGCTCCGCCTGGCTCCTGGCGACGCTCTCCGCGTCGTTGAGCGTGGCCATCTCGGCCAGCACCGCCAGCAGCCGGCCCTGCTCCTGCACCGGGATGCCGATCACGGCGCACAGCACGGTCAGCGAGTACGGCAGCGAGAAGTGGGCGCGCAGGTCGGCGGGGCGCTCCTGGGTCGCGAAGCCGGTCAGGAGCTGCTCCGCGACGGCGTCCACCATGGGCGTCATGTTCAGCACCCGGCGGGCGGAGAACTGCGGGGTGAGCAGGGTGCGCAGCTCGGTGTGCGCGGCGCGGGCCGCCTCTACGTCGCCCATGATGAGCAGGTCCATCAGCGGGCTCTTGACGTAGCGGGGCGCGTTGGCCGGGTCGGCGTGCGCGCGGGCCAGACGCTCGTCGTGCAGCAACTGCTTCAGCTCCGCGTGCCGGGTCACCAGCCAGCCCTCGTCACCGGCCGGGGTGGTGATCCTCGTGACGGGAGCGCGTGACTGGAGCTCGCGCAGAAGCGGGCTGAGGTGGAGCACCGAGGGCGCGGCGTCGTCCTCTAAGCAGGGCGGCGGTGTGGGGTTGCCCATGAAACTGCTACTCCTTATGTGGGGGGGTGTGCGCGGGTCCCCGACTGCGGGGTCCGCGGTCGCACCCGGGGCGGCGCCGTGTGGGAGGGCGGCGCCCCGGATGTGGTGGGGGGACAAGGACCCGGCCGGGTTGCCGTGCGCCGGCCGGGCCCGGATCAGGCGTCGCCGTCCGGAAGTCCGGCGAGCCAGCTCTCGATGGCCTCGGCGGTCAGCGCCGAGTGCTCCATGGCCAGGGACAGATGGTCGGCCTCGATGTCGCGTACGGCGTCGGCCGGCACCGCGGAGGTGTCGAGCATGAAGCCGTTGCTGGCCTGCGCGGCACGCAGGAGCAGGGTGGGGGCGGTCGTGGCGGGCGCCTCGATGTCCGTCATCAGCATGAACCAGTGCGCCATCGCGGACATCCGGGCGCTGTTGAGCGTCACGGACGGCGAGTCGATGTCGGCCAGGTAGAAGCGGGTCGTCTGGTCGAGGTTGTTGCCTTCCGAGGGGTCGTACCGGATGGACGCCGTGTCCAGCAGGATGACCGCCTCCGGCTTCACGCCCCAGGTGTCCTCCAGGACACCGGCCGCGAGATAGGCCAGGGAGCCACCGGTGGAGTGGCCGACCATCACGAACGGCTCGCCGTCGCTCGCCATCAGGACGCTCTCGGCGACGATCCGGGCCGCCGCGTCACTGTCGGCGGGCAGCAGCTCGCCGGGGGCGAAGCCCATCAGCGGTATCGCCGACACATGGCGCCTGCCGCGGAAATGGGCGGCGATGCGCGCGTACTGGTGGACACCGCCGGTGGCGCCGGGCGCGCTGACGAAGATCAGGCGCGGGGAGCCGGGTCCGGTGGCCAGGGTGACGCCCTCGGACAGCTCCTCCAGGTCCGCGGGCGTCTCGAAGGTGGGCCGGGTGTTGGCGACCGCCTTCAGCATCCGCATCGCCTCGACGAGCTTGCCGTCGCGCACCGCGTTGTGGAACAGGCCGACCAGCGTGTCGTCGGGGTGCACCGTGGTGCCGGCGACGGCGGCGGCGGACGCCGGGCCGGCAGCGGACAGGTCGCCCAGCTCCTCGTCGAGGTGGCGGGCCAGCTTCACCGGCGTCTTGCTGTCGAAGACCACCGACGTCGGCAGGCGAAGCCCGAGGAGCTCGCCGAGCTGGTTGCGCAGGCTGACCGAGACCAGCGAGTCGAAGCCCAGCTCCAGGAAGCCGCGCTCGGGGTCGACGGCGGAGGGGTCGGCGTGGCCGAGCAGGCCCGCGGTGAAGCCGACGACCAGCTCGGTGAGCAGCTTCTCCCGGCCGGCGGTGTCGAGCGCGCGCAGCCCGTCGAGCACGGTCCTGGGCGAGCGGTCCGCGGCGGCGGCGCGCCGGGTGCGCGGCACCAGGTCGCGCCAGAGGGCGGGCAGCGTCTGCTGGACCTGGAGTCCGGCGACGTTGACCCGGGTGGGCACGACCACCGGCTCGGACCGGGCGAGCGCGGCGTCGAACAGGGCGAGGCCGTCCTCGACGCTCAGCGGCGGGGTGCCGCCGCGGTCCATCCGCCCCAGGTCGGTGTCGCTGACCTGGCTGGTCATGCCGCTGCCGCGGCCCCAGGGTCCCCAGGCGAGGGACACGCCGGGCAGACCGGCCGCCCTGCGCCGGTGGGCGAGCGCGTCGAGGGAGGCGTTGGCGGCGGCGTAGTTGCCCTGGCCGGGGCCGCCGATGACGCCGGAGATCGACGAGTACAGCACGAACGCGGCGAGGTCCTGGCCGAGGGTCGCCTCGTGCAGATGGTGGGCCGCGTCGGCCTTGGGACGCAGCACACCGGCCAGTCGTTCCGGGGTGAGCGAGCCGATCAGGGCGTCGTCCAGGACACCCGCGGTGTGCACGACGGCGGTCAGCGGGTGCTCGGCCGGCACCGACGCGACGAGCGCGTCGACGGCGTCGCGGTCGCCGACGTCGCAGGCGGAGACGGTCACCTGGGCTCCCAGGCCGGTCAGTTCGGCGACCAGTTCGGCCGCGCCGGGCGCCTGCTGGCCGCGGCGGCCGGCCAGCAGCAGGTGCCGGGCGCCCCGGGCGGTGACCAGGTGACGGGCGAGCGCGGCTCCGAGACCGCCGGTGCCGCCGGTGATCAGGACGGTGCCGTCCGGGTTCCAGTCGGCGGCGGGGGCGTCGTCGGCCGTGCGCGGCAGCCGGGCGAGGCGGGCGGCGCGCACCTCGTAGTTGCGGACCGCGAGCTGCTGCTCGTCGAGCGTCAGGATGTCGGGCAGCACGCCGGCGGAGAGGAACGTGTCGTCGAGGTCGACGAGCAGCAGGCTCCCGGGGTTCTCGGTCTGCGCGGAGCGGACCAGGCCCCAGACGGCCGCGCCGGCCGGGTCGAGTACGTCCTCGTCGTCGAGGGCGACGGCGCGGCGGGTGACGAAGACGAGGCGGGTGCCCGCGAGCCGCGGCTCGGACAGCCACTCCTGAAGGTGGCCGAGGACGCGGGCGGTGAGGGCGTGCACGCCGTCCGCTCCGGAGTCCTTGTCCCCCGGGAGGCCCCCCGCCAGCGGGATCAGGAACACGTCGGGCGCGACTCCGCTGTCGCCGATGGCGTCGCCCAGGGACTCCGCGTAGGCGGTGACGGTCTCGTCGGCGCGGTGCATGGCGTAGCCGAGGTCGAGTTCGTCGGAGCCGACGACGGCCCAGCGGGTGCCGGTGGCGCGGGCGGAGGCTTTGACGGGCGCCCACTTGACTGCGAACAGGTCGCCCTGGCCGGTGGCGGCCGGGGTCCCGGCGGTGCCGTCCGGGGTGCCCAGGCGCACGGTGTCGACGGTCAGGACGAGGTTGCCCGCGGTGTCGGCGGCGGTGAGGGCGACCGTGTCGGGTCCGGTGGTGCTCAGCCGTACGCGCAGTGCGGTGGCGCCGGTCGCGAGCAGCGTGAGCCCGTCGAAGCCGGCCGGCTCGGGAACCGCGGCGCCGTCGAGGGCGGCGGCGGCGCGCAGGGCGGTGGACAGCAGCGCGGGGTGCAGTCCGAAGCCGCTGTCGGGTTCTGCTGGCAGCTCGACCTCGGCGAACACCTCGCCCTCGGTCCGCCACGCCCCGGTCAGGCCGCTGAACAGCGGACCGAGGGTGCGCCCGTCGGACTCCAGCTCCTCGAGCGGGACGTGGCGGGCGTCGGCGGGCGGCCACTCCACGAGGTCCGTGGCTGTGTCCTCGGCGTGCTCGGCGCCCTCGTCGGGGGCGAGGACACCACGGGCGTACGTGGTCCAGGGGGCGTCGTCCGCGGTCGCCGGGCGGGCGTGCACGGAGAGCGTCCGGTGGCCGGAGGCGTCCGCGGGGCCGACGCGCACCTGGAGCAGGACCGCGTCGCGGTCGCCGAGGGTGAGCGGGGCGAGCAGGTCGAGCCGGTCCAGGCGCGGGGTGCCGTTCTCGTCGCCCGCGCGGACCGCGATCTCGACGAAGGCGGTGCCGGGGACGGTGATCCGGCCGTCGACGCGGTGCTCGGCGAGCCAGGGGTGGGTCAGCGGCGAGAGGCGTCCGGTGAGGACGGACTCGTCGGCGTCGGCGAGGGCGACGGTGGCACCGAGCAGCGGATGCGCGGCGGCACCGAGGCCGAGGCCGGCGGGGTCGCCGGAGCGGGCGCGCACGTTCGGCCAGTACCGGTCGCGCTGGAAGGCGTACGTCGGCAGGTCGACGGGGGCCGGACGCGCGGGGAGGGTGCCCTCGGACACGGCGTCCCAGTCGGCCCCGGTGCCCCGGGTCCACAGGGTGCCGAGCGCGCCGAGCGCGGCGGCCTCCTCCGGCTGGTCCTTGCGCAGCGCGGGCACGGCGGTGACGTCGGCGATATCGGCGGCCTGCGTGTTCTCGCCGACGAGCGCGGACAGCACGCCGCCGGGGCCGAGTTCGAGGAAGGTCCGCGCGCCCTCGTCGACGAGGGTGCGCACGGCGTCGGCGAAGCGGACGGCCTGCCGGGCGTGGCACACCCAGTAGTGCGGCGTGGCCAGTTCCTCGGCGGTGACGACGCTACCGGTGAGGGTGGAGACGACGGGGACCGACGGCTCGCCGAAGGTGAGTTTGGCGACGACGTCCCGGAACGCGTCGAGCATCGGGTCGACGAGCGGCGAGTGGAAGGCGTGGCTCACGGAGAGCCGCGTGGTGCGCCGGCCCTGCTCACGGAAGTGCCCGGCGATGGTGAGGACGGCGTCCTCGGCGCCGGAGACCACCACGGACTCGGGGCCGTTGACCGCGGCGAGCGAGACCCGCTCGTCAAGGAGCGGCCGCACCTCGGCCTCGGTGGCGTGCAGCGCGACCATGGCTCCGCCGGCCGGCAGCTCCCGCATGAGGCCGGCGCGGGCGGCGACCAGCGTGCAGGCGTCCTGAAGGGACAACGCGCCGGCCACGTGCACGGCGGCGATCTCACCGACGGAGTGTCCGGCGAGGCGTTCGGGGCGCACCCCCCAGGAGGCGAACAGGCGGTAGAGGGCGACCTCGACGGCGAACAGGGCGGGCTGGGTGTGGCCGGTGTCGTCGAGGGCCGCGGGGTCGTCGCCCCACATGACGTCGCGCAGCGAGTGGCCGAGGCGCTCGTCGAGGAGGGCGAGGGTCTCGTCCAGGGCGGCTGCGAACACCGGGAAGCGGGCGTGGAGTTCACGGCCCATGCCGAGACGCTGGGCGCCCTGGCCGGAGAACAGCACGGCGAGGCCGGGGCGGTCGCCGGAGGGGACGGTGCCGCGGGCGGCCTCGGTGAGGCCGCCGTCCGCGGCGACGAGCAGGGCCCGGTGTTCGAAGGGGGTGCGGGTGGCGGCCAGCGCGTGGCCGACGGCGACGGGGCCGGCGCCGGACGCGGCGAGCGGCCGTACCCGCTCCAGCTGGGCGGCGAGGGCGGCGGCGGTACGGGCCGACACGGGCCACGGCACGGCGCGCGGGACCACGGGCTCGGGTCGCGGCCCGGCGTCCTTGTCCTCCTCGGCCGCGGGGGCCTCTTCGAGGATGACGTGGGCGTTGGTGCCGCTGATGCCGAAGGACGACACACCGGCCCGGCGCACCTGCTCGCCCTCGGGCCAGGGGGTGGCCTCGGTGAGCAGGCTGACGTGGCCGGCGTCCCAGTCGACGTGCGTGGAGGGCGCGTCGACGTGCAGGGTGCGGGGCAGCAGCCCGTGGCGCAGGGCCAGGACCATCTTGATGACGCCCGCGGCACCGGCGGCGGCCTGGGTGTGGCCGATGTTGGACTTCACCGTGCCGAGGCGCAGCGGGCGGCTCGCGTCACGGTCCTGGCCGTAGGTGGCGAGCAGGGCCTGTGCCTCGATGGGGTCGCCGAGGGTGGTGCCGGTGCCGTGCGCCTCGACGGCGTCGACGTCGGCGGGCGAGAGCCCGGCGGAGGCCAGCGCGTCGCGGATGACACGCTGCTGGGCGGGCCCGTTGGGGGCGCTGAGGCCGTTGGAGGCGCCGTCCTGGTTCACGGCGGAGCCGCGCAGCACGGCGAGCACCGGGTGGCCCTTGCGCCGGGCCTCGGAGAGCCGCTCGACGAGGATCATGCCGACGCCCTCGGACCAGCCGGTGCCGTCGGCGGAGTCGGCGAACGCCTTGCAGCGGCCGTCCGCGGCGAGGCCGCCCTGGAGGCTGAAGCCGACGAAGCTGGACGAGGTCGTCATGACGGTGACACCGCCGGCCAGCGCGAGGTCGGCCTCGCCGGAGCGTACGGACTGGGCGGCCAGGTGCAGGGCGACCAGGGCCGAGGAGCACGCGGTGTCGAGGGTGACGGCGGGTCCTTCGAAGCCGAGCGCGAAGGACAGCCGGCCGGACATCACGCTGGCGGCCAGGCCGTTGCCCGCGTAGCCGCCCATGTCGTCGTCGGAGGCGAGGACGAGGTGGGCGTAGTCCTGCGAGTTGGTGCCGACGAAGACACCGGTGCGGCTGCCGCGCAGGCTGCCGGGGGCGATCCCGGCGCGCTCCACGGCCTCCCAGGCGGTTTCGAGGAGCAGCCGCTGCTGCGGGTCCATGGCCAGCGCCTCGCGGGGCGAGATGTCGAAGAAGCCGGGGTCGAAGTCGGCGACGTCGTGCAGGAATCCTCCCTTCTGCGTGCTGCTGCGGCCCTCTCCGTCACCGGCGAGCGTCTCCAGGTCCCAGCCGCGGTCGGCCGGGAACCCGCCGATGGCGTCGCCGCCGTCGGCGAGCAGCTCCCAGAGGTCCTCCGGGGAACGCACGCCTCCCGGGAAGCGGCACGCCATGCCGACGATCGCCACGGGCTCGTGGCGGCCCGACTCGGCTTCCTGGAGGCGCCTGCGGGTCTGGTGGAGATCCGCCGTGACCCACTTCAGGTAATCGACGAGCTTGCTTTCGTCCGGCATCGTCCGTGAACCTTCCTCAGATGTTTCTCGCGTAGTTGCGGTGGGCCCGGGTCAGGAGTTCGACGACCGGCCGAGTTCGTTGTCGATGAAGGCGAAGATCTCCTCGGCGCTCGCCGCCTCGATCCGCTCACCGACGGCCGGTCCGTCCCCGTCCGAGCCCGGGCCCGAGCCGTCCCAGGCGGCCAGCAGCCGCTGCAACCGGCCCGCGACGCCGCGGCGGGTGGCCTCGTCCATGCCGTCGGCGGACAGTTCCGCCTCCAGCCGGTCGAGCGCCGCCAGCGGGGACGCGGCCGTGCCGCTCCGCTCCCCGCCCACCAGGGAGCCGGCCAGGTGCCGGGCGACGGCGGTGGGCGTGGGGTGGTCGAAGACGAGCGTGGACGGCAGCCGCACACCGGTGGCCGCGGAGAGCCGGGTGCGCAGTTCGACCGCCATCAGCGAGTCGAAGCCCAGCCGGCTGAAGTCCCGGTCGGCGGGGACCGCGTCGGCACCGGAGTGGCCGAGCACCCCGGCCGTCTCCTGGCGGACCAGGGCGACGAGGGTCTCGTGCCGCTGCTCGGCGCCGAGGCCGGCCAGCCTGCGGGCGAGCCCGTCGGCGCCGGCCGTGGCCGCCGCGCGGCGCCGGGTGCGGACCAGGGAGCGCAGCACCGCGGGGACGTCGCCGGTGTCGGGGGCCGCGGCGGACCGGGCGACCCGGATCGCCACGGCGAGTGCCTCGTCCTGGCCGTTCGCCGCGTCGAACAGGGCGAGGCCCTGGCGTTCGGTGAGCGGCGGCATCCCGGAGCGCTCCATGCGCTCGATGTCGGCGTCGGTGAGTGTGCCGGTCATGCCGGCGCCCTGGCCCCAGGGTCCCCAGGCGAGCGACAGGCCGGGCAGGCCCCGGGCCGCTCGGTGCGCGGCGAGCGCGTCGAGGAACGTGTTGGCGGCGGCGTAGTTGCCCTGTCCGGGGCCGCCGGTGACGCCGGCCACGGAGGAGTACAGGACGAATCCGGCGAGCGGCAGGGCCGAGGTCGCCCGGTGCAGGTGCCAGGCGGCGTCCGCCTTGGGGCGCAGCACGGTGTCGAACCGGTCGGCGGTGAGCGAGCCGATCGTCGCGTCGTCGAGGACACCGGCCGTGTGCACGACCGCGGTCAGCGGGTGCTCGGTCGGCAGCGAGGCGAGCAGCGCGTCGACGGCGCCCCTGTCGGAGACGTCGCAGGCCCGTACGGTGACCTCGGCGCCGAGCGCGGAGAGTTCCTCGCACAGGGCGGTCGCGCCGGGTGCGTCGGGTCCGCGGCGGCCGGCCAGCAGCAGGTGCTTGATGCCGTGGCCGGTCACCAGGTGACGGGCGAGGACGGCACCGAGGCCGCCGGTTCCGCCGGTGATCAGTACGGTGCCGTCGCGGTCCCAGGCACGGACCTGGTCGGCGCCCGGGGTGGTCGCGGACTCGGTGCGGGTGAGGCGGGCGACGGTGAGCACGCCGCCGCGGACGGCGGCCTGTGTCTCGCCCGCGTCGAACAGGGCAGGCAGCGAGGCCAGTACGTCGGCGTCGGTCGCGTCGGCGCCGGCGGCCGGGTCGAGGTCCAGGAGCAGGAAGCTGCCCGGGTTCTCGGACTGGGCGGAGCGGACCAGGCCCCAGACGGCTGCCGTCGCCAGGTCGGTCACGTCCTCCCGGCCGGCCGCGACGGCCCCCCGGGTGACGATCACGAGGCGGGAGTCCGCGGTGCGGGGTTCGGAGGTCCACTCGCGCAGCAGGTCGAGCACCGTCGCGGTGGCGGCGCGAACCGCGGCGGGCAGGTCGTCCCCGGCGGCGGGGTCGCCCTCGACCGGCAGGAGCATCAGCGACGGCAGGGGTGCCCCGCTGTCCAGCAGTTCGGTGAGCGAGTGCGCGCGGGTGGCGAGGACACCGTCCGCCGCGTCGAGCGCGGTGTCCAGTCCGGGCAGTCCGTCGCCGAGCACCGTCCACAGGGCGTTGCCGCCGGGGCGCGGGGCCGGGGCGGGCGCGACCCAGTCGAGGGTGAGCAGTGCGGCGTCGTCCGCGGCGGGGGCGTCCGTGCCGTGTGCGGCGGCGGTGGCGCCCATGGTGAGCGAGGCCACCGAGAGGACGGGACCGCCCTGCGGGTCGGTCGCCTCCAGCGCCCAGGTGTCGTCGCCGGTGGCGGTGAGACGTAGCCGCAGGAGAGCGGGGTGCGCGGCGTGCAGGACGAGCCCGTCCCAGGCGACGGCGTCGAGGGTGTCGTCGCCTTCTACGCCTCCGTCTCCGTCTCCGTTGAGGACGGCGGCGGCGCGGACCGCGGTGTCCAGGAGCGCCGGGTGCAGGGCGAACGCCTGCTCGGCCGGGCTCTGTTCGGTGATCTCGATCTCGGCGAAGAGGTCCTCGCCGCGCCGCCAGGCGGCGCGCAGCACGGCCGCGCCGGTGGGTTCGGGCAGCTCGTCGACCGGGGTGGCGTCGGCGGGCGGCCATACGGCGTCGGCCGCGGCGGGAGCGGCGGGCGCGTCGGTGAGCGCCGCGGTGGCCCGCTCGATCCACGGGGCGCCGTCGCCGTCCGCGCGGGTGTGCACGGTGAGGGTGCGCCGGCCGGTCCCGTCGGGGGCGGCCACCAGTACCTGGAGGCGCTGGGGGCGCTTTTCGGTGAGCACCAGGGGCGCGCTGACGGTGAGGTTCTCGACGGTGGTGCGGTCGCAGGCGTCGGCGGCGTGCAGCGCGAGTTCGGCGAGGACCGCGGTGGGCAGGGTGGTGGTGCCGTCGCTCACGCGGCCGGTGAGCCAGGGCTGTGCGGCGGCGGACAGGCGTCCGCTGAGCAGCGTCTCGTCCGAGCCCGCGACCGCCGTGGCGGCGGTGAGCAGCGGGTGTCCTCCGGCGTCCAGGCCCAGTCCGCCCGCGTCGCCGGGGGCGGCGGTGGTGTCGGGCCAGAAGCGGGTGCCCTGGAAGGCGTAGGTGGGCAGTTCGACGGTGCGGGCGCCGGTGCCGGCGAGGACGGCGGTCCAGTCGGCGTCGAGGCCGGCGGTGTGCAGCCGGGCCAGGGCGGTGAGGACGGACACGGTCTCGTCGCGGTCCTTGCGCAGCGCCGGCACGACGACCGTGCCGGTGTCGGGCAGACAGGCGGCGGCGAGCGCGGACAGTACGCCGTCGGGGCCGATCTCCAGGAAGGCGGTGACGCCCCGGTCGGCGAGCGCGCGGACGCCGTCGGCGAACCGGACGGCCTCGCGGACGTGGCGCACCCAGTAGTCGGCGTCGGTGTGCGTGCCCGCGGGGGCGACCTCGCCGGTCAGGTTGGACACGACGGGGATCCGCGGCTCGTCGTAGGCGATGCTCTCGGCAACGGTGCGGAACTCGTCCAGCATCGGCTCCGTCAGGGCCGAGTGGAAGGCGTGGCTCACCCGCAGCCGGGTGACGCGGCGGCCGGCCGACTCCAGGCGGGCGACGACCTGCCCGACGCCGTCCTCGGGGCCGGAGACGACGACCGAGGCGGGGCCGTTGACGGCGGCGACGGCGACGCCGTCGGCGAGCAGCGGCAGCACCTCGTCCTCGGTGGCCTCGACGGCGGCCATGGCGCCGCCCTCGGGCAGCGCGTCCATGAGGCGGGCACGTGCGGCGACCAGCCGGCAGGCGTCCTCCAGCGAGAACACCCCGGCGACGTGCGCGGCCGCGATCTCACCGACCGAGTGACCGGCGACGAAGTCCGGGGTGACGCCCCAGGACTCCACCAGGCGGAACAGGGCGACCTCGACCGCGAACAGCGCGGGCTGGGTGCAGCGGGTGCGGTTGAGCTGTTCCGGGTCGTCGCCCCACATGATCTCCCTCAGGGAGAAGCCGAGTTCGGCGTGGAGCAGGTCCAGCACGGTGTCCAGGGCCTCGGCGAACACCGTGAAGCGGGCGTGGAGTTCGCGTCCCATGCCGAGGCGCTGGGCGCCCTGCCCGGAGAACAGGAACGCCGGGGTACGGGCGCCGGCCTCGGCGCGCGCGGCCTCGGTGACGCCGTCGGGGCCCGCCAGCAGGACGGCCCGGTGCTCGAAGGAGGACCGGCTCGTCACGAGGGACAGGCCGATGTCGGCGCCGGACACCTCGGGGTGTGCGGCGGCATGGGCGCGCAGCCGTTCCAGCTGGGCGTCGAGCGCCTGCCCGGAGCGGGCCGAGACGACCCACGGGGTGACGCCGGGGGTCACGGTGTCCTCGGCGGGACGCTCGGCCGCGGCGGCCTCGGGGGCGCCTTCGAGGATGACGTGGGCGTTGGTGCCGCTGATGCCGAACGACGACACACCGGCCCGGCGGGCCCGTCCCGTCTCCGGCCAGGCGGCTTCCTCGGTGAGCAGCCGGACGGCGCCGAGGGACCAGTCGACGTGCGTGGACGGCTCGGTGACGTGCAGGGTGCGCGGGAGCATGCCCTTGCTCATCGCCATGACCATCTTGACGAGTCCGGCGGCACCGGCCGCGGACTGGGTGTGGCCGATGTTCGACTTCACCGAGCCGAGCAGCAGCGGCTGCTGCGGGTCGCGGTCGCTGCCGTAGGTGGCGAGCAGGGCCTGCGCCTCGATCGGGTCGCCGAGCGGGGTGCCGGTGCCGTGCGCCTCGACGGCGTCGACGTCGCCGGGCCGTAGGCCCGCGTTGGCCAGCGCCTGGCGGATCACCCGCTGCTGGGACGGGCCGTTGGGGGCGGTCAGGCCGTTGGAGGCACCGTCCTGGTTGACAGCGGTGCCGCGCACGACGGCGAGCACCCGGTGTCCGGCTCGGCGGGCGTCGGAGAGGCGCTCGAGGACGAGCACCGCCGCGCCCTCGGACCAGCCGGTGCCGTCGGCGGAGTCGGAGAACGCCTTGCAGCGGCCGTCCTGGGCGAGACCGCCCATCTTGGAGAAGCCGGCGAAGTTGGCGGGGGTGGTCATCACGGTGACACCGCCGGCCAGCGCCATGCTGCACTCCCCCGACCGCAGTGCCTGGGTGGCGAGGTGCAGGGAGACCAGCGACGAGGAGCAGGCGGTGTCGACCGAGAGGGCGGGGCCCTCCAGGCCGAGCGTGTAGGCGAGGCGGCCGGAGACCACGCTGACGGCGAGACCGGTGGTGGCGTGGCTCGCGATGTCGTCGCGGGACCGCATGACCAGGCCGGAGTAGTCCTGGCCGCTGACACCCATGAAGACACCGGTGCGGCTTCCGCGCAGCGCGGCCGGGTCCAGCCCGGCGCGCTCCACGGCCTCCCAGGTGACTTCGAGCAGGATGCGCTGCTGCGGGTCCATGGCGAGGGCCTCGCGCGGCGCGATGCCGAAGAAGTCGGCGTCGAACTCGGCGATGTCGCTCAGGAATCCGCCCTGTCCGGACAGGTCGCCCAGCTCGCCGCCGAGCGTCGAGGACTCCCACTCACGGTCGGCGGGGAAGCCGGTGATGGCGTCGGTACCGGACGCCACGAGGTCCCACAGTTCCTCGGGAGATCCGACACCGCCCGGGAAGCGGCAGCCCATACCGACGATGACCACGGGGTCGTCGTCCGACGCGGCGGCAGCGTTCTGCGGGGTGGTGAAGGCCTCCGCGGCGTCGGCGCCGAGCAGTTCGTCGAGGAGATGGTCGGCGAGCTGCTGGGGCGTCGGGTAGTCGAAGACCAGAGTGGCGGTCAGGGTGAGGCCGGAGGCCTTGCCGAGCCGGTTGCGCAGCTCGATCGCGGTGAGCGAGTCGAAGCCCAGACCGCGGAACTCCCGGCGGGCGTCCACGGCATCCGCGGAACCGTGCCCGAGGACCGCGGCGGCCTCGGCACGCACCAGGTCGACCAGGAACGGCAGGCGCTGGTCCTCGGGCAGGACCGCGAGACGCTCGGCCAGGCCGGCGCGGGCGACCGCGGCGGTGCCGGCCCGGGCCCGGCGTCCGCCGGTGCGGACCAGTCCGCGCAGGATCGCGGGGACGCTCATGCCGGGGGGCAGCGAGCCGTTGCCGCCGAGGCCCAGTGGCACGACGAGCGGTTCGTCGGCGAGGGTGGCGGCGTCGTAGAGGGCCAGGCCCCGCTCGACGGACAGCAGCGGCATGCCGCTGTTGTCGTTGATGCGGCGCATGTCCTCGTCGCTCAGTCCGCTCGTCATGCCGCTGCCCTGCTCCCAGGCGTTCCAGGCGAGCGAGGTGGCGGGCAGGCCGAGGGCCTGGCGGTGGGCGGCGAGGGCGTCCAGGAAGGTGTTGCCCGCGGCGTAGTTGGCCTGGCCGGGGCTGCCGAAGACGCCGGAGGTCGAGGAGTACAGGACGAAGGCGGCCAGGTCGAGGTCGCGGGTGAGGTGGTGCAGATGCCAGGCGGCGTCGACCTTCGGCCGCAGCACGGTGTCGAGGCGGTCGGGGGTGAGGGAGGCGAGGATGCCGTCGTCGAGGACACCCGCCGTGTGTACGACCGCGGTGAGCGGGTGCTCGGCCGGGACGGAGGCGAGCAGCGCGGCGAGGGCGTCTCGGTCGGCGGCGTCGCAGGCGGCGACCGTGGCGTCGGCGCCGAGGCCGGCCAGCGCCTGGACGAGGTCGGCGGCACCGGGGGCGTCCGGTCCGCGGCGGCTGGTCAGCAGCAGGTGCCTGACGCCGTGTTCGGCGGCCAGGTGGCGGGCCAGTTCGGAGGCGAGACCGCCGGTGCCACCGGTGACCAGGACGGTGCCCTCGGGGTCCAGGGGCCGGGGCATGGTCAGCACGATCTTGCCGATGTGCTTGGCCATGCTCATGAAGCGGAAGGCCTCACGGGAGCGGCGGACGTCCCAGGCTCGGACCGGAAGCGGGGACAGCACGTCCCGCTCGAAGAGGCCGACGAGGTCGAGCAGCATCTGCTGGATGTGGTCGGAGTCGACCATGCCCAGGTCGAAGAACCGGTAGGTGATGCCGTCCGAGGCGGAGCCGGCGTCCCGGATGTCGGTCTTGCCCATCTCCAGGAACCGGCCGCCCGTGCCGAGCAGTCGCATCGACGCGTCGACGAACTCACCGGCCAGAGCGTTCAGGACGACATCGAGGCCCTTGTCCCCCGCGACCTCCGCGAAGGCCGCCTCGAAGTCGAGGGTGCGCGAGGACGCGATGTGGTCGTCGGCGACGCCGAGGGAGCGCAGCACGTCCCACTTGCCCTCACTGGCCGTCGCGAAGACCTCCGCGCCGAAGTGACGGGCGATCTGGATCGCCGCCATGCCGACGCCACCGGCACCGGCGTGGATCAGGACCTTCTCCCCCGCCTTCAACCCGGCGAGATCCTTCAGCGCGTAGTAGGCGGTGAGGAACACCAGCGGCACGGACGACGCGGTCTCCCAGGACCAGTCGTCGGGGATCCGGGTCAGCAGACGCTCGTCGGCGGCACCCGACGGACCGAACCCGCCGAACACCATGCCCATGACCCGGTCACCGGGAGCGAGCCCCGTCACGTCCGGGCCGACCTCGGTGACGACGCCCGCGGCTTCGGAGCCGAACAGGCCCGCCTCACCGGGGTACATGCCAAGAGCGTTGAGCACGTCGCGGAAGTTGAGGCCCGCGGCGCGGATCCCGATGCGCACCTGCCGGCCGGTCAGCGGCTCCAGAGCCTCCGGATGCGGCAGCAGGGCGAGACCGTCGAGGCTGCCCTTGACACGGCTGCCCAGCCGCCACGGCGTCCCGGCCGGCGGAACGAGAGAGGAACCGGACTCCAGGCGGGCGAGCCGGCCGACGCGGACGGTGCCCTTGCGGACCTGCGCCTGCGGCTCCTCCGCGTCGAACAGCCCCGCAAGGAACGGCAGTCGGGCCATGGACTCGGCCGTGTCGTCGACATCGGCCAGGAGCAGCCGGCCCGGGTTCTCGGACTGGGCGGAGCGCACCAGACCCCAGACGGGCGCCGCCACGAGATCGAGCGGCGCGCGCTCGCCGTCGGCGACGGCGTTCCGGGTGACCACTACGAGCCGGGAGGAGGCGAAAGCGGGTCCGGCCAGCCACTCCTGCACCAGAGCAAGCACCTCGCGGGCCAACTCGTGTGCGGCTTCGGGCCGTTGGTCGACATCGCCGCGGATCGTGACGGCGACCATGTCCGGAACGGCCCCGCTCCGGGCGGCCAGTTCCTCAAGCGTGGCGGCCGGGGTGTGGACGCCCGCGACCGCCTCGGAGTCCGCGGCGAGCACGGCGGCCAGACCGAACGGGTCATCACCCAGCACGGCCCAGGTGGCGGGAGCAGCCGGGGCGGCGAGCGTACGAGGGGTCCAGTCGACGCGGAGCAGAGAGTTGGCGTCGTCACGGCGCGACTCGGGCTCCGGGCCCGCGGCACGCAGGGTCAGCGACTCCACGGAGACGACCGGCTGGCCCGCCGGGTCGACCGCGGCGATCTGCACGGCGTCGTCGCCACAGGAGGTGATCCGCACCCGCAGGGTGCTCGCCCCGTCCGCGTGCAGGGACACGCCCTCCCAGGCGAACGGCAGCAGGCTGCGGTCGTCGCCCTCGGCGGACAGGAAGACCGTGGAGTGCAGGGCGGCGTCGAAGAGCGCCGGGTGCAGGCCGAACGCGTCGGCGTCCTCGACCGAGTCGGGCAGCGCGACCTCGGCGTAGACCGTGTCGTCCTGGCGCCACACGGCACGCAGTCCACGGAAGACCGGGCCGTACTCCAAGCCGTCGGCGGCGTAGCGCTCGAACATGCCGTCGATGTCGACGGCCTCCGCGTCCTGCGGCGGCCATACGGTGGTGTCGAAGCCGATGAGGTGTTCACCCGAGCCGATACGGCCCGTGGCGTGCTGGGTCCACTCGGCGTCGAAGTCCTCGCCGGGCCGGGTGAAGAACCGCAGCTCGCGCGAGCCGTCCTCGTCCGCCGCGCCGACGGAGATCTGCACCTGTACGGCGCCCGTGGGGGGCAGCACGAGCGGTGCGGCGATCATCAGTTCCTCGACCCGGTCGCAGCCGGCCTGGTCGGCGGCGCGCACGGCCAGCTCCAGGAAGCCGGTGCCGGGGAAGAAGATCATGCCGCCGACGACGTGGTCGGCGAGCCACGGGTGGGTGGCGGCCGACAGGGAGCCGGTCAGCAGGAGTTCGCCGGAACCGGCCACCGACATGGCGGCGCCGAGGAGCGGGTGGTCGGCCGAGGCCAGACCGAGGCCGGAGGCGTCCAGGGCGGCAAGGGCCGCCTTGGGCCAGTAGCGCTCGTGCTGGAAGGCGTAGGTGGGCAGCTCGACGATGCGGGCGCCGGTGCCGGACAGGGGGGCCGACCAGTCGACGTCGACACCGGCGACGTGCAGCCGGGCGACGCCGCCCAGGAGGGACACGGTCTCGTCGCGGTCCTTGCGCAGCGCCGGCACGACGACCGCGTCGGAGTCGGTCATGGAGGCGGCGGCAAGCGCGGAGAGCACGCCGTCGGGGCCGATCTCCAGGAAGGCGGTGACGCCCCGGTCGGCGAGCGCACGGACACCGTCGGCGAACCGCACGGCCTCACGGACATGACGCACCCAGTAGTCGGCGTCGGTGTGCGTGCCCGCGGGGGCGACCTCGCCGGTCAGGTTGGACACGACGGGGATCCGCGGCTCGTCGTACGAGAGCGTCTCCGCGACCGCCCGGAACTCCTCCAGCATCGGGTCCATCAACGGCGAGTGGAAGGCATGGCTCACCCGCAGACGGCTGGTACGGCGACCCTCCGCCGCCAACTGCTCGGCGACCGCGAGGGTGGCCGCCTCCTCACCGGACACCACAACGGACGTCGGACCGTTGACCGCCGCGACGGCGACACCCTCGGTCAGCAGCGGCAGCACCTCGTCCTCGGTCGCCTCCACCGCCACCATGGCACCACCACGCGGCAACGCCTGCATCAGACCCGCACGCGCGGCGACCAGCCGGCAGGCGTCCTCCAGCGAGAACACCCCGGCCACATGCGCGGCCGCGATCTCACCGACCGAGTGACCGGCCACGAAATCCGGGGTGACGCCCCAGGACTCCACCAGGCGGTACAGGGCGACCTCGACCGCGAACAGCGCGGGCTGGGTGAACGCGGTGGCGTTCAGGGCCGTTTCGTCGGTGCCCCACATCACGTCGCGGACGGACGTACCCTGCCCGGCCTCCAGGAGGGCGGCGACGGAGTCGAAGGCTTCGGCGAACACCGGGAAACGGGCGTGGAGTTCACGGCCCATGCCGAGGCGCTGGGCGCCCTGCCCGGAGAACAGGAAGGCGGTACGGCGCGGTTCGGCGACGCCCCGGGCGGCCTCGGCGAGGGTGCCGTCGGCCGCGAGCAGGACGGCCCGGTGCTCGAAGTCGGAGCGGCCGGTGGCCAGGGTGTACGCGGTGTCGAGCGCGGGCAGCGCGTCGGCGGACTCCCGCAGCCGCTCCACCTGGGCGTCGAGCGCGGCCTCGGACTTCGCGGAGACGGGCCAGGCGATCGCGCCGGGCACCGGCCGGCCGGCAGCCGGTGCGGGCACCGGCTCCTCGGGGGCGCCCTCAAGAATGACGTGGGCGTTGGTACCGCTGATGCCGAACGACGACACACCGGCACGGCGAGCCCGTCCCGTCTCCGGCCACACCGTCTCCTCGGTGAGCAGCCGGACAGCGCCGAGGGACCAGTCGACGTGCGTGGACGGCTCGGTGACGTGCAGGGTGCGCGGGAGCATGCCCTTGCGCATCGCCATGACCATCTTGACGAGCCCGGCGGCACCCGCGGCGGCCTGGGTGTGGCCGATGTTCGACTTCACCGAACCGAGCAGCAGCGGCTGCTGCGGGTCGCGGTCGGAGCCGTAGGTGGCGAGCAGGGCCTGCGCCTCGATCGGGTCGCCGAGCGGGGTGCCGGTGCCGTGCGCCTCGACGGCGTCGACATCACTCGTGTTCAGGCCCGCGTTGGCCAGCGCCTGCCGGATCACCCGCTGCTGGGAAGGACCGTTCGGGGCGGTCAGGCCGTTGGAGGCACCGTCCTGGTTGACGGCGGACCCACGCACCACGGCCAGCACGCGGTGCCCGGCTCGACGGGCGTCGGAGAGACGCTCCACCACGAACACCGCCGCGCCCTCGGACCAGCCCGTGCCGTCGGCGGAGTCGGAGAACGCCTTGCAGAGGCCGTCCTGGGCGAGACCGCCCATCCGGGAGAACCCGGCGAAGTTGGCGGGGGTGGTCATCACGGTGACACCACCGACCAGCGCCATGCTGCACTCCCCCGCCCGCAGCGCCTGCGCGGCGAGGTGCAGGGACACCAGCGACGAGGAGCAGGCCGTGTCGACCGACAGGGCGGGACCCTCCAGGCCGAGCGCGTAGGAGAGACGTCCCGAGACCACACTGACCGCGAGGCCCGCGGTGGCGTGGCCCGCGACGTCGTCACGGGAGCTCATGACCAGACTGGAGTAGTCCTGGCCGTTGACGCCCATGAAGACACCCGTGCGAGAGCCGCGCAGGGTGGCCGGATCGACACCGGCGCGCTCCACGGCCTCCCAGGCCACCTCGAGGAGGATGCGCTGCTGCGGGTCCATGGCCAGGGCCTCGCGCGGCGAGATGCCGAAGAACCCGGCGTCGAAGCCGGCGATGTCGCTCAGGAATCCGCCCCGCGCGGCCACGGCACCGGCCTCACCGCCGAGGAACGCCGACGACTCCCACTCACGGTCGGCGGGGAAGCCGGTGATGGCGTCGGCACCGGACGCCAGGAGGTCCCACAGTTCCTCGGGCGACCCGACACCACCCGGGAAGCGGCAGCCCATCCCGACGATGACGACAGGATCGTCGGCCACCTCGGCAGCGGTCCGAGGGGCGGCGAAGATTTCGACGGCATCGGCGCCGAGCAGCTCGTCCAGGAGATGGTCGGCGAGCTGCTGGGGCGTCGGGTAGTCGAAGACGAGCGTGGCGGGCAGGGTGAGACCGGTCGCCTTGCCGAGCCGGTTGCGCAGCTCGATCGCGGTGAGCGAGTCGAAGCCCAGACCGCGGAACTCCCGGCGGGCGTCCACGGCATCCGCGGAACCGTGCCCGAGGACCGCGGCGGCCTCGGCACGCACCAGGTCGACGACGAACGGCCGGCGCTGGTCCTCGGGCAGGACCGCGAGACGCTCGGCCAGGCCGGCGCGGGCGACCGCGGCGGTGGCCGCCCGGGCCCGGCGCCCACCGGTACGGACGAGTCCGCGCAGCAGGGCGGGAACGCCGGCACCGGCGGGCAACGGGCCACCGCCGGCCAGACCGAGCGGCACCACGAGCGGCTCGTCGGCGAGCATGGCGGCGTCGTACAGGGCCAGGCCCCGTTCGACGGAGAGCAGCGGCATCCCACCGGCGTCACTGATCCGGCGCGCGTCCTGGCCGCTCAACTGGCCGGTCATGCCGACGCCTTGCTCCCAGGCGCCCCAGGCGAGCGAGGTGGCGGGCAGGCCGAGAGCATGGCGGTGGGCGGCGAGGGCGTCCAGGAAGGCGTTGCCCGCAGCGTAGTTGGCCTGCCCGGGGCTGCCCATGACACCGGCCGTCGAGGAGTACACGACGAAGGCGGCCAGGTCGAGGTCGCGGGTGAGGTCGTGCAGATGCCAGGCCGCGTCGACCTTCGGCCGCAGCACGGTGTCGAGGCGGTCCGGGGTGAGGGAGGCGACGATGCCGTCGTCGAGGACACCCGCCGTGTGCACCACGGCAGTCAGCGGGTGCTCGGCCGGGACGGAGGCCAGCAGCGCGGCGAGCGCGTCACGGTCGGCGGCGTCGCAGGCGGCGACCGTGGCCTCGGCGCCGAGGCCGGCCAGCGCCTGGACGAGGTCGGCGGCACCGGGGGCGTCCGGTCCGCGGCGGCTGGTCAGCAGCAGGTGCCTGACGCCGTGCTCGGCGACCAGGTGGCGGGCCAGCTCGGAAGCCAGACCACCGGTGCCACCGGTGACGAGGACGGTGCCCTCGGGATCCAGGGGCCGCACGGGAGAGCCACCGGCCTCAAGGCGGACGAGCCGACCGACGCGGACGGTGCCCTCGCGGACGACGGCCTGCGGCTCCTCCGCGTCGAACAGCCCGGCCGACAGCGGCAGTCGGGCCATGGACTCGGCCGTGTCATCGACGTCGGCCAGAAGCAGCCGGCCCGGGTTCTCGGACTGGGCGGAGCGCACCAGACCCCACACAGGGGCAGCGGCCAGATCGAGCGGGCCGTGCTCGCCGTCGGCGACAGCGCTGCGGGTGACCACGACGAGCCGGGTGGCGGCGAAGGCAGGCTCGGCCAGCCACTCCTGCACCAGAGCAAGCACCTCAAGGGCCAACTCATGTGCGGCCTCGGGCCGTTGGTCGACGCCGCCACGGACCGTCACCGCGACCATGTCGGGAACGGATCCGCTCCGGGAGGCCAGCTCCTCAAGCGTGGCGGCCGGAGCGTGCACGCCCGCGACCGTCTCGGAGTCCGCGGCGAACACAGCCGTCAGACCGAACGGGTCATCACCCAGCACGGCCCAGGTGGCGGGAGCAGCCGGGGCGGCGACCGTACGGGGGGTCCAGTCGACGCGGAAAAGCGAGTTGGCGTCATCGCGACGCGGCCGGGCACCGGCCTCCGCGTCCGCGGCACGCAGCGTCAGCGACTCCACGGAGACGACCGGCTGACCCGCCGGGTCGACCGCCGCGATCTGCACCGCGTCCTCGCCGCACGAGGCGATCCGCACCCGCAGGGTGCTCGCCCCGTCCGCGTGCAGGGACACGCCCTCCCAGGCGAAGGGGAGCAGGCTGCTGTCGTCGGACAGGAACACGGTGCCGTGCAGGGCCGCGTGCAGAAGCGCCGGGTGCAGGCCGAAGGCACCGGCGTCCTCGACCGAGTCGGGCAGCGCGACCTCGGCGTAGACCGTGTCGTCCTGGCGCCACACGGCTCGCACTCCGCGGAAGACCGGACCGTAGTCCAGGCCGTCCGAGGCGAAACGGTCGAACAGTCCCTCGATGTCGACGGCCTCCGCGTCCTGCGGCGGCCATACGGTGGTGTCGAAGCCGATGAGGTGTTCGCCCGAGCCGATACGGCCCGTGGCGTGCTGGGTCCACTCGGCGTCGAAGTCCTCGCCGGGCCGGGTGAAGAACCGCAGCTCGCGCGACCCGTCGTCGGCGGTGGAACCGACGGCGATCTGCATCTGCACGACGCCCTTGGGAGGCAGCGCGAGCGGCGTGTCGACGGCCAGTTCCTCGACCCGGTCGCAGCCGGCCTGGTCGGCGGCGCGCACGGCCAGCTCCAGGAATCCGGTGCCGGGGAAGAAGACCGTGCCGCCGACGCTGTGGTCGGCGAGCCACGGGTGGGTGGCGAGCGAGAGGGTGCCGGTGAGCAGGAGTTCGTCGGAACCGGCCACCGACATGGCGGCGCCGAGCAGCGGGTGGTCGGCCGAGGCGAGGCCGAGGCCGGTGGCGTCGACGGCGGTCGCGGTCGCCTTGGGCCAGTAGCGCTCGTGCTGGAAGGCGTAGGTGGGCAGTTCGGCGGTGCGGGCGCCGGTGCCGTCGTGGAACGCCGCCCAGTCGACGGTGACGCCGGCCGTGTGCAGCCGGGCCAGCGCGGTGACGGCGCTGTGCTCCTCGGGGCGGTCCTTGCGCAGGAACGGGACGGTGACGGCGCTGGCCGACTGCTGGGCCAGGGCGGCGAGCACGCCGTCGGGGCCGAGTTCGAGCAGGACGTCGGCGCCGGCCTCGGCGAGCGCGCGGACACCGTCGGCGAACCGCACGGCCTCACGGACATGACGTACCCAGTACTCCGGGTCGGTCAGCTGCCCGTCCGCGGCCACGGCGCCGGTGAGGTTGGAGACGACCGGGATGCGCGGCTCGTCGTAGGAGAGCGTCTCCGCGACCGCGCGGAAGTCCTCCAGCATCGGGTCCATCAACGGCGAGTGGAAGGCATGGCTCACCCGCAGACGGCTGGTACGGCGGCCCTTCGCCGCCAACTGCTCGGCGACCGCGAGGGTGGCCGCCTCCTCACCGGACACCACAACGGACGTCGGACCGTTGACCGCCGCGACGGCGACACCCTCGGTCAGCAGCGGCAGCACCTCGTCCTCGGTCGCCTCCACCGCCACCATGGCACCACCACGCGGCAACGCCTGCATCAGACCCGCACGCGCGGCGACCAGCCGGCAGGCGTCCTCCAGCGAGAACACCCCGGCCACATGCGCGGCCGCGATCTCGCCGATGGAGTGGCCGGCGACGAAGTCGGGGGTGACGCCCCAGGACTCCACCAGGCGGTAGAGGGCGACCTCGATCGCGAACAGGGCGGGCTGGGTGAACCCTGTCTCGTTCAGCGGGGCTTCCTCGTCGCCCCAGATGATGTCGCCGGGGCTCGCGCCGAGTTCCTCGTCGAGCAGGTCGAGGACACGGTCCAGGGCTTCGGCGAACACCGGGAAACGGGCGTGGAGTTCACGGCCCATGCCGAGGCGCTGGGCGCCCTGCCCGGAGAACAGGAAGGCGCTGCGGGTGCGGCCGACGGCCTGGCCCTCGTGGGCGTCCGGGGCGGGGCCGCCCATCAGCCAGGAGGTGAGCGCCTCGCGGCCGGCGGTGCCGTCCGCACCGGTGACGACGGCGAGCCGGTGCTCCAGGGCCGCGCGGGTGGTGGCCAGCGAGTACGCGGTGTCCAGCGCGCCGGGGGCACCGGGGGTGTCCAGGTGGGCGACGAGGGCGGCGACCTGCTCGCGCAGGGCGGCGGCGGAGCGCGCCGAGAGCACCCAGGGCAGGACGCCCGCGGTGCGGGGGGCGGCCGGTGCCTCTTCCGGCTGGGCCGCGGGGGTCTCGGGTGCCTGCTCGACGATGACGTGCGCGTTGGTGCCGCTGACGCCGAAGGAGGAGACGCCGGAGCGGCGGGGGCGGTCGGGCGCGGTGGGCCAGGGGCGGTTCTCGGTGAGCAGCTCGACCTTGCCCGCCGTCCAGTCGACGTGGGTGGAGGGCCGGTCGACGTGCAGGGTCTTCGGCAGCACCCCGTTGCGCATCGCCATGACCATCTTCATGATCCCGGCGACGCCGGACGCGGCCTGGGTGTGGCCCATGTTCGACTTGATCGAGCCGAGCAGCAGGGGCTGTTCGCGATCCTGGCCGTAGGTGGCGAGGATGCTCTGGGCCTCGATGGGGTCGCCGAGCGGGGTGCCGGTGCCGTGCGCCTCGACCGCGTCCACGTCGCCGGTGTTCAGACCCGCGTTGGACAGGGCCTGCCTGATGACGCGCTGCTGGGAGGGGCCGTTGGGGGCGGTGAAGCCGTTGGAGGCGCCGTCCTGGTTGACGGCGGAGCCGCGGACGACGGCGAGCACGGGGTGGCCGTTGCGCTGGGCGTCGGACAGGCGCTCCAGGACGAGCACGGCCGCGCCCTCCGACCAGCCGGTGCCGTCGGCGGAGTCGGCGAACGCCTTGCAGCGGCCGTCGCTGGCGAGGCCGCCCTGCCGGCTGAACTCGACCAGGGAGCCCGGCGTCGACATCACGTTGACGCCGCCGGCCAGCGCCAGGGTGCACTCGCCGTTGCGCAGCGACTGCACGGCGAGGTGCAGCGCGACCAGCGAGGAGGAGCAGGCGGTGTCGACGGTGATCGCCGGCCCCTCCAGGCCGAAGGTGTACGACAGCCGGCCGGAGACGGCACTGGCGGCGATGCCGGTGCCGACGTCGCCGGTGGCGTCGTCGAGCGACCGCACCAGCAGGTAGGCGTAGTCCTGCCCGTTGGTGCCCATGAAGGTGCCGGTGCGGGTGCCGCGCAGCCCGGTGGCGTCGATGCGGGCGCGCTCGATCGCCTCCCAGGACGTCTCCAGGAGCAGCCGCTGCTGCGGGTCCATGGTGACGGCCTCGCGCGGCGAGATCCCGAAGAAGCCGGGGTCGAAGCCGGCGATCGAGTCCAGGAACCCGCCGCGCTGGCTGACCGAGGTGTCCCGGTCGTCGGTGCCACTGGTGCGCAGCGCCTCCAGGTCCCAGCCGCGGTCGTCCGGGAACCCGGAGATCACGTCGGTGCCGCCGGCGACCATCTCCCACAGGGCCTGTGGGGAGTCGACGCCGCCGGGGAAGCGGCAGCCCATGCCGACCACGGCGATGGGCTCCCGGGCCGCGGCCACGATCGTCCGGTTGCGGCGCCGCAGCCGCTCGGTCTCCTTGACCGCGGCGCGCAGTGCCTCGACTACGTTCTCAGCAGGGGCGTTCATCTCTGCTCCATCACTTCGCGCTACAGGTCGGACTGGCCGTTGAGCGCGGCCCGCACCAGGTCTGCCACTGTCATCGAGTCGACGGACTCGTCGTCTTCGTCGTCGCCGGCCCCACCGCCGCGTCCGGCGAGCTGGAGCAGGGGCTCCAGGACGCCGATCTCACGCAGCCGGTCGAGCGGGACGGAGGCCAGTACGGCCCTGATCTCGGTCTCCTCGTCGGACACGGCCGGCTCGTCGGGGACGAGCCGGGCGAGGACGAACTCACCCAGCGCCAGCGGCGTCGGGTGGTCGAAGACCAGCGTCGCGGGCAGGCTCAGGCCGGTCGCGGCGCCGAGCCGGTTACGCAGCTCGACCGCGCCCAGTGAGTCCACCCCGAGGTCCCGGAAGGACCGTTCGGCGCCGACGGCGCCGGTGTCCGGGTAGCCGAGGACCTGTGCCGCACGGGTGCGCACCAGGTCCACGACGGTGTCAAGGCGGCGGGCCGGCGGCATGCCCGCCAGCCGGTCGGCGAGGGTGCCCTCCGGGGACTCGGGCGCCGCCGCGGCGACGGTCTCCCGGTAGCCGGGGAACTCCCGCAGCAGGGCACTCGGCCGGGTGCCGCCGAAGGCGGAGGCGAACCGGTCGAGGGCGACCTCGGCGACCACCGCGGTCGGCTCCTTGCCGGTGACCAGCCGCAGCAGCGACTCCACGGCGAGGTCCGGGTCCATGGCGCCGACACCGGCCCGGCGGGCCGCTTCGTCCGCGCCGTGGCCCTCGGCCATGCCGCCGCCCGCCCAGGCGCCCCAGGACACGGAGGTCGCGGGCAGGTTCTGCGCCCGGCGGATCTCGGCGAGGGCGTCCAGGACCGCGTTGGCCGCCGCGTAGTTGGCCTGGCCGGGGTTGCCGACCGCGGAGGAGGCGGACGAGAACAGGACGAACGCGGTCAGGTCGAGGTCGCGGGTCAGCTCGTCGAGCAGCAGCGCCGAGGTGACCTTCGCGCGGAACACCTGCTGGTACCGCGCCGGGGTGAGCCGGTCGATGACGCCGTCGTCGAGCACGCCCGCCGCGTGGATCACCGCGGTCAGCGGCCGGTCGGCCGGGATCGCATCGAGCACCGCGGTGAGCTGATCCCGGTCGGAGGCGTCGCAGGCGGCGAGGGTGACGCCGGTGCCGAGCGCCTGGAGTTCGTCGCGCAGGGCGGTGGCGCCGGGCGCCTCGGGTCCGCGGCGGCCGAGCAGCACCAGGTGCTGGGCGCCCTCCTTGGCCAGGCGGCGGGCCACATGGGCGCCGAGGGCGCCGGTGCCGCCGGTGATCAGCACGGTGCCGGTCGGGTCCCAGGCGCCGGTCTGCCCGCGGTCCGGTGCCGGTACGAGGCGGCGGGCGAGGACCGCGGAGCCGCGCACGACGACCTGGTCCTCCCCGTCGAGTCCGGCGAGGACGGCGGCGAGTCCGGCGGCGGCACGCTCGTCGGCGCGCTCCGGCAGGTCCACCAGGCCGCCCCAGCGGTGCGGGTACTCCAGCGCGGCCACCCGGCCCAGGCCCCACACGGCGGCCTGGAGCGGCCGGCGCGGGCGGTCGGTGCGGTTGGCGGACATGGCGCTGCGGGTGACGCACCACAGCGGGGCCTCGATCCCGGCGTCGCCGAGGGCCTGGAGCAGCGTGCCGGTGAGGGCGACGCCCTCGGGCACGTCGCCGTGCACCGTCTCGCTCAGGGCGAGCAGGGAGACGACGCCGGCGAAGCGGGTGCCCTCCGCGGCGGTCTCACGCAGGGTGGCGGCCATGGCCTCCCGGTCGGCGCTGCCGGCCTCGGCGCGCACCACCCGGGTGCCCAGGGCGTCCAGCGCGGTCGTCACCCACGGGTCCTCACCGAGGCCTTCGGGGACGACGGCCAGCCAGGTGCCGGTGAGCGGCTTGCGGTGGGCCATCGCCCCGCCGGTCAGACGCTTCCAGACGATGCGGTGGCGCCAGTTGTCGAGCTGTGTCTCCTCGGACTTGCGGCGGCGCCAGTCGAGCAGGGCCGGCAGCACCTTGGACAGGGCGTCGCCCTCGACGTCGAGGACGGCCTCGAGCGAGCCGAAGTCCTCCTGCGCGACGGCGTCCCAGAAGGCGGTGTCGGTGCCTTCGGCCTCACCGGCGGACACGGTGCCCTGCGCGGTGGCGGGCAGGGTGTCCGGCCAGAACCGGCCGCGCTGGAAGGCGTAGGTCGGCAGGTCGAGCCAGGAGCCGGGGGCGGCCTCGAAGAAGGTGTCCCAGCGGGGTCCGGCGGCGTGCACGTGCAGCCGGCCGAGGGCGGCGACCAGGGTCTCCACCTCGTCGCGGTTGCGGCGCTGCGCGGGGACGCTCACGCTGTCCGGGGCGCTCTGCTCGGCGAGCGCGGACAGCACCGCGTCGGGGCCGAGTTCGAGGAAGACGCGGACGCCCCGGCCGGCCAGTGCGGTGACGCCGTCGGCGAACCGGACGGTGCCGCGCACATGGCGCACCCAGTAGTCGGCGTCGCACAGTTCGTCGGCGCCCGCCACGTCGCCGGTCACGTTGGACACGACGGCGATGCGGGGTGCGTCGTAGCGCAGGCTCTCGGCGACCTTGCGGAACTCGGCGAGCATCGGGTCCATCAGCGCCGAGTGGAAGGCGTGGCTGACCTTGAGGCGGGTGGTGCGGCGGCCCCGCTCGGCGAGGACGGCGGCCAGGGCGAGCACCGCGTCCTCCTCACCGGCGAGCACCACGGACGTGGGGCCGTTGACCGCGGCGATCGACACCAACGCGTCGGTGAGTTCGGCGGCGACCTCCTTCTCGGTGGCCTCGACCGCGACCATGGCGCCGCCGCGCGGCAGTTCCTGCATCAGGCGGGCCCGTGCCGCGACCAGCCGACAGGCGTCGTCCAGGGAGAGGACGCCCGCGACATGGGCGGCGGCGATCTCGCCGACGGAGTGACCGGCGACGAAGTCCGGCGTCACACCCCAGGACTCCACCAGGCGGTACAGGGCGACCTCGAAGGCGAACAGCGCGGGCTGGGTGTGCCCGGTCTCGTTCAGGGTCTCCTGGTCACCGTGCCAGACGATCTCCCGCAGCGAGGCACCGAGGTGGCCGTCGAGCCGGGCGAGGACCACGTCGAACGCCTCGGCGAACACCGGGAACCGCTCGTACAGGTCCCGGCCCATGCCGAGCTGCTGGGAGCCCTGGCCGGAGAAGAGCACGGCATGCTTGCCGGTGCGCTCCACATGGTGCTCGACGACCTGCGCGGCGGTGTTGCCCTCCGCGACGGCGGTGAGCCCGGCGAGCAGCGCGTCCCGGTCGGCGGCGGTCACCGCGGCCCGGTGTTCGAAGACGGCGCGGGTGGTGGCCAGGGTGCGGGCCAGGTCGGTGACCGTCTCCTCGGGGTGGCCGGTCACGTGGGCCAGGAGCTTGCGTGCCTGGGCGCGCAGCGCGTTCTCCGAGCGGCCGGACAGCAGGACCGGGACGGGCGAGCCGTCCGCGGCGGGCCCGGCGGGCCGCGCGGGCTGCTTGACGGGGGCCGGCTGCTCCAGGATCAGGTGGGCGTTGGTGCCGCTGGCCCCGAAGGAGGAGACGGCGGCCCGGCGCACCCGCTCCGACTCGGGCCAGGCGGTGGGCTCGGTGAGCAGGCGCGCGTTGCCCGCGGTCCAGTCGACGTGCGAGGAGGGGTTCTCGGCGTACAGCGAGCGCGGCAGCAGACCGTGCTGCATGGCGAGCACCATCTTGATGACGCCGCCGACACCGGACGCGGCCTGCGTGTGGCCGATGTTGGCCTTCAGGGAGCCGAGCAGCACGGGCCGCTCGCGGTCCTGGCCGTAGGTGGCCAGCAGGGCCTGCGCCTCGATCGGGTCGCCGAGCTTGGTGCCGGTGCCGTGCGCCTCGACGGCGTCGACGTCGGCGCTCTCCAGGCGGGCGTTGGCGAGGGCCTGGCGGATGACGCGCTGCTGGGCGGGGCCGCTGGGCGCGGTCAGGCCGTTGGAGGCGCCGTCCTGGTTGATGGCGGAGCCGCGCAGCACGGCGAGCACGCGGTGGCCGTTGCGGCGGGCGTCGGAGAGGCGTTCGACGACGAGCATGCCGACACCCTCCGACCAGCCGGTGCCGTTGGCGTCCTCGGAGAAGGCGCGGCAGCGGCCGTCGGGCGACAGTGCGCCCTGGGCGCTGAACTCGACGAAGCCGACGGGGGTGGCCATCACGGTGACACCGCCGGCCAGGGCGATCGAGCACTCGCCCGAGCGCACGGCCTGGGCGGCCAGGTGCAGGGCGACCAGGGAGGAGGAGCAGGCGGTGTCGACGGACACCGTGGGGCCCTGGATACCGAGGGTGTAGGCGACGCGGCCGGACAGGAGGCTGGCGGACTGGGCGGTCTGCCACTGGCCGTACTCGGCCGGCGGCCGGTAGTCGCCGGAGCCGCCGCCGACGAAGACGCCGGTGGTGCCGCTGCCCCGCAGGGTCACCGGGTCGATGCCGGCCCGTTCCAGGGCCTCCCAGGACGCCTCGAGCAGGATCCGCTGCTGCGGGTCCATCACCATGGCCTCGCGCGGCGAGATGCCGAACAGGCCGGGGTCGAAGTCGGTGGCGTCGTAGAGGAATCCGCCCTGGTCGGTGGCGCTGCGGCCCGGGCCGTCCGTGGCGAGGGCGTCGAGGTCCCAGCCCCGGTCGGTCGGGAAGTCACCGACGGCGTCGACCTCGTCGAGGAGGAGCTGCCACAGGTCCTCGGGCGAGTTGACGCCGCCCGGGTAGCGGCAGGCCATGCCGACGATGACGACCGGGTCGTCGCCGGTGGCGACGGGCGCGGCCACCGGGGCGGCGGTGTCCGTGGCGCCGCCGAGGAGTTCGGTGCGCAGGTGCGCGGCGAGCGCCGCGGGGTTCGGGTGGTCGAAGACCAGGGTCGCGGGCAGCGTGATGCCGGTCGCCGCGGTGAGCTGGTTGCGCAGGTCGACGGCGGTCAGCGAGTCGAAGCCGAGGTCCCGGAAGGGCAGGTCGGGTTCGACGAGCGCGGTGTCCGCGTGGCCGAGGACCAGGGCGGCCTTCTCGCCGACGAGGGCGAGCAGGATGTCGTCCCGGTCGGCGGCGGGCTGCTCCAGGAGCCACTGGCCGTAGCCGCCGGAGGCGGCGGCCTCCTCGGTACGGGCGCGGGCCGCGCCCGCGAGGGCGGTCCTGGCCTCGGGCAGGCCGTCGAACAGCGCGGTGGTCCTGGCCTCGTGGTGCGCCGGGGCGAAGGTGTCCCAGCGGACGTCGGCGACGGTGACCGCGGCGGAGCCGTCGGCGACGGCACCGGCAAGGGCGGTCAGGGCGGCGTCGGCGTCCATCACCGGCAGCCCGTTCATCCGCAGGTGGGCGGTGGTCGACGGGTCGGCCAGCTCGGCCCAGGCGCCCCAGGAGACGGCCAGCGCGGGCGTCCCGCCGGCGCGCAGGGCGCGGGCGAGGGCGTCCAGGTAGGCGCCGCCCGCGGCCTCGTCGGACCTGCCGCGCACGCCCCAGACCCCGGCGATGGAGCCGAAGAGGACGAACGCGTCCAGGGAGCGGCCGGCGACGGCCTCGGCGAGGGCGTCCACCGGGGCGAGGGCGGCGGCCAGGCCGTCCGCCGGGGTGTCGTCGGCGTACACGACCGCGGTCAGGTCGGTCAGACCGTCCAGGAGCGCGGTGGCCGCGTCCCGGTCGCCGGTGTCGTGGACCGCGACGGTGGCCTCGGCGCCGAGCCGGGCGAGTTCGGCCCGCAGTTCCTCGGTGTCGGTGCCGCCGTCGGCGGGCGAGGTGGTCAGCACCAGGCGGGCGGCGCCCTCGCGGGCGAGCCAGCGGGCGGCGTGGGCGCTCATGGTGCGGGTGCCGCCGACGACGAGGACGGTGCCGTGCGGGCGCCATCCGGCGTCGCCGGGGGCGACGGCGGTGCGCACGAGGCGGCGGCCGAACAGGCCGGCGGCGCGGACGGCGATCTGGTCCTCGCTGCCGGGCCCGGTCAGGTGGGCGGCGAGCAGGGCCGCGGTGGCGGCGTCGGCGTCGGGCGCGAGGTCGGCGAGGCCGCCGAAGCCCTCGGGGTGCTCAAGCGCGGCGACTCGGCCCATGCCCCACAGGGCGGCCTGGCCGACGGCGGCGGGTGCCTCCCCGGTGACGGAGACGGCGCCGCGGGTGACGCACCACAGCGGGGCGTCGACACCGGCGGCCCGCAGGGCCTGAAGGACGGCGGCCGGTGCGGCGTCGGGCGCCGGCAGGGTGCCGGTGCCCGCGGCGAGCAGCGAGACCACCGTGGTCCAGCCGGCCGGGTCGACGTCCGCGAGTTCCCGGGCGAGGGAGCCGGGGGCTTCGTCGACGACGAGCGGGTCGGCGCCCAGAGCGGTGACGAGCGTCTCCGCCCAGTCGGCGCCCGCGTGCTCGGCGGGCACGAGGGCCAGGACCCGGCCGGCCGGGGCGGCGTGCGCCGGGGTGCCGAGCGCGGTCCAGCTCTCGTGGTAGCGCCAGTCGCGGGCGGTGGAGCGGGCGTCGTTGCGTCGGCGCCAGGCGGACAGCGCGGGCACCATCGTGGTGACGGTGTCGCCGTCCAGGCCCAGGGAGGCCGTGAGGCTCTCCAGGTCCTCCCGCTCGACGGCGGCCCAGAAGGCGGCGTCGACGGGGTCCGGAGTGCCGGTGGCGCCGGGCGCGGCGGGCTCGGGCCAGTAGCGCTCACGCTGGAAGGCGTACGTCGGCAGTTCGACGCGGTGCCCGCCGGTGCCTGCGAACCAGGCGGTCCAGTCGGGTCCGTTGCCCTGGGTGTGCAGGGTGGCCAGCCCGTCCAGGAGGGTGGTCTCCTCGGCGCGGTCGCGGCGCTGGAGCGGGACGGCGGTGGCGGGTGCCCCGTCGGCGGACGCGTCCAGGGTCTGCTGGGCGGCGGCGGAAAGCCGGCCGTCCGGGCCGATCTCCACGAAGGCGGTGACGCCGGCCTCGCGCAGGGCGCGCACGCCGTCGGCGAACCGGACGGTCTCGCGGACGTGGCGGACCCAGTAGGCGGGGGTGAGGAGTTCGGCACCGGCGGGGGCGCCCGTCACGGTGGAGACCAGGGGGATGCGGGGCTCGTGGTAGGTGAGGGACTCCGCGACCCGGCCGAAGGCGGTCAGCATCGGGTCCATGAGCGGCGAGTGGAAGGCGTGGCTCACCCTGAGCCGGGTGGTCTTGCGGTCCTGCGCCTCGAAGTGCTCGGCGATCGCGGCGACTTCGTCCTCGTCACCGGCGACGACCACCGACGAAGGACCGTTGACCGCGGCGATCGACACCCGCTCCGTCAGAAGCGGAAGCACCTCCTCCTCGGTGGCGCGCACCGCGAGCATCGCACCGCCCCGCGGCAGCTCCTGCATCAGGGAGGCGCGGGCCGCCACCAGCCGGCAGGCGTCCTCCAGCGAGAACACCCCGGCGACATGCGCGGCGGCGATCTCACCGACGGAGTGACCGGCGACGTGGTCGGGGGTCAGGCCCCACGACTCCAGGAGGCGGTGGAGGGCGACCTCTACGGCGAACAGTGCGGGCTGGGTCCAGCCGGTCTGGTCGAGCAGCTCGGCGTCGGGCGTGCCCGGCGCGGCGAACAGGACCTGGCGCAGCGAGAAGTCCAGCGCGGTGTCGAACTGCGCGAGGACCGTGTCCAGCGCGTCGGCGAACACCGGGAACCGCTCGTACAGGCCGTGGCCCATCATGGCGCGCTGTGCGCCCTGCCCGGAGAACAGGAAGGCGGTGCGGCCGGGGGTGCGGGACGCGACCGAGCGGGCCGTCTCGCGCACCCCGTCGGGGCCGGCGAGCAGCACGGCGCGGTGCGGGAAGAGGGTACGGTCGGTGGCCAGGGAGCGGCCGACGTCCAGCGGGGAGAGCTCCGGGTGGGCGGCGGCGTACGCGGTGATCCGGTCGATCTGGTCCTGGAGTGCCTCGCGGCTGCGGCCGGAGACGATCCACGGGACGGTGCCGACCTCGGCGGCGGGGGCGGGCTCGTCGGCCGGGGCGGGGGCGGGCTCGTCGGCGGGAGCCTGCTCCACGATGACGTGCGCGTTGGTGCCGCTGACGCCGAAGGCGGAGACGCCTGCGCGCCTCGGCCGTCCGGTCCCGGGCCAGTCGCGTTCCTCGGTGAGCAGCGACACGGCGCCGCCGCTCCAGTCGACGTGGCTGGTGGGGCTGGTGACGCGCAGGGTGCGCGGCAGGGTGCCGTGCTGGATCGCCAGCAGCATCTTGATGACGCCGGCGACGCCCGCGGCGGCCTGGGTGTGGCCGATGTTCGACTTGATGGTGCCGAGGAGCAGCGGCTGTTCGGCGTCGCGGTCCCTGCCGTAGGTGTTGAGCAGGGCCTGCGCCTCGATCGGATCGCCGAGGGTGGTGCCGGTGCCGTGCGCCTCGACCGCGTCGATGTCGGACGGCGCGAGGCGGGCGTCCGCGAGGGCCTGGCGGATGACGCGCTGCTGGGACGGGCCGTTGGGGGCGGTCAGGCCGTTGGAGGCACCGTCCTGGTTGACCGCGGTGCCGCGGATGATGCCGCGGACCTCGTGGCCGTTGCGGATCGCGTCGGAGAGCCGTTCCAGGACCAGGATGCCGACGCCCTCGGACCAGGCGGTGCCGTCGGCGTCGTCGGAGAACGGCTTGCAGTGCCCGTCGGGGGCCAGTCCGCCCTGGGTGCTGAACTCGACGAAGGAGTCGGGGGTCGACATCACCGAGACGCCGCCCGCGACGACGAGGTCGCACTCGCCGGCGCTCAGCGCGCGGCCCGCCCAGTGCAGGGCGACCAGCGAGGAGGAGCAGGCGGTGTCGACGGTGACCGCGGGACCCTCCAGGCCGAGGGCGTAGGAGAGGCGGCCGGACATCACGCTGGCGGTGTTGCCGGTGGCGACGTAGCCGGCGACGTCCGAGGCGGAGCGGCGCAGCAGGTTCGGGTAGTCCTGGCCGTTGGTGCCGACGAAGACACCGGTGGTGGAGCCGCGCAGCGCGGCCGGGTCGATGCCGGCCCGCTCCAGCGCCTCCCAGGTGGTTTCGAGCAGCAGCCGCTGCTGCGGGTCCATGGCGAGCGCCTCGCGGGGCGAGATGCCGAAGAAGCGGGCGTCGAAGTCGGCGACCCCGGCGAGGAATCCGCCGTGCAGCGTGTCGGAGGCGCCGGCGCCGAGCGCCGCCATGTCCCAGTTGCGGTCGTCGGGGAAAGGGGTGATGCCGTCGCGGCCCTCGGTCAGCAGCCGCCACAGCTCCTCGGGCGTGGTGACGCCGCCGGGGAAGCGGCAGGCGAGGCCGACGACCGCGATCGGGTCGTCGTCGACGGCCCGGGTGGCGACGGTGTGGGCGGTGGAGTCCGGGAGCGTGCCGAGGAGTTCGGCGAGCAGGAAGTCCGCCATCTCGCGCGGCGTGGGGTGGTCGTAGACGAGGGAGGCGGGCAGGCTCAGGCCGGTGATGGCGTTGAGCGCGTTGCGCAGCTCGAGGACGGTGAGCGAGTCGAAGCCGAGGTCCCGGAAGGCCAGGTCGTCGTCGACGGTGCGGGCATCGGTGTGGCCGAGCACGGCCGCCACCTGGGTGCGCAGCAGGTCGAGGACGTGTGCGGGGCGCTCCTCGGCGGGCATCTCGGCGAGTTGCTGCCGCAGGCTCGACCCGGTGGCGGTGGCCGCCGCCGGGGCGGTGGCGCCGGCCGTCTCCGGGAGGTCGGCGACGAGCGGCAGCGGGCGGCCGGCCGCGAAGGCGCGCAGGAAGCGTTCCCAGTCGATGTCGGCGATGGCGACGGTGGTGTCACCGTTGTCGACGGCGCGCAGCAGCGCGGCGACGCCGGAGGCGGGGTCGAGGGGTTCGAATCCGCCGCGGCGCACGCGGGCGGCGATCTCGGCGGCGTCGGCGACCATGCCGGAGCCGGCCCAGGGGCCCCAGGCCACGGACAGGGCGGGCAGGCCCTGGGCGCGGCGCTGCTCGGCGAGGGCGTCGAGCTGGGCGTTGGCGGCGGCGTAGTTGCCCTGTCCGGCGGCGCCGATGAGGCCGGCGGTCGAGGAGAACAGGACGAACGCGGCGAGGTCGAGGCCGGCGGTGAGGTCGTGCAGATGGCGGGCGGCGACCGTCTTGGCGTGCAGGACGGTGGCGAAGCTCGCCGGGGTCAGCTCGTCCACCACGTGGTCGTCGACGACGCCCGCGGTGTGGAAGACGGCGGTGAGCGGCGCGTCCTCGGGCACCTCGACGAGGAGTGCGGCGAGCGCGTCGCGGTCGGCGGCGTCGCACGCGGCGATCGTGACGCGGGCGCCCGACTCCTCGAGTTCGGCGCGGAGTTCGGCGGCGCCCGGGGCGTCGGGTCCGCGGCGGCTGGTGAGCAGCAGGTGGGCGGCGCCGTCGCGGGCGAGGCGGCGGGCGAGGTGTCCGCCGATGCCGCCGGTGCCGCCGGTGATCAGGACGGTGCCGGCCGCCGGGTCGAAGGCGGGGCGGACGGTGTCGGCGACGGGGCTGTGGGCCAGCCTGCGCAGGAAGACACCGCCGGCGCGGACGGCGACGGCGTCCTCGCCGTCGCCCGCGGCCAGGATGCCGCGCAGCCGTCGGGCGGCCTGCGTGTCCAGGTCCTCCGGGAGGTCGACGCTGCCGCCGAAGCGGCCGGGCAGTTCGAGGGCGGCGGCCCGGCAAAGGCCCCACACGGCGGCCTGCTCGGGTGCCGTGACCTGCTCGGAGCGGCCGACGGCGACGGCTCCCCGGGTGACGTTCCACAGCGGGGCGTCGAGGCCGGCGTCGCCGAGCGCCTGGAGGGCGGTGGCGGTGAGGGTGAGCGCGGCGGGGGCGCCGGGGTGTCCGGCGTCGCCGGGCGCGAGCGGCAGCAGCGACAGCACGCCCTGGAAGGTGTCGCCGTCGGCGGCCTCGGTGAGGCGGGCGGCGAGGGCGGCGCGGTCGGTGCCGGTGACCTCCACGCGGACGGTCGCGGTGGCGAGGGCGGCCTCGACGTCTGCGGCCCAGGCGGCGGTGGACTCGTCGCGGTGCTCCGCCGGTACGAGCACGAGCCAGCGTCCGGTGGGTGCGGCGGCGGGGGCGCCGCCGCGCGGCTTCCAGGTGACGCGGTAGCGCCAGGAGTCGAGCGCGGACTGTTCGCCGCGGCGCTGCCGCCAGGCGGTGAGCGCCGGGACCATCGCGGTGACGGTCGTGTCGTCGAGGCCGAGTGAGGCGGCGAGCGAGGCGACGTCGGCGTGTTCCACCGCGGCCCAGAACTCGGCGTCGAGCGCGGAGCCGGGTGCGACGGTGGTGGTGCCGGCCGCGGTGGTGTCGGGCCAGTACCGCTCGCGCTGGAAGGCGTAGGTGGGCAGGGCCACGCGGCGGGCGCCGCTGCCCTCGAACCAGGTGGCCCAGTCGACGTCGAAGCCGTGGGCGTGGGCCGCGGCGACGGCGGTGACGAGGGCCTGCTCCTCCGGGCGGTCGCCGCGCAGCGTGGGCAGCAGCGCCGTGCGGGAGGCGTCGGTGAGGCCCTCGCGGGCCATCCCGGTGAGCACGCCGTCGGGGCCGAGCTCCAGGAAGGTCTGGACGCCGCCCTGGGCGGACAGCCAGCCGATGCCGTCGGCGAAGCGCACGGCGGAGCGGACGTGGGAGACCCAGTAGTCGGCGCCGCACACCTGCTCGGGGGTGGCGAGGGTGCCGGTCACGTTGGAGACGAACGGGATCGCCGGAGCGTGGTACGTCAGCGTGCGGGCCACGGCGGCGAAGTCGTCCAGCATGGCGTCCATGAGCGGCGAGTGGAAGGCATGGCTCACCCGTAGGCGCTTGGTGCGGCGCCCCTGCTCGGCGAAGTGCGCGGCGACGGCGAGCACGGGCTCCTCGACACCGGCGACGACGACGGACCTGGGCCCGTTGACGGCGGCCACGGAGACCTGGTCGGCGAGGCCCTCCAGGTGCGGCAGCACCTCGTCCTCGGCGGCCTCCAGGGCGACCATCGCGCCGCCCTCGGGCAGCGCCTGCATCAGCCGGCCGCGGGCGGCCACCAGGGCGCACGCGTCGTCGAGGTCGAGGACGCCGGCGACGTGCGCGGCGGCGATCTCGCCGACGGAGTGGCCGGCCAGGTAGTCGGGGGTGATCCCCCACGACTCCAGCAGCCGGAACAGCGCCACTTCGAGGGCGAACAGCGCGGGCTGCGCGTAGCCGGTGCGGTCGAGCAGGGCGGCGTCCTCGGAGCCCTCGGCGGCGAACAGCACGTCGCGCAGGGGGCGTTCGGTGGTGCCGTCGATCCGGACGAGCACCGCGTCCAGGGCGTCGGCGAACACCGGGTGGCGCTCGTACAGTTCGCGCCCCATGCCGAGGCGCTGGCTGCCCTGTCCGGTGAACAGGAAGGCGGTGCGTCCACGGCCGGTGCGGCCCTGGACGAGACCGGCGCCGGGCAGTCCGTCGCGCAGTGCGGTCAGGCCGCGCACCAGTCCTTCGTGGTCGTCGGCGACGACCGCGGCGCGGTGCTCGAGGGCGGCGCGCGAGGTGGCGAGGGAGAACGCCAGGTCGGTCGGGTGGATGCCGGGGCGGCCCGCCAGCAGGTCGAGCAGGGCTCCGGCCTGGGCGCGCAGGGCCGCCTCGCCGCGTCCGGAGACGAGGACGGGCACGAGGGCGTCCCGCGGCGCGGGGGTGTCCTCCTCGGGGGCGGCCGGGGCGGTCTCGGCGGGGGCCTGCTCCAGGATGGTGTGGGCGTTGGTGCCGCTGAGGCCGAAGGAGGACACGGCGGCGCGGCGCGGGCGGCCGGTCTCGGGCCACTCGGTGCGCTCGGTGAGCAGCTGAATGGTGCCGGAGGACCAGTCGACGTGGGTGGACGGCTCGTCGATGTGCAGCGACCTGGGGACGACGCCCTCGTTGAGGGCGTGCACCAGCTTGATGACGCTGGCGACGCCGGAGGCCATCTGGGTGTGGCCGATGTTGGACTTCACCGAGCCGAGCAGCACGGGCCGCTCGGGGTCGCGGTCCCTGCCGTAGGTGGCGAACAGGGCCTGCGCCTCGATCGGGTCGCCGAGGGAGGTGCCGGTGCCGTGGCCCTCCAGGACGTCGATGTCGTCCGCCTCGACGCCGGAGTTGGCGAGGGCCTGGCGGATGACGCGCTGCTGGGAGGGGCCGTTGGGGGCGGTGAGGCCGTTGGAGGCGCCGTCCTGGTTGATGGCGGAGCCGCGGATGACGGCGAGGACCTCGTGGCCGTTGCGGCGGGCGTCGGAGAGCCGCTCCAGCAGGATCAGGCCGACGCCCTCGGCGAGGGTCATGCCGTCGGCGCCCTCGGCGTACGCCTTGCAGCGGCCGTCCTCGGCGAGGGCCCGCTGCCGGCTGAAGCCGACGAACGACATGGGCGTGGACATGATGCTGGCACCGCCGGCGAGAGCGAGGGAGCTCTCGCCGTTGCGCAGCGACTGGCAGGCCAGGTGGATGGCGACCAGCGAGGACGAGCACGCGGTGTCGAGGGTGACGGCGGGGCCCTCGAAGCCGAACAGGTAGGAGACGCGGCCGGACAGCACGCTGGGGAGCGAGCCGGTGATCATGTGGCCTTCGGAGCCCTCGCTGCCGGGCACGGCGGCGCCGTAGTCCTGGTAGCTGGCGCCGATGAAGGTGCCGGTGAGGCTGCCGCGCTGGGCGACCGGGTCGATGCCGGCGTTCTCGAAGACCTCCCAGGCCGTCTCGAGGAGGAGGCGCTGCTGCGGGTCCATCGACAGGGCCTCGCGGGGCGAGATGCCGAAGAAGCCGGGGTCGAAGTCGGCGACGTCGCGCAGGAAGCCGCCCTGCACCGAGTAGGTGCGGCCGGACGCGTCCGGGTCGGGGTCGTAGAGGGCCTCGGCGTCCCAGCCGCGGTCGGCCGGGAAGACGGAGATCGCGTCGACCTCGTCCAGCGAGACCCGCCACAGCTCCTCGGCGGAGGTGACGCCGCCGGGGTAGCGGCAGCTCATGCCGACGATGACGATCGGGTCGTCGTCGACGGGCGCCCCGGCGGTCACGGCGATGGCGCCCGCGGAGTGGACGTCGGCCAGTTCGGAGTGGAGGAAGCCGGCCAGGGCGGCCGGGTTCGGGTAGTCGAAGACCATCGTGGACGGCAGCGTCAGCCCGGTGACGGACGCGAGCCGGTTGCGCAGCCCGACGGCGGTCAGCGAGTCGAAGCCGACGTCGCGGAAGGCGCGCTGGTCGGTGAGGTCGTCGGCGGTGGCCAGTCCGAGCACGGAGGCGGCCTCGTTGCGGACGGTCTCCAGCAGCTTGCGGTGCTGCTCGGCGGCGGGCAGGGCCAGCAGCGCGGCGGCGAACTCGCCGTGGACGGCGGTCCCGGCGCTCTGCGTGGCAGCGGCCGTGAGCTGCCGCACCTCGGGGACCTCGTCGAACAGCGGGGTGGGCCGGGCCGAGGTGTAGACGGGGTGGTACGTCTCCCAGTCGACGTCGGCGACCGCGATGACGTGCTCGTCGTCGTCGAGGGCCCGCTTGAGGCCGCTCAGCGCGAGCTGCGGGTCCATGAACTCCAGGCCGCTGCGGCGGATCATCTGCGGGTCGACGCGGCCGAGCTTGAGGTCGTCGGCCCAGATGCCCCAGGACAGCGACATGGCGGTCAGTCCGCGGGCCCGCCGGTGCTCGGCGAGGGCGGCCAGGTAGGCGTTGCCCGCGACGTAGGCGGCGTGCGCGCCGCTGCCCCACATGCCGGCGGTGGAGGAGTACAGGACGAAGTCGTCCAGCTCCTCGTCGTCGAGGAGTTCGTCGAGGATCTGCGCGCCGGCGACCTTGGCGGCGAGGACGCGGTCGAAGTCGTCGAGCGTGGTGGCGTCGAGGGTGTGCAGTTCGATGGTGGCCGCGGTGTGCACGACCGTGCGGACGGTGCGGCCCTCGGCCTTCAGGCTTTCGAGGAGGGCGGCGACCGCGTCGCGGTCGGTGATGTCGCAGGCGGCGAGGGTCGTGGCGGTGCCGCGTCCCTCCAGCTCGGCGCGGAGTTCGGCGGCGCCGGGCGCCTCCGGGCCGCGCCGGCTGACCAGGACCAGGTGCTCGGCGCCCTGCTCGGCGAGCCAGCGCGCCAGGTGGGGGGCGAGGGTGCCGGAGCCGCCGGTGACGAGGGTGGTGCCGCGGGGCTTCCAGTCGCGGGCGGGGCCTTCGGGGGCGGCGTCGGCGCGGACGACACGGCGGGTGAAGACGCCGGAGGAGCGCAGGGCGACCTGGTCGTCGTCGCCGAGCGCGCCGGCGAGGACGGCCGCGAGCCGCTGGCCGGCGCGGGCGTCGAGCGTCTCGGGCAGGTCGACGACACCGCCCCAGCGTCCCGGGCACTCCAGCGCGGCGGTCCAGCCGATGCCGGTGACCTGGGCCTGGACGGGCGCGGTGACCTTGTCGGCGCGGCCGGTGGAGACGGCGCCGCGGGTCAGCGCCCACAGCGGGGTCTCGATGCCGGCGTCGCCGAGCGCCTGGACGAGGGCGACGGTGAGGGCGACCCCGAGGACGAGTCCGGTGCCGGGGACGGCGTCGGTCCGCTCGGCTCCGGCGAGGACGGAGACGATGCCGGAGACGCCGTCGGTGTCGGTGAGGCGCTCGCGCAGGACGGCGCGGTCGGTGCAGCTCTCGTCGAGGACGAGGCGGTGCACCTCGGCGCCGCCCGCCTCCAGCGCCTCGGCGACGTCGGTGTCGTCGACGCCGTCGGCGGACACCAGCAGCCAGGTGCCGTCGAGGGTGCGCTGCGGGAGCTTGGTGACGGGCTTCCAGGTGACGCGGTAGCGCCAGGAGTCGACGGTGGAGCGCTCACGGCGGGACCGGCGCCAGGAGGACAGCGCGGGCAGCACGGCGGCGACGGAGTCCTCGTCGGTGCCGAGGGCCGCGGTCAGGGCGGAGACGTCCCCGTCCTCGACGGCGGTCCAGAACGCGGCGTCCTCGGGGTCGGCCGCGGTGACGGCCTCCTGGACGGCCGGGACGACCCACAGGTTCTCGTGCTGGAAGGCGTAGGTGGGCAGGTCGACGCGGGACGCACCGGTCCCCTCGAACACGGCGGCCCAGTCGACGTGGACGCCGCGCACGAACACCTCGGCCGCGGACAGCAGGAAGCGGTCGAGGCCGCCGTTGTCGCGCCTCAGGGTGCCGGAGGCGACACCGGCCACCTGGGCGTCGTCGAGCATGTCCTGGACGGACATCGACAGCACCGGGTGGGAGCTGACCTCGATGAAGGCGCGGTGCTCGGCGGCGATCAGGTCGCGGACGGCGTCCGCGAACAGCACGCGTCCGCGCAGGCTGCGGTACCAGTAGCCGGCGTCCATGACGGTGGTGTCGAGCCAGTCGCCGGTGACGGTCGAGAAGAACGGGATCTCGGACGCGGCCGGCGCGACCTCCGCCAGCAGCTCGAGGATCTCGTCGTGCAGGTCCTCGACGTGGTGGGAGTGCGAGGCGTAGTCCACCGCGATCCGGCGGGCCCGGATCTCCTCGGCGGTGAGCTGCGCGTGCAGTTCGTCCAGGGCCTCCGGCTCGCCCGCGACGACGGAGGAGCGGGGGCCGTTCTCGGCGGCGACGGACAGCCGCCCGCCGAACGCCTCGAGACGGGCCTCCACATCCGCGACGGGCAGCGCCACCGACATCATCCCGCCCCGGCCGGCGAGGCTGCGCCCGATGGCCTGGCTGCGCAGCGCCACCACCCGCGCACCGTCACGCAACGACAGCGCACCGGACACCACGGCGGCGGCGATCTCACCCTGCGAGTGACCCACCACCGCGTCCGGCTCCACACCCTGCGCACGCCACACCGCGGCCAGCGACACCATCACCGCGAACGACACGGGCTGAACCACATCGACGCGCTCCAGCGTCGGAGCGCCCTCCACGCCCCGCAGGACATCGACGAGGTTCCAGTCGGTGAACTCGGCCAGCGCGGCGGCGCACTCGGCGATCCGCTCCGCGAACACCGGTGATTCATCCAGGAGCTGGGCACCCATGCCCACCCACTGCGAACCCTGACCGGGGAACACGAAGACCGTACGGCCGTCGACGTCGGCGACACCGCGGGCGACGACGCCCGAAGGCCCGTCGGCGGCGACGGCGCGCAGCGCCTGAAGCGGGTCGGTGCCGGCGGGCGGCACGACCACGGCGCGGTGCTCGAAGAGAGCACGGGAGGTGGCCAGGGACAGGCCGATGTCGATCGGACGGGCCGCCGGGTCAGCGGTCACGAGGTGGGTGAGGAGCCGGTCGGCCTGCTCGCGCAGCGCGGCGGCGGCGCGGGCGGACAGGACCCACGGCACGACACCGGCGGCGACCGGCACGGGCGCCACGGCGGGCTGCTCGTCGTCGGCGGCGGGCGCCTCGGTCTCCTGCTCCAGGATGACGTGGGCGTTGGTGCCGCTGATGCCGAACGAGGACACGGCGGCCCGGCGCGGACGGCCGGTCCCGGGCCAGGCGGTGTTGTCGCCGAGCAGCCGCACGGTGCCGGGGCTCCAGTCGACGTGGCTGGAGGGCTCGTCGGCGTGCAGGGTCCGCGGCATCACGCCGTGGCGCAGCGCCATGACCATCTTGATGATGCTCGCGACGCCGGCGGCGGACTGGGTGTGGCCGATGTTCGACTTCACCGAGCCGAGGTGCAGTGCGGTCTCGGGCGTACGGGTGCGGCCGTAGGTGGCGAACAGGGCCTGCGCCTCGATGGGGTCACCGAGCGGGGTGCCGGTGCCGTGGGCCTCCAGGAGGTCGATCTCCCCCGGGGCGACGCGGGCGTTGGCGAGGGCCTGGCGGATGACGCGCTGCTGCGAGGGGCCGTTGGGGGCGCTGAGGCCGTTGGAGGCGCCGTCCTGGTTGATGGCGGAGCCGCGGATGACGGCGAGCACCGGGTGGCCGTTGCGGCGGGCGTCGGAGAGCCGCTCGACGAGGACGATGCCGACGCCCTCCGCGAGGGTCATGCCGTCGGCGCTCTCGGAGAACGCCTTGCACCGGCCGTCCTGGGCGAGGGCCCGCTGCCGGCTGAACGCCACGAACGCGTTGGGGGTGGTCATGACGGTGGCGCCGCCCGCGACCGCGAGGTTGCTCTCGCCGTTGCGCAGCGCCTGGCAGGCCAGGTGCAGCGCGACCAGCGAGGACGAGCAGGCGGTGTCGACGGTGACCGCCGGGCCCTCCAGGCCGAAGACGTAGGCGAGACGGCCGGAGAGCACGCTGGGGCTGGTGCCGGTGACCAGGTGGCCCTCGGTGCCGTCCCCGGCGCCCATTCCGTACTCCTGGTAGCTGGAGCCGATGAAGGTGCCGGTCAGGCTGCCACGGAGGGTGTCGGGGGTGAGTCCGGCGCGCTCGAAGGCCTCCCAGGTGGTCTCCAGGAGGAGCCGCTGCTGCGGGTCCATGACGAGCGCCTCGCGGGGCGAGATGCCGAAGAACATCGGGTCGAACTCGTCGGCCTCGTGCAGGAAGCCGCCCTGGCTGGAGTAGGTGGTGCCGGGGTGGTCCGGGTCGGGGTCGTAGAGCCCGGCGGTGTTCCAGCCGCGGTTGACCGGGAAGTCGGTGATCGCGTCGGTGCCGGAGAGGACCAGGTCCCACAGCTGTTCCGGGGAGCTGACGCCGCCCGGGTAGCGGCAGCTCATGCCGATGATGGCGATGGGCTCGTCGTCGGCGGCGCCGGTGGCGACGGGGCCCGCGACCTCAAGGACGGAGCCGACCATCTCGGCGCGCAGGTACTGGGCCAGCTCCAGCGGGGTCGGGTAGTCGAACACCATGGTGCTCGGCAGGGAGAGGCCGGTGGCGGCACCGAGGTGCTTGCGCAGTTCGACGGCGGTCAGCGAGTCGAAGCCGATGTCGCGGAAGGCACGGCCCTCCGGCACGGCGTCGGCGGAGGCGTGACCGAGCACGGTCGCGGCCTCGGCGCGCACCATCTCGGTGAGCAGGCGCAGCTGCTCCGGCTCGGACAGCGAGCGGACCCGCTGGACGATCTCGGACGCGTCGCCGGTGTCGGCGGGGGTGTTCTCGGCGGCCAGGGCGCGGACCTCGGGCAGGTCGCTGATGAGGGCGCTGGGCCTGACGGAGGTGAACAGCGGGGCGTAGCGGGTCCAGTCGACGTCCGCGACGGTGACGGCGACGTCCTGGCGGACGACGGCGCGGCGCATCTCGGTGAGGGCGTGCGCGGGGTCGAGCAGGCGCAGGCCCTGGCGTCGCAGTGTGTCGGAGACGGCGTCGTCGGCGGCCATGCCGCTGCCGCCCCACGGACCCCAGGCGATGGAGGTCGCGGCGAGGCCGCGGGCGCGGCGGGCCAGGGCGAGGGCGTCGAGGTAGGCGTTGGCGGCGCCGTAGGCGCTCTGGTCGCCGCTGCCCCAGACGCCGGCGATGGAGCCGAACAGGATGAAGAAGTCCAGTTCGCGGTCGCCGAGGAGGTCGTCGAGGTGGGCGGCGCCCGCCAGCTTCGCGGCGGTGAGGCCGGCGAACTCGGCGGGCGTCAGTCCGTCCAGCCGCCCGTAGTGGCCGACTCCCGCGGTGTGCACGACACCGGTGAGGGGCTGGTCGGCGGGCAGGCCGTCGAGGACGGCGGCGAGGGCGTCGCGGTCGGCGACGTCGCAGGCCACGATGGAGACGCTCGCGCCCAGGTCGGTCAGCTCGGCGCGGAGTTCGGCGGCGCCGGGGGCGTCGGGGCCGCGGCGGCTGGTGAGGACGAGGTGGTCCGCGCCGGAGCGGGCCAGCCAGCGGGCGGTCTCGGCGCCGAGGCCGCCGGTGCCGCCGGTGATCAGGACGCTTCCGGAGGCGGTGAACCGGTCGGCGGACGGCAGCTCGTCGACGGTGTGGCGGACCAGGCGGCGGCCGTGCACACCGGTGGCGCGCAGGGCGACCTGGTCCTCGCCGTCGGGGGCGTCCTTGACCGCGAGGACTTCGGCGAGGCGCTGTCCGGCGCGGCGGTCGAAGTCGGCCGGGAGGTCGACGAGGCCGCCCCACAGGCGGGGGTGCTCCAGGGCGACACCGCGGCCCATGCCCCAGGCGGCGGCCTGGGCGGGGCGGGTCACCGGGTCGGCGGGGCCGGTGGAGACGGCGCCGCGGGTGGCGGTCCACAGCCGGCCCCGGGCGCCGGTGTCGGCGAGGGCCTGGACGAGGGCGATGGTCAGGGCGAGGCCCTGGGTGAAGCCGGCGGGGCCGTCGGTGGGGCGCTCGTCGAGCGGCAGCACGGACAGCACATGGGCGGTGGTGTCGGTGGTGGCGGCGTACTCGGTGTCGGCGATGCGGGCTCCGAGCACGGCCCGGTCGGCGCAGTCGGCGTCCAGGACGAGGCGGCGGACCCGGGCGCCGTGCGCGCCGAGCGCCTCGGCGAGCCCGTCGAGCAGCTCGGTCTCGTCGTCGGCGGTGGCGTCGGAGGAGACGAGCAGCCAGGTGCCGTCGAGGACGGGCGCGGCCGGCTTGCGCAGCTGGGTCCACTCGACGCGGTAGCGCAGGGTGTCGAGGAGCGCCTTCTCCTGGTTGCCGCGGCGCCAGGAGCTGAGCGCGGGCAGCAGGGAGTCGAGCGGGGTGAGGCTGTCCTCGTCGAGGCCGAGGACGGCGGCGAGTTCGGCGGCGTCGCCGCGCTCGACGGCGGCCCACAGCTTCTGGTCGGCCACATCGCCGGTCGCCAAGGGCGCGGCGGAGGGCAGCTGCGGCCAGTAGTGGGCGTGCTGGAAGGCGTAGGTCGGCAGGTCGGTGCGACGGGCGCCGGTGCCGGCGAGGTACGCGGTCCAGTCGAGGTCGACGCCGTGGATCTGGAGGCGGGCCGCGGCGGTGGCGGCGGCGGTCTCCTCGGGACGGTCGCCGCGCAGCAGCGGGACGAGCACGGTGCCGTGATCGTCGCGGTCGTCGCCGAGGGTGTCCTCGGCCATGGCGGTCAGCAGTCCGTCGGGGCCGAGTTCGAGGAAGAGGGTGGCACCGGCGTCGCGCAGGGTGCGGACGCAGTCGGCGAACCGGACGGCCTCGCGGACATGGCGCACCCAGTAGTCGGCGGTGCGCACCTCGGCGTCGTCGGCCCTGCGGCCCGTCAGGTCGGAGACCAGCGGGATGCGGGGGGCGGCGTAGGACAGCGTCTCGGCGACCGTGCGGAACGCGTCGAGCATGGCGTCCATGTGCGGCGAGTGGAAGGCATGGCTCACCCGCAGACGCTTGGTGCGGCGCCCTCGGCCGGAGAACTCGGCGGCGAGTTCCACGGCGGCGTCCTCGTCGCCGGAGACGACGACGGAGGTGGGGCCGTTGACGGCGGCGATGGACAGGCCCTCGCCGAGCAGCGGGGCGACCTCGTCCTCGGTGGCCTGGACGGCGATCATGGCACCGCCGGACGGCAGCGCCTCCATGAGGGTGGCACGGGCGGCGACCAGGCGGGCGGCGTCCTGCAGGGTGAACACCCCGGCGACGTACGCGGCGGCGATCTCACCGATGGAGTGACCGGTGACGAAGTCGGCGCGGACGCCCCAGCTCTCGACGAGGCGGTAGAGGGCGACCTCGACGGCGAACAGCGCGGGCTGGGTGAAGCCGGTGCGGTCGAGCAGGGCGGCCTCGTCGGTGCCCTCGGCGGCGAACACGACCTCGCGCAGCGGCCGGTCGAGCAGCGGGTCGAGGGCGGCGCACACCTCGTCGAACGCGGCGGCGAACCGGGGCTGGGTCTCGTACAGTTCGCGGCCCATGGCGGCGCGCTGGCTGCCCTGGCCGGAGAACATGACGGCGATCCGGGCGCGACCGGCGGCCTCGCCCTCGACGACGGCCGGGTCGGGGCGGCCGGCGGCGAGCGCGGTCAGGGAGGCGAGCAGTCCGTCGCGGTCCTGCGCGATCACCGCGGCGCGGCGCTCGAAGCGGGAGCGGGTGGTGGCCAGGGAGTGGCCGAGATCGGCGAGGGACGGCTCGGGGTGGTTCTGGAGGTGGGTGAGCAGACGGGCGGCCTGGGCGCGCAGGGCGTCGCGGGTGCGGCCGGACAGCAGCAGCGGGACGGCTCCGGCGGTGCGCTCGGGCGCGGCCGGGGCGGGCGCGGCGAGGGCTGGCGGCTGCTCCAGGACGGTGTGGACGTTGGTGCCGCTGATGCCGAAGGAGGAGACGGCGGCGCGGCGCGGGCGGCCGGTCTCGGGCCACGCGGTCTGCTCGGTGAGCAGTTCCACCGCGCCCTCGGTCCAGTCGACGTGCGAGGACGGGGCGTCGACGTGCAGGGTGCGCGGCAGCACGCCGTGGCGCATCGCCATGACCATCTTGATGACACCGGCGACACCGGCCGCGGCCTGCGTGTGACCGATGTTGGACTTCACCGAGCCCAGCAGCAGCGGCTGCTCCGCGTCACGGTCACGACCGTAGGTCGCCAGCAGCGCCTGCGCCTCGATCGGGTCACCCAACGTCGTACCGGTACCGTGCGCCTCGACGACGTCGACGTCACCCGCCGACAGCCCGCCACTGGCGAGGGCCTGACGGATCACCCGCTGCTGCGAGGGACCGTTGGGGGCCGTCAGACCGTTGGAGGCACCATCCTGGTTCACGGCGGAGCCACGGACGACCGCGAGGATCTCGTGACCGTTACGGATCGCGTCCGACTGGCGTTCGAGCACCAGCATGCCGACACCCTCGGACCAGCCGACACCATCGGCGGAGTCCGAGAACGCCTTGCACCGCCCGTCGGGCGACAGACCCCGCTGACGCGCGAAGTCCACGAACACGGCGGGCGTCGACATCACGGTCACACCGCCGGCCAGGGCGAGCGAGATCTCACCCGAGCGCAGCGCCTGCATCGCCCAGTGCATCGCCACCAGCGACGACGAGCACGCCGTGTCCACCGTGACCGCGGGACCCTCCAGGCCCAGCGTGTAGGAGACGCGGCCCGAGGCGAGGCTCGGGGAGCTGCCGCTGCCCTGGAAGCCCTCGAACTCGGGGCTCGCCAGCATCGCGCTGTAGTCGCTGTACATCACGCCGGCGAACACACCGGTCGCACTGCCCCGCAGGCTGACCGGGTCGATGCCGGCCCGCTCGATCGCCTCCCACGACGACTCAAGGAGCAGACGCTGCTGCGAGTCCGTCGCGAGCGCCTCACGCGGGCTCATCCCGAAGAAGCCGGGGTCGAACTCCCCCGCCTCGTGCAGGAACCCACCGGAACGGGTGTAGGCGGTGCCGGGGTGGTCGGGGTCCGGGTGGTACAGGTTCTCGACGTCCCAGCCGCGGTTGGTGGGGAAGCCGGAGACGGCGTCGGTGCCCTCGGTGACCAGGCGCCACAGGTCCTCGGGCGAGGCGACCCCACCCGGGTAGCGGCAGGCCATGCCCACGATGACGATCGGGTCGTCCGCCACGGCCGCAGTACCGCGCTGCACGGCCTCCGCCTCGACCTCGGTGCCGAGGAGTTCGTCGAGGACGTACGTGGCGAGGTGGCTGACCGTCGGATAGTCGAAGACGAGGGTGGCGGGCAGGCGCAGTCCGGTGACCGTGTTCAGGCGGTTGCGCAGCTCGACGGCGGTGAGGGAGTCGAAGCCCAGCTCGCGGAAGGCGCGGCCGGCGTCGATGTCGGCGCCGGTGGCGTGGCCGAGCACCAGGGCGACCTGGCCGCGGACGAGGTCGAGGACCAGTTCGTCGCGGCTCTCGCGGTCCAGGCGGGCCAGGCGCTGGGCGAGGCCGCCCGCGGTGGCGGATCCGGCGACGGCGGCACGGCGCGAACGGCCCCGGATCAGCGACCGGAGCAGCGGCGGCACGTCGCCCGCGGCGCGCAGGACGGAGAGGTCCAGGCGGACGGGAGCGAGCGCGGCGTCGTCGCCGTCGAGGGCGGCGTCGAAGAGGGCGAGACCCTGCTCGACGGTGAGGGCGGGGGTGCCGATGCGGGCCAGGCGGCGCAGGTCGTCCTCGGAGAGGTCGCCGGTCATGCCACCGGTCCGCTCCCAGGGGCCCCAGGCCAGCGACAGACCCGGCAGACCCGCAGCCCTCCGGTACTCCATCAGGGCGTCCAGGAACGCGTTGCCCGCAGCGTAGTTGGCCTGACCCGCATTACCGAACACACCGGCAACCGACGAGAACACCACGAACGCGTCCAGACCCAGACCGCGCGTCGCCTCATGCAGGTTCCAGGCCGCGTCCACCTTCGGACGCAACACGGCGGACAGCCGCTCCGGAGTGAGCGAGGCGACCATGCCGTCGTCCAGCACACCGGCGCAGTGCACCACCGCCGACACCGGATGCGCGGCCACCAGCTCGGCAACCGCCGCACGATCCGTCACATCACACGCCACGACCGCGGCCCGCGCACCCGACTCCGCCAACTCCGCCACCAGCTCGACCGCACCCGCGGCCTCACCACCACGACGACTGACCAGAACCAGCTCACGCACACCATGCACGGCCACCAGATGACGCGCCAGCACCGCACCCAGACCACCGGTACCACCCGTCACCAACACCGCACCCTCCCCGCCAAACACGGAGACCGCCTCGGTGGAGGGAGCGGGACGACGGACCAGACGGGCCGCACGCAGTTCGTCACCGCGCACCGCGAGCTGCGGCTCATCGCCGAGGAGGGCGGCGGCCGGAAGGGCGGGCGTGTCCTGCTCGGCGTCGAGGTCGACGAGGAAGAAGCGGCCGGGGTTCTCGGACTGGGCGGAGCGCACCAGGCCCCAGACCGCGGCGGCGGCCGGGTCATGGCCGGTGGTAGCGCCCCGGGTGACCAGGACGAGCCGGGACGCGGCGAACCGCTCGTCCTGGTCGAGCCAGATCTGTACGGCGGCGAGGGCGTCGGTGGCGGCGCGGTGCGCGGCGGTGACCGGGTCGGCGTCCGGGCCGGTGCCGGTGAGCGGCAGCAGGACGGTGTCCGGGATCGCTCCGTCGGCGGCGGCGAGGGCCGCGAGGTCCGGGTGAACGGCGAGGTCGCCGAACTGGGGCAGGGCGCGCAGGCCGAAGGTGTACTCGCCGACGAGGACGGCGGTGCCGGAGGCGGCGGCTGCCGTGACGGTCACCCAGTCGAGGCGGAACAGGGCGTCGCGGACGAGCGCGGCGGCGGCGTCGATCTCGTGGGCCGCGACCGCGCGCAGGATCAGCGAGTCGGCGGACAGGACGAGCTGTCCGGCGTCGTCGGCGACGGCGATCGCGACGGCGTCACCGGCCGCCGGGGCCAGGCGCACCCGCAGGGTGGTGGCGCCGCTCGCGTGCAGGCTGACGCCCTCCCAGGAGAAGGGCAGTCCGCCGGCGGCGCGCTCGTCGAGGTCGACGAACGACGCCGCGTGCAGGGCGGAGTCGAGGAGCGCGGGATGCAGGCCGAAGGACTCGGCGTCGGTGTGGCCGGACTCGGGCAGGACGACCTCGGCGAACACCTCGTCGCCGCGGCGCCAGGCGGCCCGCAGGCCCTGGAAGAGCGGGCCGTAGCCGAAGCCGCCCTCGGCGAGCCGGTCGTAGAGGCCGTCCACGGGGAGGGCCTCGGCGTCGGCCGGGGGCCAGACGGTGGCGTCGAAGTCGGTGGCGGCGCGGGAGGAGGAGAGCACACCGGTGGCGTGGGACGTCCAGGGGGCGTCCTCGTCGGCGTCGGGGCGGCCGTAGACGGTGACGCTGCGGCGGCCGGACTCGTCCGGGTTGCCGATCCACAGCTGCACCTGGACGCCGCCCTGCTCGGGCAGGACAAGGGGCGCGGCCAGGGTCAGTTCGTCGACGCGGTCGCAGCCGACCTCGTCGCCGGCGCGGACGGCCAGCTCCAGGAAGGCGGTGCCGGGCAACAGGATGGTGCCGCGGACGGTGTGGTCGGCGAGCCACGGGTGGCTGAGCAGGGAGATCCGGCCGGTCAGCAGGGCGCCCTCGGAGTCGGCGAGGGAGACCGCGGCGGACAGCAGCGGGTGGTGGGCGGCGCCGAGTCCGACGGAGCGCAGGTCTGCGGCGCTGCCCTGGACGGCGCGCGGCCAGTAGCGGCGGCGCTGGAAGGTGTACGTGGGCAGGTCGGTGCGGCGGGCGCCGGTGCCGGTGAAGCAGGCGTCCCAGCGCAGCGTGGTGCCGTGGGTGTGCAGCGCGGCGAGCGCGGCGGTGAAGGTGTGGCCCTCGGGGCGTCCCTCGCGCAGCGCGGGCACGGTGACGGCGTCGGAGCCGACGGCGTCCAGGCAGTTCTGCGCCATGGCGGACAGGACGCTGTCGGGGCCGAGTTCGAGGAAGGCGGTGACGTCGTGCCGGGCGAGCCAGTCGACGCCGTCGGCGAACCGGACGGCGTGGCGGACGTGGTCGACCCAGTAGTCGGGCGAGGTGAGCTGGGCGACGGTGGCCGGCTCGCCGGTCACGTTGGACACGACGGGCAGCAGCGGGCTGTGCAGCGTGAGGCCTTCGACGACGCTCCGGAACTCGTCGAGCATCGGGGCCATGAGCGGCGAGTGGAAGGCGTGCGAGACGCGCAGTCTGCTCGTCTTACGTCCGTCGGCCGCCAGGCGGGCCGCCAGTTCGGTGACGCTGGCCTCGTCGCCGGAGAGGACGACGGCGGAGGGGCCGTTGACGGCGGCGAGGGACACCAGGTCCTCGTGGCCGGCGAGCAGCGGGGCGACCTCGTCCTCGCTCGCCTGCACGGCGACCATCGCGCCGCCCTCGGGCAGCGCCTGCATGAGGCGGCCGCGGGCGGCGACCAGGGTGGCCGCGTCGTCGAGGGAGAGCACGCCGGCGACGTGCGCGGCGGCGATCTCGCCGACGGAGTGGCCGGCCAGGTGGTCCGGCTTGACCTCGAAGGACTCCAGGAGGCGGTAGAGCGCGACCTCGACGGCGAACAGTGCGGGCTGCGCGTACTCGGTGCGGTCGAGGCGGGCGGCGTCCTCGCCCCACAGCACCTCGCGCAGCGGCGTGTCCAGGTGGGGCGTGAAGGCGTCGAGGGCGGCGTCCAGGGCGGCGGCGAACACCGGGAAGCGGGCGGCGAGTCCGCGGCCGGCGCCGAGGCGCTGGGCGCCCTGTCCGGTGAACAGGACGGCGAGGCGGGTCTCGGTGCGGGCGGTGCCGGTGACGGCCCCGGCCAGGGCGGCCGGGTCGGTGCCGTCGGCGATCGCGGTGAGCCGCTCGGTCAGCTCGGGCAGGCTCGCGGCGAGCAGGACGGCCCGGTGCTCGAAGGCGGTGCGGGTGGTGGCGAGCGAGTAGGCGGTGTCGAGGAGCGCGGGCGGGGTGCCGGTGCCGAGGGTGGTGAGCAGTGCGGCGGCTTGGGCGCGCAGCACCTCGGGGCTGCGTCCGGACAGCAGCGCGGGCACCACGCCGGTGACGGCGGCCGGGGTGCCCGGGGTGTCGTCCTCGGTGTCGGCGGGCTCCGGCTCGGGGGCCTGCTCGACGATGGTGTGGGCGTTGGTGCCGCTGATGCCGAAGGAGGAGACGGCCGCGCGGCGGGGGGCGCCGGTGGCGGGCCAGTCGGTGTTCTCGGTGAGGACGCGGACGGCGCCCTGGGACCAGTCGACGTGGCGGGTGGGCTCCTCGGCGAGGAGGGTGCGGGGCAGCACGCCGTGCCGCATCGCCATCACCATCTTGATGACACCGGCGACACCGGCGGCGGCCTGGGTGTGGCTGATGTTGGACTTCACCGAGCCGAGCAGCAGCGGCTTGTCCTCGTCGCGGTGCCGGCCGTAGGTGGCGAGCAGCGCCTGCGCCTCGACGGGGTCGCCGAGGGTGGTGCCGGTGCCGTGCGCCTCGACGGCGTCGATGTCGCTCGCGGAGAGGCGGGCGTTGACGAGGGCCTGCTCGATGACCGCCTGCTGCGAGGGGCCGTTGGGGGCGGTGAGGCCGTTGGAGGCGCCGTCCTGGTTGACGGCGGTGCCGCGGACGACGGCGAGGATGTCGCGGCCGTTGCGGATGGCGTCGGAGAGGCGCTCCAGGACGAGGATGCCGACGCCCTCGGCCCAGCCGGTGCCGTCGGCGGTGTCACCGAAGGAGCGGCAGCGGCCGTCGACGGACAGTCCGCCCTGGCGGCCCATCTCGATGAAGGTGCCGGGGCCTGACATGACGGTGACGCCGCCCGCGAGGGCGAGGGTGCACTCGCCCGCGCGCAGCGCCTGGGTGGCGAGGTGGACGGCGACCAGGGAGGAGGAGCAGGCGGTGTCGACGGTGACGGCGGGACCCACCGTGCCGAAGGTGTACGAGATGCGGCCGGACAGCACGCTGCCGGTGTTGCCGGTGAGCTGGAAGCCCTCGGCGCTGTCGGCGGGGCCGACCCGGTAGTCCTGGGCCATGGCGCCGATGAAGACGCCGGTGCGGCTGCCCTTGACGGAGGTGGGGTCGATGCCGGCGCGTTCGAACGCCTCCCAGGCGGACTCCAGGACGACCCGCTGCTGCGGGTCCATGGCGACCGCCTCGCGCGGCGAGATGCCGAAGAAGTCCGCGTCGAAGTCCGTCGCGTCGTGGAGGAATCCGCCCCGGGAGGTCGGCGAGGAGGCGAGCGCCTCCATGTCCCAGCCGCGGTCGGCGGGGAACGGGGTGACGCCGTTCTCGCCGGCCTCGACCATCCGCCACAGGTCCTCGGGGCTGCCGACACCGCCGGGGTAGCGGCATGTCATGCCGACGATGGCTATCGGTTCCTGGGCCGCCGACTCCAGCTCGCTCACGCGCCGCCGCGTGCGTCGGAGATCGGCGGTCGCAAGCTTGAGGTAATCCCGGAGCTTCTGTTCGTTGTCCATCCTCAACCCATCCCGACGGCCGACGGCCGTACACGCATCGCCGAAATTTCTGCGCCGTGCTGCAGAACACCGACTCGCCTCATGGCTCTCCCCGGCGGGAGAAGCCATGAGGCGAGTCTGGCTGGAAGTCCGGCAGGAAATCCCTAGTAGTTGGAGGGGCTTTCGCCCGTTACCAGCTGTGCGTCAGCAGAAGCTCGTCGAGTTCGTTCTGCCGCGAAACCATCGCGAGGTCGGCGTCGACCATCATTCGCATGAGTTCGGGGAAATCGACACTCGGCTTCCAGCCCAGCTGGACCTGCGCCTTGGCGCTGTCGGCGCACAGCACCTCGACCTCGGCGGGACGTACGAGGTCGGGGTCGATGACGACGTAGTCCTCCCAGTCGAGGCCCACGTGCTCGAAGGCGTAGCGGACCGCGTCGCGCACCGTGTGCATCTCCCCGGTGCCGATGACGTAGTCGTCACCGGCGTCCTGCTGGAGCATCAGGTGCATGGCGCGGACGTAGTCGCCGGCGTAACCCCAGTCGCGGACCGCGTCCATGTTGCCGAGGGCCAGCTTGTCCTGGAGTCCCAGCTTGATGCGGGCGACCGCGAGGGAGATCTTGCGGGTCACGAACTCCTGGCCGCGGCGGGGGGATTCGTGGTTGAACAGCATTCCGGAGACTGCGTACATGCCGAACGACTCGCGGTAGTTGCGGGTGATGAAGTGGCCGTACGCCTTGGCCGCGCCGTAGGGGCTGCGCGGGTGGAAGAGCGTGGTCTCCCGCTGCGGCGTCTCGGCGACCTTGCCGAACATCTCCGAGGAGGACGCCTGGTAGAAGCGGATCTGGCCCTCGGGGCCCGCGGTGCGGGACATGCTCAGTCCGCTCACCATGCGGATGGCTTCGAGAACCCGCAGCACGCCCATGCCGTTCACCTCGGTGACCAGCTCGGCCTGCTGCCAGGACATCGGCACGAACGAGATCGCGCCGAGGTTGTAGACCTCGTCCGGCTGTACCTTGTCGACCGCGGAGACCAGGCTGCCCTGGTCCATGAGGTCGCCGTCCACGAAGGAGACTTCGGAAACGAGCCGGCTCACCCGGGACTTGCGCGGGTTGGCCTGGCCACGGATAAGGCCCCATACCTGGTACCCCTGCGACAGCAGGTGCTCCGCCAGATAGGACCCGTCCTGGCCGGTAATTCCAGTGATCAGTGCGCGCTTGGGCATGTCATCCCCATCTCGACCGCGAAGAGACCGTCCAAACGCTGCGCTCGGTCGACGACCTCGGCGGGAGAAAGCTGTCCGGACGATAGACACCGGCACGTTCCCAAGCGGCGGAAGTCAATGTCAACGCTTCTCGGAGTTACTAGGGAATTCCCGGCGAGTGCCGATGCGGCGGGGACGAACACTAGGGAAATCCGGGTGCGGCATGGGGTCGAATGACCCGGTCGGTGTGCCGGCCGACTCCGCTCCAATGGGCGGCTCCTGCCCACCGTCGACCGGGGTGTCATTCCGTGCTGTTGAAACTCATGGGCACACGACTGCGCCCCTACGCGAGATCCGTTGCCGCTCTGGTCGCCCTGCACCTGGTGCAGATCCTCGGCACGCTGCTGCTGCCGACGCTGGGCGCCGCGCTCATCGATGAGGGAGTCGTCCGCGAGGACAGCGATCGCATCGGCGTCATCGGCGCGACGATGGCGGTGGTGGCGCTGGTCCAGATCGCCGCGGCGCTGGGTGCCGCGGCGCTGGGCGCGCGTACCTCCACCGCCCTGGGGCGGGACCTGCGGTCCGCCGTCTTCCGCCGCGTGCTGGACTTCTCCGCCCGCGAGATCGGCCGGTTCGGCACCCCGTCGCTGCTGACCCGCTCGGTGAACGACGTGCAGCAGGTGCAGAACCTCGCCCAGTCCGGGCTCGGCATCTTCGTCGCGGCTCCCCTGATGTGTCTGGGCAGTGTGATGCTCGCACTGCGCCAGGACGTGCCGATGGCGCTGGTCCTCGTCCTGATGGTGCTGATTGTGGGCGCCGGCTTCGGTTTCCTGCTGGCCCGCATGGCCGCGCTGTACGCCCGGCTGCAGGTGACGCTGGACCGGCTGGGACGGCTGCTGCGGGAGCGGATCACCGGCGTGCGCGTGGTGCGTTCCTTCGCCCGCGACTCCTACGAGAGCGGGCGCTTCACCCGCACCAACGACGAACTCCTCGGCCTGAACCTGGGAGTGGGCCGGCTCATCGCGGTGATGCTGCCGACGGTCCTGCTGCTGATGAACCTCTTCACCCTGGCGCTGTTGTGGGTGGGGGCCCGGCGGATCGACTCGGACAGCATGCGGATCGGCTCGCTCAGCGCCTTCCTCAGCTATCTGTCACTCATCCTCATGTCCGTGGTGATGCTCGCCTTCGTGTTCCTGAACGTGCCGCGGGCCCGGGTGTCCGCGGAGCGGATCACGGAGGTCCTCGAAGCGGAGACCGATGTCGTCCCGCCCGCCGCGCCGCGGCCCATGACGGGCCCCGCCGGGCAGGTCGAGCTGCTGGGAGCCGAGTTCCGCCACCCGGGCGCCGAGAACGCCGTACTGCGGGACCTGTCACTGACGCTGCGACCCGGTGAACGGGTTGCGATCCTCGGCAGCACCGGCTCCGGCAAGACCACACTGCTGAACCTGATCCTGCGGCTGGTCGACGCGACCGCGGGCGAGGTACGGATCGGCGGCACGGATGTGCGTGAACTGGACCCGTCGGTGCTGGCCGACGCCGTGGGCTACGTACCGCAGCGGCCGTACCTGTTCGCCGGGACCGTCGCGACCAATCTGCGCTTCGGCCGACCGGACGCCACGGAGGAGGAGCTGTGGGAGGTGCTGCGGGTCGCCCAGGCGGACGGCTTCGTGACCCGGCTCGGCGGCCTCGACGCGGAGATCGCCCAGGGCGGCACCACCGTCTCCGGCGGCCAGCGCCAGCGGCTGGCGATCGCGCGGGCGCTGCTGCGCCGCCCCGCCGTCTACCTCTTCGACGACTCCTTCTCGGCGCTCGACCAGAGCACGGAGGCGGCCCTGCGGGAGGCCCTCGTGCCCTGGACGGCGGGCGCCACCGTGATCGCCGTGGCGCAGCGGGTGGCCTCCGTACGCGGCGCCGACCGGATCGTCGTCCTGGACCAGGGTGGCATCGCCGCCACCGGCACCCATGACGTGCTGCTGCGTGACAGTCCCACCTACCGCGAGATCGCGCTCTCGCAGCGCACCCGAGAGGAAGCCGCTCATGGCGCCGGACGTTCCTGAGGAGCACGAATCGGACCGGCCGGTTCGCCGGCTCGTCGGTCTGCTGCGCCCGCACCGCCGGCCCGTGGGCCTCGCCCTGACGGCGGGTGTCGTCGGCATCCTCCTCAACGCCTTCGGCCCGCTGCTGCTGGGCCGCGTCACCGACCTGATCGCCGACGGCGTCCTCGGGAAGGGCGGACCGGCCCCGGGCGTCGACTTCGGGGCGCTCGGCAGGATGCTGATGATCCTGCTGGTTCTGTACGTGGCGGCATCGGTGTTCATGCTGCTGCAGAACTGGCTGGTGGCCTCGGCGGTCCGTCTGCTCATCCACGACCTGCGGCACCGGGCGCAGGAGAAACTGGCGCGGCTGCCGCTGCGCCACTTCGACCGGCAGCCGGCCGGCGAGACGCTCAGTCGCAGCACGGACGACATCGACAACCTCCAGCAGACGCTGCAGCAGACCCTGACCGATCTGATCGGCTCGGTGTTCTCGCTGGTCATCATGTTGACCCTGATGCTGGTCATCTCCCCTTCGCTGGCCGTGGTGATGCTGCTGAGCGTCCCGGTGTCGGGGCTGCTCGCCGCCTGGATCGCCAAGCGGGCCCAGCCGCGGTACGCCGCCCAGTGGTCCGCCAGCGGCAGTCTGACCGCGCATGTCGAGGAGATGTGCGCCGGGCACGCGCTGGTGAAGGCCTTCGACCGGCGGGCGGAGGCCGAGCGGCGCTTCGACGAGCGCAACGAGGCGGTGTACCGGGCCGGTGCCGGAGCGCAGTTCGCGTCCGGCGCGATCGAGCCCGTGATGATGTTCGTCGCCAACCTCGGCTATGTCGCGGTCGCCGTCGTCGGCGCCTGGAAGGTCGTGAACGGCTCGCTGACCCTGGGCGATGTGCAGGCGTTCATCCTGTACGCGCGGCAGTTCAGCCAGCCGATCGTGGAGATCGCCTCGGTCGCGGGCCGCCTCCAGTCCGGGGTGGCCTCGGCGCAGCGGGTGTTCACGCTGCTCGACGCGCCGGAGCAGGAACCCGAACCGCGCAGCCCGCTCGCTCCGAGGCGCGCCGAGGGCCGGGTGGAGTTCCAGGACGTGTCGTTCCGCTACTCCCCCGACGTGCCGCTCATCGAGGGGCTGTCCCTGTCCGTGGAACCCGGCAGCACCGTCGCGATCGTCGGCCCGAGCGGCGCCGGCAAGACCACGGTCGCCAACCTGCTGATGCGTTTCCACGAGATCGACTCGGGCCGCATCCTCCTGGACGGCACCGACACCGCCGCGATGAACCGCGACGACCTGCGTTCCCGCTTCGGCCTCGTCCTCCAGGACACCTGGCTGTTCAAGGGCACGATCGCCGAGAACATCGCCTACGGATCCCCCGGCGCGACCCGCGCGGACGTCGTGGAGGCGGCCCGCGCGACCTGCGCCGACCGCTTCATCCGCACCCTGTCGCAGGGGTACGACACGGTCCTGGACGACGAGTCCGGGGGTGTCAGCGCCGGGGAGAAGCAGCTGATCACGATCGCGAGGGCGTTCCTCGCCCGGCCCGCCGTACTCGTCCTGGACGAGGCGACCAGCTCCGTGGACACCCGCACCGAGCTGCTGATCCAGCGGGCCATGAACACCCTGCGGGCGGGCCGGACGAGCTTCGTGATCGCCCACCGCCTGTCCACCGTCCGCGACGCCGACGTCATCGTCGTCATGGACTCCGGCCGCATAGTCGAACAGGGCACCCACGACCAACTCCTCGCGGCCCAGGGCGCGTACGCCCGCCTGCACGCCGCCCGCGCGGACGCCCCGACGGCCGAGGTACCGACGGGCTGAGTGGCTGCGGATCGGGCCGACCAAGATGATGTCGGACGGCTCGCTGATCGGCCGGTCGGCGGCGACGTGCTGCGACTACCACGACGCGCCCGGCAACAGCGGACTGCTCCAGCACGAGCCCGGGCAGATCCGCCGCTACATCGCCGGCGCACCGCTGCGGCTGGCAGATCGCCACGCACGCCATCGGGGACGCCGCCCTCGACGTCGTACTCGACGCGTACGAGGAGGCGCAGCGGCTGCATCCGCGCGCCGACGTCCGCCACCGCGTCGAGCACGCGGCGGTGACCAGTGACGCGCAGGTCGCCCGCATCGCCCGGCTCGGCCTGATCCCGGTACCGCAGGGCCGGTTCCTGTCCGAGATCGGCGACGGGGTCCTCACCGCGCTCGGTCCGGTCCGGTCCGGTCCGGTCCGCAGCCAACTGGCCTACCGCATGCGGTCGTTCCTCGATGCGGGCGTGGTGCTTCCCGGCTCCTCGGACGCCCCCGTGGTCGCCTCCGACCCGCTCCTCGGCATTGCCGACATGGTCAACCGCCGCACGGCCTCGGGCGCCCCGATCGGCCCGCACGAGGCGGTCACGGCGCGGCAGGCACTGCACGCGTACACGGTCGGCTCGGCCCACGCCGTCCACGAGGAGCACATCAAGGGCACCCTGGCCCGCGGCATGCTCGCCGACTTCGCGGTCCTCAGCGACTTCGTGGAAAGGGGGCCGAGGTCAGACGAGTCGGCGGTGGGCGCGCAACGCCAGGTGGACGGCGAGTGCCCGCGGTGTTCCCACCGGGTCGCCGCCCAGGAGGTCGAAGGCGCGCTGCAGCCGCGCGTAGAGCGACTGGCGCTGCAGGTGCAGTCTGCTCGCCGTGCGGGTCTTGTTGAAGCCGGTCTCGAAATACGTCTCCAGGGTGGTGAGCAGGAGGTCGCGTTCCTCGTCGCGCAGGGTGAGCAGGAGTCCGAGCTGCTCCTGTACGAGTCTTTCCGCCGGGACACGCAGTTCGTTGTCGAGCAGCAGCCGCTCGGCACTCAGCTCGGCGGCGTCGACCACACCGGCTCTGAACGCGCGCGTGGGGCGCCGCAGACACTCCAGCGCCGCGCCCAGTGAGACGGCGGCGTCCTCCAGGGACGGCATCACCGGGCCGACCGCGATCGCCGTCCGGTCGGACGTGCGCCAAGCGGTGAGGTCGGCGACGAGCCGGGTCCGGAGGTTGGCGGCCCCGTCGCGGTCACGCAGTGACACGAGCGTGTGCACGGCGAGTGGGGAAGGCACGTCGACCGCGGTCCGGCCGTAGCGGGACAACAGGTCGTCCAGGCGGCGGAGTTCGGCCGACGGCCCGGTGGCACGGGCGGCCACGCCGATGACCGGCGCCTCGGCGCGGAGGCCGATCGACATGCCGAGCCGGCGGATCCGCTGCGGGTGGGTGCCGTCGGCCGCGGCCAGCCGGACGAGTTCACTCGAGGCGAACTCGCGCGGGCCCGGCGGCCTGAAGCGCAGCAGTGCCAGCTTCAGGGCCTCGATCGTCCGGTCCTGCGCCAGTTCCAGCGTCTCGACATCCGCGTCGGCGTCCGGGTAGAGCACGAGGGTGGCGGCGGGGACCCCGCGGATCGTCAGCCCCGTCCCCATGCCCTCGAACGGAGTCGGCGCCTCAACGGCGGGGCCGCCCCCGGGGCTCTCCGCCGGCCTGCTGGCGGCGATGAGCCGGTCGGTGGCGTCGAAGACGGCGGCCGCGGTCGACGTGTGCCGTACGAGCGCGTCCAGCACCTCCTGTACGCCGCCGCCCTCGGCGAGCGCCTCGGACTGCTCGTGGGAGAGCACGCCCACCGAGCGCAGCCGCGTCACCGACGCGTTGACCAGGGCGCCGTTGATCACCTCGGCGACCTCGACGAACGGGACGACCCGCCGCAGCTCGACGACCGGGAAGTCCGTCGCGGCCGCTTCCTCGACCAGAGGTGCCGGAACCTCCAGGAGCTCGCCGCCGGTTTCGATCGCGACGCCCGCGACTCCCCGCGCGGCCAGGCTGCGGACGTACGCTCGCTGCTCGTCCTCGTTCGCGCGGGCCAGCATGGTGCCGCCGGTCAGCAGCAGCTCGCCGCCGCGCAACAGCGGTGCCACCTCGAGGACTTCGCTGGAGTGGAGCCATCGCACGGTCCGCCGCTCCAGACCTCGCGAACCGGTCAGGACCCGCGGCTCGGCTGGGGCGAGGCTCGGGTGGGCGAGGACCCGTTCCAGCGACATCAGCATGACGTTTTGTGTAGCACAGAAGCACAACTGTATGACAGTTCGTTTCTTGTTCTGTGTGACCGTGGCCACCAGGATTGCCGGTCAAGCGGCCCGTCTCCGTGCGCGAAAGGCCGTCTCAATCTGGGGGTCCACCCATGTCAGCTTCCTCCGCACCCTCTTCCCCGCCACCGTCCACCGTCCCGGAGGTCGAGGCCGCGCTGCAGCCCGTCCCGGAATCCGCCCGGTCCAACAGTGTGTCCGGCCAGTTCTGGATCTGGTGCGGCGCCAACATCGCCCCCATCAACTGGGTCCTGGGGGCGCTCGGCGTCAAACTCGGTCTGGGGCTGTCCGACACGCTCGTCGTGCTGGTCGTCGGCAACCTCATCGGCATGGCCTTCTTCGGCGTCTTCGTTCTCATGGGCCAGCGCACCGGTGTGACCGGCATGGTCCTGGGGCGCGCCGCCTTCGGGCGTCGCGGCAACTATCTGCCGGCCGCCATCCAGGCGTGCCTGGCGATCGGCTGGAGCTCCGTCAACACCTGGATCGTCCTGGACCTGGTCATGGCCCTGCTGGGCAAGATCGGCCTGGTCGATCCGCACGGCACCAACCACGTGTGGAAGATCGCGGTCGCGGCCGTGATCATGGTGATCCAGGTGTGCATCTCCTGGATCGGCTACCGCGCGATCTCCGCCTTCGAACGCTGGACGGTACCGCCCACCATCGTGGTCCTGGTGGTGATGTCGGTGGTGGCCTGGTTCTTCCTCCACATCGACTGGTCGTACGCGGGCCCGCCCGGACAGGTGCTCACCGGCAGCGCGCGGCTGGCCGCGATGACCGGTGTGATGACCGCCATCGGCATCGGCTGGGGCATCACCTGGTTCACCTACGCCGCGGACTACTCACGCTTCGTCAGCAAGGACATGCCCCGGCGCAGGCTCTACCTCGCCAGCACCCTGGGCCAGTTCATCCCCGTGGTGTGGCTGGGTGTCCTCGGCGCCACCCTCGCCACCAAGAACGGCTCCGTCGACCCGGGCCGCCTCATCGTCGACAACTTCGGGGCGCTCGCCATCCCCGTACTCCTGCTGGTCCTGCACGGCCCGGTCGCGACCAACATCCTGAACATCTACACCTTCACCGTCGCCACCCAGGCCCTCGACGTCCGGGTGCCGAGGCGCACGCTGAGCAGTGTGGTGGGTGTGCTGTCCATGGCCGCCGTGGTCTTCTTCATCTACCAGGAGGACTTCGCCTCCGTCCTCGACACCTGGCTGGTCGGGCTCGTTGCGTGGGTTTCCACCTGGGGCGGCATCATGCTCGTCCACTACTACCGCGTCGAGCGCGGCTCGATCCGGGTCGACCGGCTCTTCGACCCCGTGGGCACCCGGCGGCTGCCCGATGTCAACTGGGCCGGGTACACCGCCTTCTTCACCGGCGTCTTCGCCACTTGGCTGTTCATGTACGGGCTGATCCCGTTCTTCCAGGGCCCGATCGCCGTCGCCCTGGGCGGTGTGGACCTCTCGTGGCTGGCCGGCGGGCTCACCAGCGCGGCGGTCTACGCGGTGCTCGGACCGCGTGCCGCCCGGCCGGCCCGGGTCTCCGCCCTCCCCTCCGTTGCGGAAAGGACCGACGATGAACTTCCCCTGGCCTGACGGCGTTCGCGCTGCCGCGGCGTTCACCTTCGACGTCGACGCCGAGTCGTGCGTCCTCGCCCACGATCCCTCCGCCTCGTCGCGGATGTCGCTGATGACCCATCAGTCCTACGGTCCGCGGGTCGGAGTGCCCAGGCTGTTGCGGGTGCTGCGGCGGCAGGACGTGAAGGCCACGTTCTTCGTCCCGGGGTTCACCGCCGACACCTATCCCGACATGGTGCGGAGCATCATCGACGAAGGTCACGAGGTGGCGCACCACGGCTATCTCCACGAGCCGATGCAGGGGATCGACGCGGCGCGGGAGGCCGAGTACCTCGACCGTGGCCTGGAAGCGCTGGACCGGCTCGGCATCCGCCCGGCCGGCTACCGCGCCCCGTGGTGGGAGATGAACTGGCACACGCCGGACCTGCTCATCGAACGCGGCTTCCAGTACGACTCCAGCCTGCTCGACGGCGACACCCCGTACCGGCTGCACGGCACCGAAACGGCGGGCGACCTGGTCGAGATTCCCGTCGACTGGGGACTCGACGACTGGGAGCAGTACGCCTTCTACCCCGGCTGGACCGGCAGCGGGGTGATCGAGAGCCCGCGCAAGGTGCACGAGATGTGGCTGCTGGAGGCGCGGGCGCACCACGCCGAGAGCGGCTGCTTCGTCCTGACCAACCACCCCTTCATCTCCGGTCGTCCCTCCCGGGCGGCGGCTCTGGAGCGGTTGATCGAGGACGTGCGCGCCCTGGACGGCATGTGGGTCACCACGCTGGAGGAGATCGCGGCCCACACCGCCGGGGCCGTCGGGGAGCTCCGGCGCGTCGACCGGATCGAGGCACCCGGCGCACTCGCGACGAACCGCGAGTAGCCGGCCTGACACCGCCACGCGTACGCGCCGGGCTCTCGCGGAACCGCGGGAGCCCGGCGCGTTCGACCGTTTCAGGCGGGACCGTCCTCGAGGGTTCCCGGGCCGTGCCCGCCGAGGCGTCGGGTCACCTGGTCGGCGGCGGCGCGAACCGCCTCGCCGAGTACCGGCAGCTGCTCGGGGGAGACACGGAAGCGGGGTGCCGAGGCGAGCACGGCCGCGGCCACCTCACCGCGGTGGTCGAAGACCGGCGCCGCCACGCCGACCTCCTGCAACGAGGTCTCCCCGTAGTTGGTGGCGTAGCCCTGCTCGTGAGTCTCGTCGAGCCGGGTCAGGTACGCCTCGAGCGCCGCGTCGTCGAGCCCGGGGAAGACCAGCGTGCCGTTGGTCAGCAGGGCACGCGCGGTATAGGCGGGCAGCTGGGCCAGGAACACCTGCACCGACGAGCTGGCCGCGGTGTTGTAGCGGGTGCCCAGCGGGGTGGTGTGCTTGACCTCGTGGCGGCTGGGCACCTGCTCGACACACACGGCCTCGGAGCCGTTCCACAGCATCAGCGCCGCGGTCTCCTCGGTGCGCCGGCTGAGCTCCCGCAGCACCGGGTGGGCGACGCGGCGTACGTCGAGGTCCGCGAGCAGCGGTCCGGCCATGGCGATGACGCCCAGACCCAGTTGGAAACGCCGGGAGTCCGCGGCCCGTTCCACCAGGCCGGCCTGCTGCAGCGTGGCGAGAATGCGCGAGACGGTGCTCTTGTGCAGTCCGACCCGGGCGGCGATGTCGGTGACCCCCAGCTGGGGCTCTTCGGCGCTGAAGCTGAGCAGTACGGAGATGCCGTTCTGCAGGACGGAGATCCCGCGGTTCTCGCCCACGCCCGTGTCGTCGCCGTTCTTGTCCGGCTGGTTGTCTGCCATGGTGCTCCCATCGTGCCGCATGGACGGCGACGGCACGGTGCCGCTCCGGCCCAAGTGGCCGGAGCGGCACCGTGTGGCGTCGGGTTCCCCGGTCACACGCCCAGGATGTTGTGCTCCGGGCCGAAGGGGAACCTGGTGATGTTCTCGGCGCCGTTCTCGGTCACCACCAGAATGTCGTGCTCACGATAACCACCGGCGCCCGGCTCTCCCTCGGGCACCATGATCATCGGTTCCATGGACACCACCATGTTCGGTTCGAGCACGGTGTCGATGTCCTCGCGGAGTTCGAGCCCGGCCTCCCGGCCGTAGTAGTGGGACAGCACGCCGAACGAGTGGCCGTAGCCGAAGGTCCGGTTGGGCAGCAGACCGTGACCGATGTAGATCTCGTTGAGGGTGTGGGCGATCTCGGCGCAGCTGATGCCGGGCTTGATCAGTTCCAGACCACGGCGGTGCACTTCGACGTTGATCTCCCACAGCTGAAGGGACCGGGCGTCGGGCTCGCCGTAGAAGAGGGTCCGCTCCAGGGCGGTGTAGTAGCCGGAGATCATCGGGAAGCAGTTGAGGCTGAGGATGTCGCCGCGTCCCACCTTGCGAGTGGTCGGCCAGTTGTGGGCGCCGTCGGTGTTGACGCCCGACTGGAACCAGACCCAGGTGTCGCGGATCTCGGTGTGCGGGTACGTGCGGGCGATCTCGCGAACCATGGCGTCGGTGCCGGCCAGCGCGACCTCGTACTCCTGGACGCCTTCACGGATGGCCGCGCGGATGGCCTCGCCACCCAGGTCGCCGACGCGTGCGCCCTCCTTGATGAGGGCGATCTCCTCGTCCGACTTGACCATCCGCTGCCGCATGGCGGCCTGCGCGATGTCGGTGAACCCGGCGCCGGGGAAGGCGGCTTCGAACTTCCGCAGGGTGTCGAGGGGCAGGCTGTCGTGCTCGACGCCGATCCAGCGCGGAGCGACGCCCCGCCCCTTCAGCGTCTCCTGGATGACGTGGATGTAGTTGTCGCGGTGCCAGTCGGTGTACACGACGTTGTCACCGAAGGTGCGCCGCCACGGCATACCGGCGTCGATGTTGGCGGAGACGGTGATCTGGTCGTCCCCGGTGACGATCAGCGCGTAGGGCCGGCCGAAGGAGGTGTACAGGAAGTCGGAGTAGTACTTGATGTTGTGGTACGAGGTGAACAGGACGACGTCGACGCCGGCCTCGGCCATCGCCTTGCGGAGCAGCGACAGCCGGCGCCCCATCTCCGCGTCGGAGAAGGTCAGCCGCTCCTTCTCACCGTTGTGGATCAGCTTCAGGCGCTCGAGCTCGGCAGCGGACATGGTTACTCCTTTTCATGGGTTCGGCTTCTCTTCCCCGATGGGCGGGGTGGAGTGGTTCGGGGGTGGGACCGCTTCTCATTCCTCGCGCAGCGGCTCGCGCGAGGTCTCCTTCGACCGCAGGACGGCCCACAGCGAGAACAGCGCGGCGGCGACGAGATACCAGGCGGGGGCGAGGGGGCTTCCGGTCCAGGAGATGAGCAGCGTGGCGACGAACGCCGCGGTGCCGCCGAAAAGGGCGTTCGCCAGGTTGAAGCTGATGGCGAAGCCGCTGTAGCGGACCCGGGTCGGGAACAGCTCGGCGAGGAAGCTGGGCAGCGTCCCGTCGTTGAGCGTGAGCATCCCGCCGAGCAGCACCTGGATGGCGATCACGGTCAGCAGTCCGGCGCCGTCCAGCAGCATGAACGCCGGGACGGTGCACAGCGTGAACAGGACGGACGCCGTGATCAGCATCTTCTTCCGGCCGAACCGGTCCGAGGCCAGGCCGGTGAAGAAGATGAAGGCGATGTACGTGGCGAGCGAGACGGTGGTGGCCAGGAACGACTCGGTGGCGCCGAAGTGCAGCTCCTCCGACAGGTACGTCGGCATGTAGCTGAGCAGCATGTAGAAGGCGACCGCGTTGAGCACGGTGGCGCCCATCGCGAGGATCAGCGGGCGCCGGTTGGCGCGCAGCATCCGCCTGGCCGGGGTCGGCACGACCTCCTGCTGCTCCTCCAGGGCGCGGAAGGCGGGGGTGTCCTCCAGGCGCAGCCGGATGTAGCGGCCGATCAGACCCATCGGAGCGGCGAGGAGGAAGGGCAGGCGCCAGCCCCAGCTGTGCATCTCTCCCTCGGAGAGGACTCCGGTGAGCAGCGCCGCGAGCAGGGAACCCAGCAGCAGGCCGGACGCGGTACTCGCCGGAACCACGGAGGCGTACAGGCCGCGTCTGCCGGCGGGGGCGTACTCGACCAGGAAGGCGGAGGCGCCCGCGTACTCGCCGGAGGCGGAGAAGCCCTGGACGACCCGGACCACCAGGAGCAGGGCCGGTGCGAGCAGGCCGACCGCGCGATAGGTGGGCAGCAGGGCGATGCAGAAGGTCGCCACTGACATGATCACGATGGACAGTGACAGGGCGCTGCGGCGGCCGACCTTGTCGCCGATGTGCCCCCAGACGAAGCCGCCGAAGGGGCGGACGAAGAAGGAGACGGCGAAGACGCTGAAGGTCGCCAGCAGGGCCGTCGTGCGGTCGGTGTCGGGGAAGAAGACCGTGGAAATGGTCGCCGCCAGGTATCCGTAGGCGGCGTAGTCGAACCACTCCACGAAGTTGCCGATGAAACTCGCCGCCACCACGCGACGGCGCGTGGAGGGGGCGACGTCGGCGTCCGGCGGGCCGGAGATGTCGGGTGGGGACATGACTGGTGCAACGGAGGAGATGGGCGGGGCATTCTGCCCAGAGAGGCTCGGCTGGTCGCTCATGGAACCGGCTCCCAAGCATGAGGTTGCGTGAGCCGCAACGGTGTTGCACACCATAGGAGTGTGTACGGGAGTCGACAAGACGTGGCGGGCGGCTTCTTTTTAGTTTTGCCGGTTGCCAACCAGAGACCGCGCGGCCGCGCGTTGAGTTCGCCCTGTTGCACCGCGTGCAGTTGGGTTGCGACATGCGCGACATCAGGCGGTGCCGGAAACGGACGACGCAGAGCCGCCGTAGCGATGCTACGGCGGCTCCGTGATGGGGTTGTCGCGGGTCAGCGCGGGCCGATGCCGCCCAGTGGGCCGCGGGAGGGCCGGCTCAGATCGCCTCGCGGATCGCCCGCTCGAAGCCCACGACATGGCTCCGCGCGAGCTCCGAGGCCTTCTCGGGGTCGCCGTCGACGATGGCGCGCAGCAGCGGTCCGTGCTCGACGACGTGTCCCGCCATGCCCGGCACCCGGTCCACGAACAGGCACCAGATCCGGGTGGCCAGGTTGTCGTAGCGGATGAGGGTGTCCTCGAAGTACGGGTTGTGCGTGGCGGCGTAGATGGCCCGGTGTACGCGCAGGTCGAGGCGCATGAGGGCGTCCGCGCCCTGTGCGGAAGTACCCTCGCCCTCCAGGCCGCGCAGCAGCGCACCCAGTGCCCCGCGGTCGGCGGCGGTGGCGCGCTCGGCCGCGCGGGCCGCCGCCATCGGCTCCAGCTGACGCCGGACCTCGGAGATGTGGGCGAGGTCGGTGATGTTGACCTCGGTGGCGAAGGTGCCGCGCCGGGGGTAGGCCACGATCAGCCGCTCGTGCTGCAGGCGCTTGAGGGCTTCACGCACCGGCGTGCGCCCGAAGCCGACGCTCTGCGCGAGCAGGTCCTCGTTCACCGGTGCGCCGGGCGGGATCTCCAGCATGATCAGGCGGTCGCGGATGTCGCGGTACGCACGCTCGGCGAGAGTGGGCGTCTCCCCCTCGCCGGCTGTCCGCGAAGCTTCCACCTGCTTCATTCCGCCACCCCCTTGACCCTTCCGTCGGCCTGTCCTACGTTACCGCACACACTGATATATCAGTGTTGGAGCAGTCGCATATTAAGGTGGTGCTCACCATGGCAGCGAGTCCGTCGACGACGGAGGACGGCAGCCTCCTCTCCCTCCCCCTGGCCGCACTGGACCCCGAGATCGCCGCCGCCGTCTCCGAGGAACTCCGGCGCCAGCAGACGACACTCGAGATGATCGCGTCCGAGAACTTCGCCCCGGCGGCCGTGATGCAGGCCCAGGGCTCGGTCCTGACGAACAAGTACGCCGAGGGATACCCCGGCCGCCGCTACTACGGCGGTTGCGAGCACGTCGACGTCGTCGAACAGCTCGCGATCGACCGGGTCAAGGCCCTCTTCGGCGCCGAGGCCGCCAACGTCCAGCCGCACTCGGGTGCCCAGGCCAACGCCGCCGCGATGTTCGCCCTGCTCGACCCCGGGGACACCATCCTCGGTCTCGACCTGGCGCACGGCGGGCACCTCACGCACGGCATGCGCATCAATTTCTCCGGCAAGCTCTACAACGTCGTGCCGTACCACGTCCGCGAGTCCGACCTGCGCGTCGACATGGACGAGGTGGCCGAGCTGGCCCGCGCGCACCGGCCGAAGCTGATCGTCGCCGGCTGGTCGGCCTATCCGCGCCGGCTCGACTTCGCGGCCTTCCGGCGCATCGCCGACGAGGTCGGCGCGTACCTCATGGTCGACATGGCGCACTTCGCGGCACTGGTCGCGGCCGGTCTCCACCCGAGCCCCGTGCCGTACGCGGACGTCGTGACGACCACCACCCACAAGACCCTCGGCGGGCCCCGCGGCGGCGTGATCCTCAGCCGGGCCGCCCTCGCCAAGAAGATCAACTCCGCGGTCTTCCCCGGCCAGCAGGGCGGGCCGCTGGAGCACGTGATCGCCGCGAAGGCGGTCGCCTTCAAGGTCGCGGCGGGCGAGGAGTTCAAGGAGCGCCAGCAGCGCACCCTGGACGGCGCCCGGATCCTCGCCGGACGACTGCTCGCCGACGACGTGGCCGAGGCCGGGATCTCCGTCCTCACCGGCGGTACCGAGGTCCACCTCGTCCTCGTCGACCTGCGCGACTCCGCGCTCGACGGGCAGCAGGCCGAGGACCGGCTGCACCGCGTCGGCATCACCGTCAACCGCAACGCCGTGCCGTTCGACCCCCGCCCGCCGATGGTCTCCTCCGGCCTGCGGATCGGCACCCCCGCCCTGGCCACCAGGGGTTTCGGAGCCGAGGAGTTCCGCGAGGTCGCCGACGTCATCGCCCGCGCCCTGAAGGAGGAGGACCTCACCGACGAGAGCGCCGCCCTGCTGCGCGACCGGGTCACCGCGCTAGCCGAGAAGTTCCCGCTCTACGCCGAGCGGACCGCCCCCGCCGCACCGACCGGACCCTCCGACCAGAACGGAACCGCCGGATGACCGCCGCACCGCTGCCGGAGCACCCCGACTGGCTCTGGCGCACCCCCGACCCCCGCCCCTCCTACGACGTCGTCATCGTCGGCGCCGGAGGCCACGGCCTGGCCACCGCCTACTACCTCGCCAAGAACCACGGCATCACCAACGTGGCCGTACTGGAGAAGGGCTGGCTGGCCGGCGGCAACATGGCCCGCAACACCACCATCATCCGCTCCAACTACCTGTGGGACGAGAGCGCGGCCATCTACGAGCACGCCCTGAAGCTGTGGGAGCGACTGCCCGAAGAGCTGGACTACGACTTCCTGTTCAGCCAGCGCGGTGTGCTCAACCTCGCGCACACCCTGCAGGACGTCCGCGAGGGTGTGCGCCGCGTCAACGCCAACCGCCTCAACGGAGTCGACGCCGAATGGCTCGACACCGACGAGGTCGCCAAGGTCTGCCCGATCGTCAACGTCTCGCCCGGCACCCGCTACCCGGTGCTCGGCGGCACCTACCAGCCCCGCGCCGGCATCGCCAAGCACGACCACGTCGCCTGGGCGCTCGCCCGCCGCGCCGACGAGATGGGCGTCGACCTGATCCAGGGCTGCGAGGTCACCGGGTTCGTCAAGGACGGCGACCGGGTCGTCGGCGTCGAGACCAGCCGGGGCCGCATCCTGGCCGGCCGGGTGGGTCTGGCGGCCGCCGGACACAGCAGCGTACTGGCCGAACTGGCCGGGTTCCGGCTGCCGGTGCAGTCGCACCCGCTGCAGGCACTGGTCTCCGAACTGCACCAGCCCGTGCACCCCACCGTGGTCATGTCGAACCACGTGCACGTCTACGTGTCGCAGGCGCACAAGGGCGAACTGGTGATGGGCGCGGGCGTCGACACGTACAACGGCTACGGCCAGCGCGGCTCGTTCCATGTGATCGAGCACCAGATGGCCGCCGCGGTGGAGCTGTTCCCCGTCTTCGCCCGCGCGCACGTGCTGCGGACCTGGGGCGGCATCGTCGACGTCACCCCGGACGCGTCCCCGGTCATCGGCACCACGCCGGTGGAGAACCTCTTCGTCAACTGCGGCTGGGGCACCGGTGGTTTCAAGGCCACCCCGGCCGCCGGCTGGACCTTCGCCCACACCATCGCCACCGGCGAGCCGCACCCCCTGAACAAGCCCTTCGCCCTGGAGCGTTTCACCACGGGCGCCCTGATCGACGAGCACGGCGCCGCGGCCGTGGCCCACTGAGAGGAGGACACCGTGCTGCTGCTGAACTGCCCATGGTGCGGTCCTCGGGACGAGACCGAGTACCACTACGGAGGACAGGCCCACATTCCCTTCCCCGAGACCGCCGGGGACCTCACCGACGAACAGTGGGCCGAGTACGTCTTCTACCGGGACAACCCCAAGGGCCCCTTCGCCGAGCGGTGGGTGCACTCCACGGGCTGCCGCCGCTGGTTCAACGTCGTGCGCGACACCGTCAGCTACGAGGTGCTCGCCGTCTACCGGCTCGACGAGCCCCGCCCCGAGGTCCCCGGACTGCCCGGGCCCGACGACCTTCGCCAGCCCGCCGATCCGGCCGGAGGGAACCGATGACCGACCTGGAATTCCGTCTGCCGCACGGCGGCCGCGTCGACCGCGACACCGTGCTGCGGTTCACCGTCGACGGCCGCGAGCTGACCGGCCACCCCGGCGACACCGTCGCCTCCGCGATGCTGGCCCACGGTGCCGTCGAGGTCGGGCCCTCTCTCTACCGGGGCCGTCCCCGCGGCATCGTCTCCGCCGGCGTCGAGGAGCCCAACGCCCTGCTCCAGATCGACGGACCGTGCTCGGAGGGCATGCTGCCCGCCACCGCCGTGGAGCTGTACGACGGGCTGTCCGCCACGACCCTGTCCGGAATGGGCGTCCTCGATCCGACCCCGGACCCGGCCGTCTACGACAAGAAGTACGTGCACACCGACGTCCTGGTCGTCGGCGCGGGCCCGGCCGGACTCGCGGCCGCCGCCGCGGCGGCCGGCTCCGGCGCCCGGGTGATCCTCCTCGACGACCAGCCCGAACCCGGCGGTTCGCTGCTGTCCGGGCGCACCGAGACGGTCGGCGGGCAGACCGCCCTGGAGTGGGTGGCCGAGGTCCGCGCAGCCCTGGAGGCGGCCCCCGAGACCGTCGTCCTGCCCCGCACCACCGCCTTCGGTTCCTACGACGACAACTACGTCCTGGCCCTGCAGCGGCGCACCGATCACCTCGGCGCCGACGCCCCCGCCCCGGCCGAGGGCGTCTCGCGCCAGCGGCTGTGGCACATCCGGGCCCGCCAGGTGGTCCTGGCCCCCGGCGCCCACGAGCGACCGCTGGTGTTCGCCGGCAACGACCGCCCCGGCGTGATGCCCGCCTCCGCCGTCCGCTCCTACGTCAACCGCTACGCCGTGGCACCCGGCTCGCGCGCCGTCGTGAGCACCACCAACGACAGCGCCTACGACACCGTGGCCGACCTGCACGCGGCCGGCGTGGAGATCGCCGCCGTCGTCGATGCCCGCCCCGAGCTGTCCCGGCGGGCGGCCGAGGTCGCCGCGGCCACCGGCGTCAAGGTCCTGACCGGCAGCGCGGTGACCGGCACCGCGGGCGAGAGACGCCTCACCGGCGTCACCGTCCAGGGGCTCGACGGCAGCGGTGAACTCACCGGCGAACCCGTCTCGTTCGACTGCGACCTGCTCGCCGTCTCGGGCGGCTGGAGCCCGGTGGTGCACCTGCACAGCCAGCGCCAGGGCAAGCTGCGCTGGGACGACGGACTGGCCGCCTTCGTGCCCGACGGCACGGTCCGCGACCAGCAGGTCGTCGGCGCCGCCCGCGGGACCTACGCCCTCGACGGCGCGCTCGCCGAGGGCGCGCGGGCCGGTGCGCGGGCCGCGACGGACGCCGGGTTCCCGGTGCCCGTGCCCGACGCGCCCGCCGACGCCGCCGACCGCGCCGCGGTGCGCGCGCTGTGGCTGGTGCCCGCGCCCGGCAACGGCTCCGACGGCTCCGGCTCCGGTCCCGGCACCTGGGACACCCACTTCGTCGACCTGCAGCGCGATGTCACGGTCGCCGACGTGTGGCGGTCCGTCGGCGCCGGAATGCGCAGCGTCGAGCACGTCAAGCGCTACACCTCGCTCGGCACGGCCAACGACCAGGGCAAGACCTCGGGCGTCAACGCGATCGGCGTGATCGCCGCCGCCCTCGGCGACGGCGCCTCACCGGGCGAGATCGGCACCACGGCCTACCGGGCGCCGTACGCCCCGGTGGCCTTCGCCGCCCTCGCCGGACGCGAGCGCGGCGACCTGTTCGACCCCGAGCGCATGACGTCGATCCACAGCTGGCACGTCGCCCACGGCGCGGAGTTCGAGGACGTCGGGCAGTGGAAGCGGCCGTGGTACTTCCCCCAGGAGGGGGAGGACATGGACGCCGCGGTGGCCCGCGAGTGCCGCGCGGCCCGCGAGGGCGTCGCCTTCATGGACGCCTCCACCCTCGGCAAGATCGAGATCTGGGGCAAGGACGCCGGGGAGTTCCTCAACCGCGTCTACACCAACGCCTTCAAGAAGCTCAAGCCCGGCTCCGCCCGCTACGGCGTGATGTGCAAGCCGGACGGCATGATCTTCGACGACGGCGTGACCCTGCGCCTGGACGAGGGCCGCTACTTCATGACCACGACCACCGGTGGCGCGGCCGGCGTACTGGACTGGCTGGAGGAGTGGCTGCAGACCGAGTGGCCCGAACTCGACGTGCACTGCACCTCGGTGACCGAGCAGTGGACCACGATCGCCGTCGTCGGCCCGAAGTCCCGTGACGTCGTCGCCCGGCTCGCCCCGGACCTGGACCTGTCCAACGAGGCGTTCCCGTTCATGACGTTCCGCGAGACCACCCTGGTCTCCGGCGTCCCCGCCCGCGTCTGCCGGATCTCCTTCTCCGGCGAACTCGCCTACGAGATCAACATCTCCGCGTGGTACGGGCTCTCCGTCTGGGAACAGGTGCACGCGGCCGGACAGCAGTACGGCATCACCCCCTACGGCACCGAGACCATGCACGTCCTGCGCGCCGAGAAGGGCTACGTCATCGTCGGCCAGGACACCGACGGGACGGTCACCCCGCACGACGCGGGCATGGCCTGGGCGGTCTCCAAGCAGAAGGACTTCATCGGCAAACGCTCCTTCAGCCGCCCCGACACCGCGCGCACCGACCGCAAACACCTGGTCGGCCTGCTGCCCGCCGACGGCACCACCCGGCTGCCGGAGGGCTCCCAGATCGTCGCGCCCGACGTCCCCGTCACCCCGCAGGACGGGCCGGTGCCGATGCTCGGCCACGTCACCTCCAGCTACCACAGCCAGGCGCTCGGCAGGCCGTTCGCCCTCGCGCTCGTCGCCGACGGGCGCAACCGCATCGGCGAGACCCTGATCGCCCCCGTCGGCGACACCCTGGTGCCCGTCCTGGTGGCCGAACCCGTGCTCTACGACCCCGAAGGGACCAAGCGAGATGGCTGAGCCGACCGACGCGGGACCGGCGACGCTGCGCCGCAGCCCGCTGACGCACCTTCAGGAGCGGATGCGCGCCGCCGGCGTCACCGGCGAGCGCGGTGTGTCGCTGACCGAGTGGCCCTTCATCACCATGGTGAGCCTGCGCGTCGCCCCCGCCTCCGCGGCGGCCGGCCGCATCGGCTCGGTGCTCGGCGCACCGCTGCCGGACCACTGCGGCCAGACCGCGCAGAGCGGCCCGCACACCGCGGTGTGGCTCGGCCCCGACGAGTGGCTCGTGCTGTCCCAGGGCGACGGGCCGGTGCTCGCCGCCGAACTGCTGGACGCACTCGCCGGGGACCCGGGCTCGGTCGTCGACGTGTCGGCGAACCGGACCACGCTGGAGCTGAGCGGCCCCTCGGCCCGCCAGGTCCTGGAGAAGGGCTGCGTCCTGGACCTGCACCCGCGCTCCTTCGGGCCGGGCCGTGCGGTGTCCACGCAGGTCGGACCGGTTCCGGTGGTGCTCTGGCAGACCGGTGACACGGCGTACCGGCTCTTCCCCCGGTCCTCGTTCGCCGACTACCTGGCCCGCTGGCTCATCGACGCGATGAGCGAGTACCAGGGCCCCGAGGTGCCCTGATGGCCCTCAGCGTCTTCGACCTCTACTCGGTCGGCATCGGCCCCTCCTCCTCCCACACGGTGGGGCCGATGCGGGCGGCCCGGCGCTTCGTCGAGGGACTGGAGCGGGACGGGCTGCTGGACGACGTGGTCGGCGTCCGGGCGGAGCTGTACGGCTCGCTCGGCGCCACCGGCCGGGGACACGGCTCCGACAAGGCCGTCGTCCTCGGCCTGGAGGGCGAGGACCCTGCCACCGTCGACACCGACCGGTCCGACGACCGGGTGGCGCGGGTCCGTGCCGACGGCACCCTGCTGCTCGGCGGCAAGCACCGGATCCGCTTCGACAGCGACAAGGACCTGGTGCTGCACCGGCGCAAGTCCCTGCCCGCCCACCCCAACGGCATGACGTTCCGGGCCCTGGCGGCGGACGGGCGGGAACTGGCCGCCCGCACCTACTACTCCGTCGGCGGAGGCTTCGTCGTCGACGAGGAGGCCACCGGCGCCGACCGCGTCGTCGCGGACACCACGCCCGTGCGGTTCCCGTTCCGCTCGGGTACCGAACTGCTCGGCATCTGCGCCCGCGAGAACCTGACGATCAGCGAGGTGATGCTCGCCAACGAGCAGGCGTGGCGGCCCGAGGCCGAGGTGCGCGCCGGACTGCTCGACCTGTGGGCGGTCATGCGGGCGTGCGTCGACCGCGGCTGCCGGCGCGAGGGCGTGCTGCCGGGCGGCCTGAAGGTCCCCCGGCGCGCGCCGGCGCTCCACCGCGAGCTGAACGCCGCCGGCCACGACAGCACGGACCCGTTGCGGGGCATGGACTGGGTCAACCTGTTCGCCCTCGCCGTCAACGAGGAGAACGCCTCCGGCGGCCGTATCGTGACCGCCCCCACCAACGGGGCGGCCGGGATCGTGCCCGCCGTCCTCCACTACTACGCGCGCTTCGTGCCCGGCGCCGACGACGACGGCGTCGTCCGCTTCCTGCTGACCGCCGCCGCCATCGGCATCCTGTTCAAGGAGAACGCGTCCATCTCCGGCGCGGAGGTCGGCTGCCAGGGCGAGGTCGGATCGGCCTGCGCGATGGCCGCCGGGGCGCTGTGCGAAGTCCTCGGCGGCAGCCCCGCACAGGTGGAGAACGCGGCCGAGGTCGGCATCGAGCACAACCTGGGCCTCACCTGCGACCCGGTGGGCGGTCTGGTGCAGATCCCCTGCATCGAACGGAACGCCGTCGCGAGCGTCAAGGCCATCAACGCGGCACGGCTGGCCCTGGCCGGCGACGGCACCCACAAGGTCAGTCTGGACAAGGCGATCAGGACCATGCGGGACACCGGCCGCGACATGAAGTCCAAGTACAAGGAGACCGCCCGCGGCGGCCTCGCCGTCAACGTCATCGAGTGCTGACGCGATCCCTGCCACCAGGCATACGAGCACTGGCTCACAGCAGTTGGGGCGAGGGCCGCGACCTCATGGTCGCGGCCCTCGATCCGTGTGGGCGGTACCCCTCCGGGTTCCCGATGTTTTCAGCCATGGACGCGGGCGCTTCGCGGCGTGGACGGTTCGTTGAGTGATCCCTTCATCAGCAGACATTCTGTTCATTGAGGACCACCCGGGCGTTCGCCAGGATGACGTCACGGAACAGCGGAAGTCTTCCGTCTGACCTGCACCGATCCCTGGCCTTGCCGCATTGTTCGTTGACGCCCCGTGGAGGATTCGGATGGACCCAGCACGCGCATTTCCCGGAGCCCCCGCGCGCCGTGACGTTCTCAGGCTGTTCGGGGCAGGCGCCGGCGTGATGGCCGCCGGCGGACTGCTGACGGCCTGCTCGGGCAGCTCTTCCGGCGGGACGTCCGCCGACGGGCTGTTGAAGATCGACGACCAGCTCGGCTGGCTGAAACTCACCCAGTTCGGCGGGTTCTACGCCGCGGAGGCGAAGGGGTACTACAAGGCGGAGAAGATCAGTACGTCGTTCACCGCCGGCGGCCCCAACATCCTGGCCTGGCAGCAGGTGGCCTCCGGCAGGTCCTTCACCGGAGACGACGACAACACCAATGTGCTCGTGGCCATCGCCAAGGGCCAGCCCCTCGTGATCTACGGCGCGATCTTCCAGACCTCGCCCTTCTCGATCATCAGCAAGGCGGACGACCCGATCAAGTCGATCGAGGACTTCGCCGGCCGAACGATCGCGGTCACCGAGGCGTCACGGCAGCAGTTCGAGTCGCTGGTGAAGAAGGCCGGCGTCAAGGACGTCCGGTTCATACCCGCCGGGACCGACCCGACCCAGCTCACCACCGGGCAGGCGTCCGGCTACTCCGGCTACGCCACCTCCCAGGCGGTGGCGCTCAAGCGGCAGGGCGTCGACGTCCATGTGCTGTACCTGGAGGACCTCGGCGTCCCCAGCTACGGAAACGTGCTGATCACGACCCGGGACCACCTGGAGAAGCAGCACGACGAGCTGGTGCGGTTCCTCCGCGCGACGATCAAGGGCTACGAATACATGAACGCCCACCCCGACGAGATCGGGCGGCTCGTGGCGACCAAGTGGAACACCAGCGGCCTCAAGCCGGAGGAGGAGGCCGCCACCGCCAGGTTCCAGAAGACCCTCATCACCTCGCCCAAGGGTGTGCTCCAGGTCGATCCGGCCAAGATGCAGAAGATCATCGACCAACTGGCCGACGTCGGCACGATCGGCAAGAAGCTGAAGGCCGCGGACGTGGTGGACACCTCCGTCCTCGAAGCCGCCTACGGCGGGCGTACCTCCCTGCTGGCCTGAGCCCGACCCCGTCCGGCCGTACCCGGCTCGCCCGGCCCGGCCCGCGGCGTCCTGGCGGGCCGGCCGGTACCCGACAACCAATCGAAGCGGAGTGAAACACCCGTGATCATCGACGCGTACAACAACGTGTGGCAGGCCGGGGGGACTTCGGACTACCTCACGGCCGAGTCCTACACCCCCGAGAACATGATCGCGTCGATGGACGCGGCGGGCGTCGACATGGCCGTGGGGTGCTCCCTCGGCCAGATGATCGACAACGACTTCATCGCCAGGACGGTCGCCCGGCACCCGGACCGGATCGTCGGCTTCGGCCAGGTGGACCCCCGGCGGCCGGACGCGGTCGAAACCGTCCTGAAGTGCGGGCAGGAGCACGGGCTCAAGGGGCTCAAGCTCCACCCCACCATGCACGGCTACCACTTCGCCGACCACGGACTGCTCGACCCGATATTCGCGGCCGCCCGCGAGGCCGGACTGATGATCCTGGTGAACGCGCTGGACGACCCGTTCTGCGCGCCGCTGTCCATCGAGGAGATCTCCAAGGGCTTCCCCGAAGTGCCCCTGATGATCGCTCACATGGGCACGATCTGGAACGTCAACGAGGCGATCCTGGTCGCCGAACGCAATGAGCACATCTATCTGGAGACGTCCGGCACCCAGCTCATCGAGGTGCAGATGGCCTACGGGCGGCTCGGGGCCTCCCGTCTGGTGATGGGCACCGACTGGCCGGGCAGCCACTTCGACCTGGAACGGGCCAAGATCGCCCGGGCCGTCCCGGACGAGGCCGACCGCGCCCTGGTCGAGGGCGCCAACCTCGCCCGCCTTCTGGGCCTGGACGGCGGCCCCGGCGCGGCCGGCGCCGGTATCGCCGCGGACGACGGAGTACGGGCGTGAGGGCCGCGGGCCGGGACACCGGTCCGACCCTCGCAGCCGCGAAAACAGCGGCAGGGGCGGCGGAAGGCGGCAGCGGCGCGGTGGTACGCGCCGAGGGCATCGGCAAGCGGTTCGACGTCGGGGGCTCGCCCTTCACCGCGCTGGAAGGCATCGACCTGACCATCCGCGAGGGCGGCTTCTCCACGCTCATCGGCCCGTCGGGATGCGGCAAGTCGACCCTGCTGCGGATCCTCGCCGACGTCGTCCAGCCGACCACCGGCACCGTCGAGGTGTTCGGCCGGACCCCCACGCAGGCCCGTAGGGCGGCGGAGTTCGGCTTCGTCTTCCAGGACCCGGTGCTGCTCCCCTGGCGCAGCGCGCTGGCCAACGTCGAACTGCCGTTGCAGGTCGCCGGAGTGCCGAAGGACGAACGCCGCGCGCAGGCCCGCGACCTGCTGCGCCTGGTCGGCCTGGAAGGCTTCGAGAAGGCGCTGCCGGCGAAGCTGTCCGGCGGTATGGCCCGGCGGGTGGCCATCGCCCGCGCGTTGATCCTGCGTCCGCGACTGCTCTTCCTCGACGAGCCGTTCAACGGTCTGGACGAGATCCGGCGCCGGCAGATGAACGACGAGCTGCAGCGGATCTGGCTGGAGACCGGCACGACCGCGATCCTGGTCACGCACAACGTGTCCGAGGCCGTCTTCCTCTCCGACCAGGTGTTCGTCCTGGGCCGCGGACCGGGCCGGATCATCGCCGAACTGGAGATCGACCTGCCGCGCCCGCGCACGGCGGAGACGATGCTGCTCCCGGAGTTCGCGGCGTACGAGCAGCGGCTCACCGACCTGCTGACCGAGGTGTACCGGGAGATCGAACCGTGAGCCGGAACGCAGCGGCCTCGGGCACCCTCGGGCGGCAGCCGCTGAACCGCCGCACCTCGGCCCTGATCGCCGCCGCCGTCTACTGCGCGCTCCTCGCCGCCTGGGAGCTCTACGGCCGGGCCCAGTACCGCCCCGGCGGGGTGCTGCCGCCCCCGTCACGGATCCTCGGTGTGCTGTGGGACGGCCGGACCGCCTACTGGAGCAACACGCTGACCACCGTCGGTGAGGCCGCGGCCGGATTCATCGGCGGAGTGGCTCTCGCCGTGGTGCTGGCCCTGGTCATGGACCGGTTGCCGCTGATCGGGGACGGTGTGTACCGCCTCTCCCTGATGATCTACAGCATCCCGGTGGTGGCGCTCGCGCCCGCGCTCGTCGCCTGGCTCGGCCTCGGCTTCACCTCCAAGGCCGCGGTGGCGCTGCTGGCCGCGTTCTTCCCGGTACTGGTCAACCTCACGGGCGCGCTGCGCTCGACCGACCGCCGGGTGCGGGAGCTCGGCGAGGTGCTGAACACGGGCTGGGCGGGCTCGCTGCGCTTCCTGCGGCTGCCGTACGCGCTCCCGGCCTTCGCCGCCTCCCTGAAGATCGCCGCTCCGGCGGCGTTCATCGCGGCGATGATCGCCGAGTGGGTGGGCGCCGACCAGGGTCTCGGACTGGCCCTGCTGTACGCGATGTTCGGCTATCAGATGCCCCAACTGTGGGCGGCCCTGGTGCTGTCCAGCGCCATCACAGGCCTGCTGGCGGCGGCGTTCGGATGGGTGGCCCGGATCGCCACCCCGTGGCATGCGTCGGTCGACGCGGGAAGCGAGCGCCGCTGATGAGGATGCAGACACCGTTCCAGCCGGGCAGCGCCCCCTCCCCCGGTGAAGCCGCCGGCTCTGCGGGCGACGTCAGGGCGGGCGGCCGGGCGGATGCCGTGGGTACGGGGAGGCGCCGGGGATGGTCCCTGCCCGGATGGCGCGGCCCGGTCACCTCCGCCGCGGTGCTGGCGGCGGCGCTCGCGGTGTGGGAGACCGGGGTGCGGGTGACCGGTACGCCGTCGTACGCCCTGCCCGCGCCCAGTGAGATCGTCACCGCCGCCGACTGGGGCGCGGTGCTGGAGGCCGTGAAGTCCACCGTGCTCGCGGTCCTGGGCGGCTTCGCCGCGGGCAACGCGGCCGGTTTCGCGCTGGCGCTGCTCATCTCGGCGTCGCCGGTCCTCGCCTCCGTGCTGTACCCGCTCGCGCTCACCCTGCGGGCGATCCCGGTGGTGGCACTGGCGCCGTTCATCACCCTGGCGTTCGGCCGGGGCGCGACGCTCACCGTCGTGGTGGCCGCGCTCATCGTGTTCTTCCCCACCCTGATCAATGTGCTCCTCGGGCTGCGTTCGGTCGAGCGGGAGGCGCTGGAGCTGATGCATGTGCTCAACTGCCGCCCGGTCACCGTCTACCGCCGGGTGAGACTGCCCGCGGCCATGCCGAGCTTCTTCGACGCGATGCGGATCGCGGCCCCTTCGGCCGTGCTCGGCGTGATGACCGCCGAGTGGATCATCGGCGGCCAGGGACTCGGCAAGCTCGTGATCACCGCGGCGCTGTCCCTGGAGACAGCGACCATGTGGGCGGCGATCCTCGCCTCGTCGGTCGTCGCCGGGCTGCTGTTCTCCCTGGTCACGCTGGCCGAGCGGCTGCTGCTGCCCTGGGCGGAGCGGCGATGACTCCCTTCCTTCCTCCCGCCGGCCCACTGCTGCTGCGCTGCCGGACCCTGGTGACCCACGCGCGGGCCGTCCCGCTCCGGGATGCCGGTGTCCTCGTCGAGAACGGCACGGTGGTGGCCGTAGCCCCGTTCGCCGAACTGGCCGACGCCGCACCCGCCGACCGCACGACCGGGCTCGACGGCGTGGTGCTCCCGGCCTTCACCGACGCGCACTCGCACCTGCGTGCCCTGCCGCTCGGCGAACAGGGCGTGGCCGACACCGACCTGGAGACCTGGGTCGTACGGCTCACCGGAACCACCGCGCTCGACCCGTACGACGACACGTTGGCGGCGGCCGTGGCTCTGGTGGCCACCGGCGTGACGACCGTGCAGGCGATCCACCACACCTTCGCCGAGGCGGACGCCTACGCGGCCGGGGTGCGCGCGGTCGCCTCCGCGCTGACCGAGGCCGGGCTGCGGGCCGAACTCGCGGTCGGGATCACCGACCGGGCCGAGTTCCTGCCCGAGCCGCTGCCGGCGGCGTGGCCCGGACCGGCGCGGGAACCGCGGTCACTGGCCGCGCCCGCACGGGGCCTCCCTCCGGGGGACCTTCCGGCCCTGGCGGCCTCGCTGGCCCCCTCGTGCCCCGGAGTGCGCGTCGGGGTGGCACCGGTGGCGCCGCAGTGGTGCTCCGACGAGGCGCTGGACGCGCTGCTTCGGTGCGCCGGCGGCGGAATGCGGCTCCACACCCACCTGTTGGAGAGCCGCCACCAGCGCACCTGGCTCGATGACGGCGACGGCGGCGATCCGGTGAGCAGGCTCGACCGTCACGGGCTGCTGGGTCCGGGGCTCTCCGCCGCGCACGGTGTCTGGCTGACCGGCCCCGAGATCGCGCTGCTGGCGCGGCGCGGTGCCGCGCTCGTGCACTGCCCGGTCTCGAACGCGCGGCTCGGCTCCGGCGACGCCCCGGTGCGGTCCTGGCTGGACGCCGGGGTGAACGTGGCGCTGGGGATGGACAGCCAGCACACGGCGGCACCGGACATGTTCGCGGAGATGCGTGCCGCGCTGGCCGCCGCCGAGCGCACGGGCGGCCCGCTGACCCCGCACGAGGTGCTGGCCATGGCCACCGAGGGAGGGGCCGCCGCGACCGGGCACGGCGGGCGGCTCGGCCGGATCGCCCCCGGCTTCCGCGCCGACCTGATCTGCGTCGCGACCGGAGACACGGGCGCGAAGGCCGACCCGGGCCTCGTGGAGCGGATCGTGTGCGGCGCGGAAACGACCGACGTCACCGACGTGTTCCGCTCCGGCCGCCCGCTGGTGGCGGCAGGAGAGGTGCACGGACGCCCCGCCGCCGACGCCGCGCTGGCCCGGCTGCGGGCGGTCCTGCAGTCGGACCGGGAGGCGCGGACGCGCCGGCTGGACGCCCTGACCGCGTACGAGGAGCCGCTGCGCGGCCTGCTCGCGAGGACGGAGCCATGATCCGCGTGCTGCCCGCGCCGGCGGAACCCGTCCTGCGCACCCGCGACCAGCTCGGCGAAGGGCCCGCCTGGGACAGCGCCAGGGGAGAGCTGCTCTGGGTCGACATCCTGCGTGGCCGGCTCTACCGGTACGCGCCCGCGACCGGCGAGGTCTCGCACCGGAAGTTCGGGCACGCCGTGAGCGCCGTGCTGCCCAGAGCCGGGGGTGGCCTGGCCGTGGCCGCACGCCACGGCGTGCTGCTGCTCGACGCCCACGGCGAGGTCGAGCGGACGATCACCGTGCCGGGCGAGCCCGGGAGCAACCGTCTGGGCGACGCCGGGGTGGACCCGGCGGGCCGCCTGTGGTTCGGCACCCTCGACGCGGAAATGCTCCCCGGGCGCGGCGCCCTCCACCGGCTGGCGCCGGGCTCCCCGGCTCCGGAGCGGGTTCTGCACCGCACCAGCGTGGCCAACGGGCTCGGCTGGTCACCGGACGGCAGCCGGATGTACTTCGTGGACAGCGCGACCCGGCGCATCGACGTACTCGACTTCGACCCGGCCACGGGCGAGGCCCGCGACCGCCGCCCCTGGGTGAGCGTCGAGGACGAGGCCGGGGTGCCGGACGGGCTCGCCGTGGACGCCGAGGGCGGGGTGTGGGTGGCGCTCTGGCGGGGCGGCCAGATCCGCAGGTACGACGCCGGCGCGCGCCATGACGCGACACTGCCGCTGCCGGTACGCCAGGTGACCAGTTGCGCGTTCGGCGGTCCCGGGCTCGACCGGCTGTACGTCACCACCGGCCGGGTCGAGATGGAGGGCCGGTGGCTGGCCGCCGAACCCGACGCGGGAGCGGTGTTCGCGGCGGATGTCGGCGTGTGCGGGCTTCCGGTCCCGCCGTACCCGGGCTGAAGCGGACCCCGGCGGTCCGCCGGAGGACACCGGCACGAGCCGGCCGCGCCGATCCGTCAGAGCACAGCACGAGACAGCACGGAAGGAGAACGCGATGACCATCGCACAGGGATTCGAACCCGTGGGCGCCGGGGCGGAGCAGGGCGCGGGCATGGGCGGCGGCATCGTGCCCGGCGCCTTCCCCGGCGCCGAGTCGATGCGCCCCACACTGCTCGGTGAACGCTGGGCGGTCGTCGGGGGTCATCCCCTGGTCAGCCAGGTCGCGGCGGAGGTGCTCAGCCGTGGCGGCAACGCGGTGGACGCCGGCGTCGCAGCCGGGCTGGCCTCCAATGTGGTCCAGGTCGACATGGCGAACTTCGGCGGTATCGCCCCCATCCTGATCCGCCCGGCGGGCTCGGACACGGTGCACAGCGTCGCGGGGGTCGGGGTGTGGGGCCGGGAGGCGACGCTTGACGCCATGCTCGCCCGGCACGGCGGGGCGCTTCCGCTGGGCGGGGCCCCGTCGATCGTGCCCGGTGCCCCCTCCGGCTGGATCACGGCGCTGCGCGACTTCGGCACGATCGGCTTCGCCGAGGCCGCCGCTCCCGCCATCGCGCTGGCCGAAGAGGGCTTCCCCGTCGATGTGCGCACCGCGAGCAGCCTGGCCGTGATGGGCCGGGGATTCGCGGCCTGGGAGTCCAGCCGGGAGGTGTACTGCCCGCTCGGGCGGACCCCCCGGCCGGGCGAACGGCTGGTCCAGCGGGACCTCGCCGCGCTGCTGCGTTCGCTGGCCGACGCCGAGGGGGCGGCGCTGCGGGCCGGGGCGGACCGGCGCGGCGGGCTGACGGCCGCGCACGACGCGTTCTACCGGGGCGAACCGGCCGTCCGGATCGCCGAGTTCGTACGGGCGGCCGGCGGGTTCCTGGAGACGGAGGACCTCGCCGGCTTCTCCGCGGAAGTCGCCGTCGCGCCGTCCGTGCGTTTCGGGGACCGCACCGTGCACGTCACCCCGTCCTGGAGCCAGGGCCTGATCGTCGCCCAGGCGCTCGGCATTCTGGACCGCTGCGGCCTCCCGGCCGTCGGGCACAACGGCGAGGAGTACCTGCACCTGGTCACCGAGGCCCTCAAGCTCGCCTTCTCCGAACGTGAGCGGGCCTTCGGGGACCCCCGGCACACCCCGGTGGACCCGCGGGCACTGCTCGCCCCCGGCCATCTGGACGCCCTGCGGGCCAGGATCGGACACCGGGCGCTCCCCAACCTGCCGACGCTGGCCGACGGCAGGCCGCGACTCGGCAGCACCACGGCGGTCGTGGTCATGGACGGCGAGGGCACCGCGTTCGCCACGTCCCCCAGCGACACGCTCGACGGCGCCCCGGTCATTCCCGGCCTCGGCATCCTGTGCTCCCCGCGCGGCGTGCAGAGCCGCCTGGTCGCGGGTCATCCGAATGTGATCGCCCCGGGCAAGCGCCCCTGTGTGACGCCGGCCGCGCTGATCGCCCTGCGGGACACGGGCGGGGAACCGGCGGTCACCGCGATGGGCTGTCCGGGCGGCGACGTCATCGTGCAGGCGATGCTCCAGGCGTATCTGAACCAGACGGTCTTCGGGATGACCGCCCAGCAGGCCGTCGAGGCGCCACGGGTCTTCGGCTCCAGCTATCCCGGCGGCTTCCACCCGCACCCGTCCGGCGACGGGCTGTTGCTGGTCGAGGACCGGATCCCGCAGGCCGTACGGGACGGCCTCACCGCCCGCGGCCACCACGTGCGGGCGTGGCCCGCGTACGAGTTCGACGCCGGATCGGTGCAGACCGTGGGCGATCTCGTGCCGCCTCCCCCGGACGGGCCCCGGGTCCTCGCGGCGGGCGCCGACCCCCGGCGCAGCGCGTACGCCATGGCCCGCTAGCCGACGACCTCCAGGAGAAGAACCTCGTGGACAACGAACCGACGACCGAACCGACGACCGACCTGTTCGTCAACGGAACCCTGATGCGCGGGCTCGCGCTGCACGTCAACCTCGCGGGCGCCGAATTCCTCGGTGAGGCCCGCACCGTGCCCCGGTACCGGCTGCACTCCATCGGCGATGTGCATCCCGGTATGTACCGGCTGTCCCCGGAGGAGGACGGCGAGCATGGCGTCTCGGTGGCCGGCGAGGTCTACCGGGTCCCGGCCGATGTGCTGCGCCGCGTGGAGGCCGGGGAGCCCCCGGGCCTCCACCGGGGACCGGTCGAACTGACGGACGGCCGCACCCTGGACGGCATCCTCTATCCGCGGGAACTGGCCGAGGGACGCCACCTCGACATCTCCCCGTACGGGGACTGGCGGGCCTACACCGCCGCCCGTCCCCGGCCGGCCCACGCGGGCACGGCCGGGACCTGGGCCTGGCATCACAGCGGTGTGGTCGTGCCGGACCTGGGCGCGGCGGTCGACTTCCACCGGCGTGTGCTGGGCTTCGAAGTGGCCTTCGAGGCCCTCGGCATGACGGATCTGATCAGCGGTCTGCTCGGCATCCCGGGGCTCGGGTGCGACCTGGTCCAGTGCGTGTCCCCGGTGAGCGGGGTGCGGCTGGAGCTGCTGTCCTTCCGGGATGTGCCCGCGGGTACCGACCCCCGGCTGCCGGTCTGGCCGGGCATCGCCCACACGGCCCACTTGGTGGACGACCTCGACGCCGCGCTCGACGGGCTCATCAGGGCGGGCGGAGAGCTGATCGGGCAGGTCACCGAGTTCGCCGAGGGCCGGGCCGCCTACTGCTGGACGCCCTCGCGCACCGTCGTCGAACTGGAGGAGCAGCCGTGCCACTAGTGCCGACGAGTCCGACGATCCCGACCAGGAACGAGGAGTGAAGATCATGGACGGACCCACTCTTGTGGCCCGCTATACCGAGATGGTGCGCATGCGCCGCTTCGAGGAGGCGTGCCTGGAAGGCGTGCCCACCCGGGAGATCCACGGCGAACTCCACACCGGGATCGGGCAGGAGGCCGTGGCGGCGGGGCTCATCGGCACGCTGCGGGACGACGACGCGCTGGTCAGCACGCACCGCAGCCATCTGCACGCGCTGGCCAAGGGAGTTCCGGCGCGGCCGATGCTGGCGGAGATCTACGAGCGGGCGACCGGGCTGTGCGGAGGCCACGGCGGCCATATGCACCTGTTCGACCTGGAGCGCCGCTTCTCCACCACGGGCATCGTCGGTGCGACGCTGCCGGTCGCGCTCGGACACGCCTGGGCCGCGCAGATGGAGGGGCGGGACTCGGTGGCGGTCGGCGTGACCGGCGACGGCGGCGCCAACACCGGTGGTTTCCACGAGAGCCTCAACATGGCCGGAGCCTGGAACCTGCCGCTGGTGGTGCTCATCGAGAACAACGAGTGGGCGATCTCAGTGCCGTTCACCGAGTCGACGTCCACCGCGACGCTGGCCGAGCGGGCCGCCGCGTACGGGGCGTGGGGAAAGCGGGTGGACGGCCTGGACGTCGAGGCCGTCGCGGAGGCCTTCGCCGAGGCGGTCGCGCACGCGCGGGCGGGGAACGGGCCCGCTGTGCTTGAGGCCACCTGCTACCGGTTCCGGGGTCACTTCGAGGGCGATCTCGACCTGTACCGGCCCGCCGGTGAGAAGGACCGGCGCCGCCAGGAACACGACCCGCTGCCCCTGACCCGGGCCCGGATCCTCGAACGCGGCGCGGCGACCGAGGCGCAACTCGACGCGGCGGAGGCGGCGGTGACCGCCGGGATCGCCGCCGACCTCGCCGCGGTGCGCGCGGACCCGATGCCCGACCCCGCCACTGCCCGTGACCACGTCTTCGCGAAAGGCCCGAGCGCATGACCACCACGACCGGGGTGCCGGCCCGAGCCGGCACCGACGTACGGAACATCAACGTCTCCCAGTGCGTCGCTGAGTCGCTGCGCCTCGAGATGGAACGCGACGACCGCGTCGTGGTGTTCGGGGAGGACGTCGGCCTGCAGGGCGGCGTCTTCGGCAGCACCCGCGGACTGCAGAAGGCGTTCGGCCGGGACCGGGTGCGGGACACCCCGATCTCCGAGATGGCGTTCACCGGCGCGGCCGTGGGCCTGGCCATGGAGGGCTACCGGCCGGTGGTCGAGATCATGTTCGTGGACTTCATCGGCGTCTGCCTCGAGCAGGTGTACAACGCGGCGGCGAAGATCCGGTACATGACCGGCGGCCGGGTGGGCATGCCCATGGTGATCAAGACCGCGGGCGGCTGCATCGGCTCGGCCGCGCAGCACTCGCAGTGCCTGTGGGGCACCTTCGCGCACCTGCCCGGCCTTCAGGTGGTCGCGCCGTCCTCGCCGTACGACAGCAAGGGCCTGATGGCCGCGGCGGTGCGCAGCGACGACCCGGTGGTGTTCATCGAGCACAAGGGCCTGCTGCTGCAGAAGGCGGGCACCTTCACGCATGGGGCGCAGGTGCCCAAGGAGTCCTACACGGTGCCGCTCGGCCAGGCCTCGGTGGTCCGCCCCGGCTCGGATCTGACGCTCGTGACCATCAGCGCCACCGTGGGCGAGAGCCTGCACGCCGCGGAGGAGTTGGCCGGCGAGGGCGTCGACGTCGAGGTGATCGACCTGCGCAGCGTCGTCCCGCTCGACCTGGACACGGTGTGCGCCTCGGTGGCACGGACCGGGCGGCTCCTGGTCGTGGACGAGGACTACCTGGGGTTCGGGCTCAGCGGCGAGGTCGTGACCGGGGTGATCGAACGGCTGGGGACGCGGGCGCTGAGCCAGGTCGCCCGGCACGGCACGCCCGACGTGCCCGTGCCCGCCGCGCTGAGTCTCGAACAGGCCGTCGTCCCGCGCCGGGCCTCGATCGCCCAGGCCGTACGGGACATGGGGCGGGCGTCGTGACCGGGCAGCCGGGGTCCGTCGTGGCCGTCGTCGGCGCGGCGGGCGCGCTGGGCCGCGCGGTGTGCGAGGCGGTCGCGCGGCGCGGCCACGCGGTGTGGGCGGTGGACACCGTCGATCCGTCCGACGCCCTGACGGACCTGCCCGGCTCCGGCCACCGGGCCGGACCGGTCGACGTGACCGATCAGGGATCGGTCGAGCGGATGCTGCGGGACGCCGCCGGCGACGGCGAGCGGCTGGACGGGCTCGTGTACGCCGCGGGAGTGAACTACACGGGCCCGGTGGCGACCACCGACTGGTCGCAGTACGACCGGCTGATGGAGGTCAACCTGCGCGGGGCGTTCCGCACCGGGCAGGCCGTGGCGCGATCGCTGGCCGCGGACCCGCACCCGTTCGGCGCGGTGTTCCTCTCCTCCACCGCCGGTCTGCGCGGCGAGGCGGGCGGGTCGGTGTACTGCGCTTCGAAGTTCGGCCTGATCGGCTTCGTCCAGTCCTTCGCGGCGGAGATCGCCTCATACGGCGGACGGGCGAACACGGTCTGCCCCGGCAACGTGGACAGCCCCATGCTGCGGCGGCTGGCCGCGCAGGTGGCGGAGCGCGAACACGCGGCCGAAACCGAGGTCCTGGCCCGGTTCGCGGACGCCTCGGCGTTCCGCCGTCTGATCGACCCGGCGGAGGTGGCCCGGACCTGTGCCTGGCTCGTATCGGCCGACAGTTCCGGGATCAGCGGCCAGACCCTTGTCGTCGACGGCCCACCCCCGGCCGGCTGATCCGCTCCCGTCCAGCCGGCCCGTGACCACCGGGCCGATCCGTCCGCCTGACACCGGCCCCCACCCCCGCGGCTCAGCGTCCCGCGCCCATCCGGCACCAGGTCGCCGACCGGCCACCGGTCCTCGGCGCCCGCCGCACCGAACCAAGGAGAACGCGATGATCTCTCCGGACGTCGTCCTCACCGACACCCGCACCCTGATCGGCATCGACAGCCAGAACCCCGGACCGCTCGAAGGCAAGTGCGCCGAGTGGGTCGGCAACCGGCTCACCGACGCGGGCGTGGCCACCGAGCGCATGCCGGTGGCGGAGGGCCGCGACAATGTCGTGGCCCGCGTGCCCGGCGAGGGGTCCGCCCCCCGGCTCGTACTGCTCAGCCACATGGACACCGTGCCCGTGGGCGAGGGCTGGACCTTCCCGCCGCTCGGCGGAGCCGTGGCCGACGGCCGCCTGTACGGGCGCGGCGCCTGCGACATGAAGGCGGGTCTGGCGCTGTCGATCAACCTCCTCGACGCGCTCACCGCGAGTGGCCGTCCGCCCGCCGGGGACGTCCTCCTGGTGGCGACCGTGGACGAGGAGGCCCCGGACATGGCCGGTGCGCACCGCCTGGTCGAGAGCGGTCTGCTGCGCCCCGACGACCAGGTGCTCGCCCTGGAGCCGACCGGGATGCGCCTGCGGATCGCCCAGATGGGTCTGCGCTGGCTGACCCTGCGCGTGCACGGCCGGATGGCGCACGCGGGCCGGGCGAACCTCGGCATCGACGCCAACCACCTGATGGCCAAGATCGTGGACCGGCTGAAGACGGTCTTCGCCGCACTGCCCTACGAGGATCCCCTGCTCGGCCGGCCGCGCTTCACCTGCGGCACCGTGCGTGGAGGGGTGGCGACGAACGTCGTCCCCCCGGTGTGCGAGGCCGGCCTGGACATCCGGATCGTCCCCCCGATGACCCCCGCGCACGCCGTGGAGCTGGTCGAGCGGGTCGCCGCGGCCGTGATCGAGGAGCACCCGGGAGCACGGTACGAGATCGATCCGCTCGGCGCCGAGCGCCCACCGGTCCGCGCTGCCGACGACTCACGGATCGTGCGGGGCATAAGAGCCGCCTACCGGGAGCACACCGGCCACCCGGTGCCGGTCGGAGGGGCCGACGGACACGAGGCGTACACCGACGCCTCCATGGTGGCGGCGCTCACCGGCAGCACCTCGTGCACCGTCTTCGGACCGGGCGCGACCGACCAGGCCCACACCGCCGACGAGTACGTCCCGCTCGCTGACCTGGACCTCGGCGCCCGGGTGCTCTGGACCCTCGTGGACAATTGGCGGAACAACCCGGGATAAGAACACCGAGAAGGGGTGCCAGGGGCATGGCCGACACAGGAGAGGAAGCACACCACCGAGCCGAGCCCCGGGAAAGCCCCGACGGCGGTCCGGGCGGCGGCCTCCCCGCCGCCGGGGGGCTGCCCACCCTGGCCCAGGTGCTGGAGTTCCCCTCGCTGCGGGAGGGACGGCCCGAGGTCGTGGCGGGTGCGGACGGACTGACCGCACCCGTGCGCTGGGTGCATGTCAGCGAGTTGCCGACGATCGCGCCGATGCTGCGCGGCGGCGAACTGATCCTCACGACCGGCATCGCGCTGCCTTCCGGCCACGCGTCCCTGGCCCGCTTCATCGACGACCTCGCCGATGTCGGGGCCGCCGGGGTGGTGGTGGGCCTCGGGCCGCGGTTCCACGACGCGCTGCCCGAGGAGATGCGGGCCGCCGCCGAGCGGCGCGGCCTGCCACTGGTCGTCCTGCTGCGTACCACCCGGTTCGTCGAGATCACCGAGGATGTGCACCGCAGGATCCTCGAGAACCGGATCGAGGAGTTGCAGGCGTCCGAACGCATCCACCAGACCTTCAACGAACTCGCCGTCGAGGGGGCCGGACCGGGGGACGTGCTGCGGCAGGCGGCCCGGATGTCCGGCCGTCCGGCCGTCCTGGAGAACCTCTCCCACCAGGTGCTCGCCTTCAACACCGCCGGACTTCCCGCACAGGAGGTGCTCAGCCAGTGGGAAGCCCGGTCCCGTAGCGTCCAGGCCACCACCCGCACCGCCTACGACCAGCACAGCGGCTGGCTGGTGAGCACCGTGGGCGCACGCGGCGAGGACTGGGGCCGGCTCGTCCTGATGTCGGTGCCGGGCGTCTCGCCCCGCCTGACGATGCTCATCGAGCGGGCTGCCTCCACGCTCGCCCTGGGCCGGCTGGTCGCCCGCGACCAGGAGACCCTGGCCCTGCACACTCACCGCACCCTGCTGTCCGGCCTGCTGTCGCCCCAGCGGACGAGCGCGGAGATCGCCCTGGAGGCGCGGGCCATCGGTGTGCCGCTCGACGGCCGCCGTCTCCTTCCGATGGTCCTGCGTACCCGCGAGACCCTGCCCGACAACGCGTTCGACCGGCAGTCCGTCCTGCGCACCACCGCCCAGGTGGCCACCGACGCGGTCCGCGAGCTCGGTCTGCTGGCGCTGGTCGGCCCGGTCGAGGAGACCGTGATCGGCGTACTGGTCTCGCTCGGGCCCCGCGAGGACCCCACGACGACGATCGAACGGCTCGCGGCCAGGGTCCACCAAGGCATCCCGCAGAATCGTTACATCATGGCCGTGGGCGACTACGTCTCCTCCGTCTCCGAGGTACGGCGCGCCCTCCTGAGCACGCTCCAGGTCGCCGACGCCGCAACCCGGCTGCCGGACCGGCGGCTGTACTACCGCCTCCCGGATCTGCGACTGCGCGGCCTCCTCCAGCTCCTGCGCGACGACGCGCGACTGCAGACCTTCGCGGAACGCGAACTGCGGCCACTGCTGGTGTACGACGAGAAGAACGGCACGTCGCTGGTGCCGCTGCTGCATGCCTACCTGGAATCCGGCCGGAACAAGACCGCCGCGGCCGAGGCGGCCCATGTCTCACGCGCCTGGATGTACGAGAGCCTCACCCGCATCGGCCGCATCCTCGACGTCGACCTGGACTCCGAGGACGTCTGTGTCTCGCTGGAGGTGGCACTGATGGCCCTGGACGCCATCCGCGACTGAACCCGCGCCGGACGCACCGCGCCGGCACCGACAACGCGACGAGGACCGCGACCGTAAGGTCGTGGTCCTCGTTCATCGTTACAGAGAGTGTCCGAGGGGGGACTTGAACCCCCACGCCCGATAAAGGGCACTAGCACCTCAAGCTAGCGCGTCTGCCATTCCGCCACCCGGACCGGGTGTCTGCCGCCTGACCGGGGGTGTTCCCCGCGGCGACATGGATAACAATACCAAGCTTTCGGAGTGCGTTTCACCTGCGTATCCACCCTCGGGAGGGGCCCTCCCCGCGGTCGCGGGGAGGGCCCCTTTCCGTTCGTTACTTGCGGCGCAGCGCGGCCATGTTCCGGTAGCCGATCCGTGCGTGTTCCAGCGACTGAGCCGGGTCGGTGGAGCTCGGGGCGTTGTCCTGCTCGACCATCGGGTGGTGGTAGTTCGGGTCGCCGACCCGGGTGAAGAAGGTGGTGTAGTCGATGACGCCGGTGCCGAACGGGACCATGTCGTAGCCCTGTCCGCTGGTGTTGTTGATGACGCCGTCCTTGGCGTGGAACAGCGGGTAGCGCTTGTTGTGGCGGGTGACCAGCCCGGCCGGGTCGAAGATGTTCTGCCGGGTGGCCCCGTCGTGGTCGGTGTAGGTGCGGAACTTGTACTGGGCCACGTGCGCCCAGAAGATGTCCATCTCCAGCCAGATCAGCTTCGGGTCGGTGATGGACAGGAAGTACTCCAGCTTGCGGATGCCGGAGCTGCGGGTCGGGCGGCCCTGCGCGTCGAGCGGGCCGCCGTCGAGCAGGAAGCCGTAGGCGGCGTCGTGGTTGTGGGTGTAGAGCTTGAGCCCGGCGCGGCGGGCGATCTCGCCGAGGGCGTGCCACTTCTCCGCCGCGGCGTCCCAGTCGGCCTTGTAGTTGCTGCCGGTGGGGTCGTTGCCGGTGCCCACGTGCTGCATGCCGAGGATGTTGGCGATCTCCAGGTGCTTCTTGAAGGTGTCCAGGTCACCGGTGGTCAGCGGCCAGGAGCCCGGGATGAAGCCGTGGTTGCCCTGCGCCCGCAGCCCGTACTCGTCCAGCCAGCGGCGCAGCAGCCGGGCGCCCTCGACGTTCTCCAGGTTGGCGCCGCCGGGGGCGTTGGCGTGCTGGCCGTAGCCCGCGAACTCCACCTGCCGGTAGCCGAACCGGGCCAGTTGCTCGAACACGGCGCGGAAGCCTGAGGGCAGGCTGGTGGAGTACGGGTCGCGGCCGGTGGCGTCGCGCACGGTGTAGAGGATGATGCCGCGCTTGTCCTCGGGGACGAGCAGGTGGCCCTTGGCCTTGCCGTTCGACTCGGCGGGGGCCGCCAGCACGGGGGCCGCGCCGAGGACGGGTGCGGCGAGTGCCCCGGCCGCGACGGCGGTGCAGGTGCTGAGGAAGCTGCGGCGGCCGATGCCCAGGCTGCGGCGCAGCTGTTCGTCGGTGCCGTGGTCGGTGGCTTGGATGTCGTTCACGGGTGCCTCTCTTCGGGCTTGGGGTCTGCGTGGCCGAGACCGGCGAGGTGGAGCAGGAGGGACTTCACGTCGGTGGCCGCGATGCGGTCGCCGACGGCGCGGGGGGTGGAGCACAGGAGGAGCGGACCGTCGTCGTCGCTCGCGGGCAGGCGGCCGTGGCTGCCGCGGATGGGTGAGGCGTCGAGTGGCACGACCGCCATGCGGTAGCGCAGGCCGAGCTTCTTGCGGGCCACGGCGGTCGCGGCCTTGACCTTCACATAGGGGTCGTGCGGATCCATGAAGAGCTCGACCGGGTCGTAACCGGGTTTGCGGTGGATCTCGACGAGCTGCGCGAAGTCGGGCGCGCGCTCGTCGTCGAGCCAGTAGTAGTACGTGAACCAGGCGTCCGGCTCGGCGACGGCGACGAGTTCGCCGGAGCGCGGGTGGTCGAGGTGGTGGGCCTTCTTGCCCTCGTCGTCGAGGAGTTTCTCGATGCCGGGCAGTCCGTCGAGGGCGGCCCGGGTGGCGTCCAGGTCCTCGGGGCGGCGCACGTATACGTGGGCGATCTGGTGGTCGGCGACGGCGAAGGCGCGGGAGGCCATCGGGTCGAGGTACTCCATGCCGTCCTGGGTGTGCACTTCGAGCAGGCCGGCCCGGCGCAGGGCGCGGTTGATGTCGACGGGCCGGTCGGCGCGGGTGATGCCGTACTCGGACAGCACGACGACGGTACGGCCCTCGGCGCGGGCGTCGTCCAGGAGCGGGGCCATGGCCGCGTCGAGGTCGGCCGCCGCTTGCAGGGAGCGCGGGTCGTCGGGGCCGTAGCGCTGCAGGTCGTAGTCGAGGTGGGGCAGGTAGCAGAGCGCCAGGTCGGGTCGGCGGGTGCGCAGGATGTGGCGGGTGGCGTCGATGATCCACTGGCTGGAGACGAGGTCGGCGCCGGGGCCCCAGAAGTGGAACAGGGGGAACGTGCCGAGTTTCTCGGTGAGTTCGTCGTGCAGGGCCGGGGGCCGGGTGTAGCAGTCGGGCTCCTTGCGGCCGTCGGCGTAGTAGACGGGTCGCGGGGTGACGGTGATGTCGGTGTCGGCGCCCATGGCGTACCACCAGCAGATGTTGGCGACCGTGTAGCCGGGGTGGGCACGGCGGGCCGCGTCCCACAGCTTGTCGCCGGCGACGAGGCCGTTGTGCTGCCGCCACAGCAGGACGTCGCCGAGTTCGCGGAAGTACCAGCCGTTGCCGACGATTCCGTGCTCGGCGGGCATGGTGCCGGTGAGGAAGGTGGATTGCGCGGCGCAGGTGACGGCGGGCAGGACGGTGCCGAGCGCGGCGCGCGAGCCCGACTGGCCGAGCGTCCTGAGGTGGGGCATGTGGTCGAGGATGCGCGGGGTGAGACCGACGACGTCCAGGACGAGCAGGGGTGTCGGTCCCTGGGGCCGGGTCATGGCAGTTCCTTCAGGCCGAGGTCGGTCAGCAGGTCGCGGGCGAGGGCGAGTTCGGCGGCGATGCCGTCGGCGAGGCGGCCGCGGTCGCGGGGGCGCAGTTCGGGCGGGAGCGCCTGCCAGGTGTAGGTCTCGACCTCCAGGTGGCGGGTGAGCGGCCGCGGGCCGCCGACGAGCCGTGTGAGGGCGGCCTTGAGGACCGGGAGGGTGGAGGTGAGGGGTTCGGCGGGCGCCGCGTGCAGGGGGACGTGGAAGTGGGCGCGCCAGGGGGCGGAGTCCGGCAGGACGTCGCCGCCGAGGGCGGTGCCGAGGTCGTCGGTGCCGTGCAGGCCTGCGGCGGTGACCGTACGGGTCTGGTGGAGGAAGCGGGGCTCGTCGAAGGCGGCGAGGGCCTCGCGGACCTCGGGCAGATGGGGCTGCTCGGCGTGCAGGGCGGCGGACAGCTGGGACTTGACGACGGGGACGCCGGCCGCGGTGAGGGCGTCCAGGGCGGTGTGCGGGTCCTCGAAGGAGGTGGCGAGGTGGCAGGTGTCGACGCAGATCCCGATGCGCTCGTGGCCGATCGCGGTGAGCGGGGCGATGGCGTCGTGGGTGGTCTCGACGACGCAGCCCGGTTCGGGTTCCAGGCCCACCCGGATGGAGCGTCCCGTCAACTCCTCAAGGGCGTCGAGGCGTTGGGCGAGAGTGCGCAGTGCGGTGCGGGCCTGCTCGGCGCGGGTGTCGTCGTACGCGGTGCGCCAGGCCAGCGGCAGGGTGGAGATGCTGCCCTCTTTGACGTCGTCCGGGAGGAGGCCGGCGAGGATGCGGGCGAGCGCGGTGGTGTGGTCGAGGCGTGCGGCGTCGGCCCAGTCCGGCTTGTAGACACGGTACTTGACCTCTTCGGCGCCGAAGCCCTGGTAGGGGAAGCCGTTGAGGGTGACCACCTCGAGGCCGTGCCCGTCGAGTTCGGCGCGCAGGGCGCGCAGCGCGGACGGGTCGGTGTCGAGGGTGCGGGCGGCGTCCCGGGCGAGCCACAGGCCGATGCCGAGGCGGTCGCGGCCCAGGCGGCGGCGTACGGGCTCGCAGTGGTCGCGCAGTTGGGCCACGACGCCGTCGAGGGTCTCGGCGGGGTGGACGTTGGTGCAGTAGGCGAGGTGGACGGTGGAGCCGTCGGGGTGCCGGAAGCGCATCGCTCACTCCCCGCCGCGCAGGATGCTGTTGCCCTCGTGGGTGGCGCCGGGCGCGGCGACGTCGAGGCTCAGCCGGCCGCTGAGGCCGTAGAACTCGACGGGGTTGCGCCACAGTACGCGGTCCACCTCGTCCTCGGTGAAGCCCTCGGTGAGCATCAGGTCGCCCACCTTGCGGGTCTTGAGGGGGTCGCTTCTGCCCCAGTCTGCGGCGGAGTTGACGAGAACCCGTTCGGGGCCGTGGGCGCGCAGGATCGCGACCATCCGCTCCTCGTCCATCTTGGTGTCGGGGTAGACGGAGAAGCCGAGCCAGCAGCCGCTGTCCTTGGCCTCCTTGACGGTGGTCTCGTTGAGGTGGTCGACCAGGACGCGGTCCATGGGCAGCGCCGACTCCCGCACGACGTCCAGGGTGCGGCGCAGCCCGGCGAGCTTGTCGCGGTGCGGGGTGTGGACGAGGGCGGGCAGCCCGTGGTCGGCGGCGAGCTGCAACTGCGTGGTGAGGGCGGTGTCCTCCTCGGGCGTCATCGAGTCGTAGCCGATCTCGCCCACGGCGACGACCTGGTCCTTGACGAGGTAGCGGGGCAGTTCGTCTAGGACGGGCAGGCAGCGCGGGTCGTTGGCCTCCTTGGGGTTCAGGGCGATGGTGCAGTGGTGGGCGATGCCGTACTGGGCGGCGCGGAAGGGTTCCCAGCCGATCAGGGAGTCGAAGTAGTCGAGGAAGGAGGCAGCCGAGGTGCGGGGCTGGCCGAGCCAGAAGGCCGGTTCCACGAGGGCGCGGACGCCGGCGGCGTGCATGGCCTCGTAGTCGTCGGTGGTCCTGGACGTCATGTGGATGTGGGGATCGAAGATGCGCATCAGGACTCCTTGCCGTGGGGGTCGACCTGGCCGTGCGGCGCGGTGTCGGGCTCGGTCAGGGTCAGGACGCGGTGCAGGTCCTCGGGGACCTGGCGGCCCGCCGCGGTGCGTTCGGCGGCGTAGTCGCCGAGCATGCGGGCGAGTTCGGCGTCGCCGCGGGCGCGGCGGCCCAGGTCGGCGACGCTGTCCACGGACACGCCGGTGAACAGGCACTTCAGCACGGCGTGCCGCCATGCGTGCGGCGCCAGGTGCCGGGCGGCGTACGGGCCGACGGCGGCGGCGAGCAGCCGGGTGTCGTTGGTGCGCAGCGCGTCCTCGACGAGCGGGAGGGCGTCGGGGCCGGGCACGAGGCGGGGCAGGGCGCGAAGGACGGCGCGGCGTTCGTCGGCGGTGCCCTGGCGGTAGACCCGGGTGAGGGCGTCCAGGTCGGCGCGGGCCGCGTGCAGGATGAGGACGCGGGCGGCGTCGGCGTGGGCGGGGCCGCAGCGGCGGCCGGCCTCGGCCAGGCGCAGCTCCCACACGGAGATCGGCCCGTGGGTGCCGCGGTGGGTGGCGGCCTCGTCGAGCGCCTGGCCGAGCCAGGCCCGTGCGGCCGGGGCGAGCCCGGCGTCCGTACGGGCACGCAACTCGTCCGCCGGGGCCGGGCCGGGGGCGGTACCGGCCGTGGGGGTGCCCGCGGTGCCGGAGCCGATGTCGTGCGGGTGGGTCATCGGGTGCTCCCTTCTGGGGTGACCTGATGCTCGGGGGCCGGACACTCGCCCCTACGTGTGGCGGCGGTGGCCGCGCGGCGGAGGTACGGCAGGGACAGCTCGGCGTAGTGCGGCCCGGCGTGGGAGTGCCGGGGCAGTTCCACGACGGTCAGGCCCTGGTAGCCGGTGGCGGCCAGCGCGGCGAGCACGGGCGGGAAGTCGATGTCGCCGTCCCCGAAGGGGAGGTGTTCGTGCACGCCGCGGCGCATGTCCTCGATCTGGACGTGCCGCAGCCACGGCGCTGCGGCACGGACGCACTCGGCCGGAGGGAGGGGTTCGAGGCACTGGCAGTGGCCGATGTCGAGGGTGAGGCCCAGGTTGTCGGGGTCGCCGAGGGTGCGGCGCAGCTGGTGGAAGTCGGCGAGGGTGGCGAGGAGATGACCGGGCTCGGGCTCCACGGCGAGGTGGACACCGGAGGCGCCGGCGGCCTCCAGGACGGGAACCAGGGACTCGGCGAAACGTTTCCACGCCGTGTCCCGGTCGGTGCCGGGCGGGGTGATGCCGCTGAAGCAGTGCACGGCGTGCGCGCCGAGGCCGGCGGCCACCCGTACGGCCCGCAGCAGCAGGTCGGCGCGCCGGGCGCGGTCCTCCGGGTCCTCGTCCAGGAGGGAGGGGCCGTGCTTGCGGCGGGGGTCGAGCACATAGCGGGCGCCCGTCTCCACCGTCACGCCCAGGCCGAGCGCGTCCAGCCGGTGCGCGACCCGGCGGGTGCGGGCGGCCAGGTCGGGGGCGAGCGGGTCGAGGTGCATGTGGTCGAGGGTCAGTCCGACGCCGTCGTAGCCGAGGTCGGCGAGCAGGCCGAGGGCGTCGTCGAGGCGCAGGTCCGCGAGGCCGTTGGTGCCGTAACCGAAGCGGAGGTCCGTGGCGGGGCCGGGGCTCACGTGACGCTCACCTTCCTCGCGAACCTTCGGGCCAGAGGCGCCAGGGCGGCCGTGCACAGGGCGGTGACCGGTGCGCCCGCGCGGGCGGACAGCGCGGCCTGGAGCGGGATCATGGCGCGGATGCCGCCGCCGACGGCCCGCTGGGTGAGCGGCGGGGAGGGGTTGAGGACGGCGTGGGCGAGGGGGCGGGCGACGGTGGCGGCGTAGCCGAGCGCGAGGGCCGCACGGAGCGCACCGCCCGGTGCGGGGGTGAGGCCCGGCGGACCGAGGGGGGCTGCTCCACCTCGGTCCACCGGGAGCCGGAGGGCCACGGCGGGCGGGGCCAGTGCGTACGCGACGCCGGAGGTGACCGCGAGGGCCGCGAGCGGTACGGCGGCGGAACCGCCCTGGGTCTCGCGGCGGGAGACGGCCGTGACGGCCAGGGTGTGGACACCGAGGGCGGCGGCGGACGGTACGGCGTCGCGGACCCGGCCGCCGCTCGCTGCGGCACCGAGTACGAGGTCGAGGCTCCGGGCCGCCGCCATCGCCGGCGGCCCCGCCCAGTTCCGCTTCAGTCCGAGGTCGTACGCCCAGACCGTGACGGCGAGCGGTACGGCGACGGTGAGCGCGGGCCGGCCTGCGCGGGCGGCGAGCGCGAGGCCCAGGGCGGTGAGCGCGCCGGCCGCGGCGAGCGCGGCTCCGGGGGCGATCCGCCCGGACGGGAGCGGCCGGTGCGGGCGCTCGGCGGCGTCCTCGGCGCGGTCCGCCCAGTCGTTGAGCGCCATGCCCGCCTGGTAGAGGCACAGGGACGAACCGATGGCGAGGAGCGTACGGGCCCCGGGGGCGCGGCCCGCCGCCGCGGCCCCGGCGAGGGCGTCACCGGGGACGGTGAACAGGGCGGGCAGCCGCAGCAGTTCGACCCAGTCGGCGGGGGTGCCGAGGGCGGGGCGCTGGGATGGGTGCGGGGGGCGGGTGGGTGCGGGGACGGAGTCCGCGGCGGGACGGGGGGCTGTGGGGGTGGCTGCCGGGTCGTCGGACACGACGGGATCGTCGTCCGCCCGCCCGGGCCGCGATGGTCCCTCCGACGGGTCGGCCGCCTGCCGGGGGCGCGGGCGGCCACGGGCCGAGGACCCGCGCGCTCCGACGACGGCGGCGACGGTCACCGCCAGGGCGATGGCCACCAGACCGTGGCGGGTCATCACTGGTCCCCCAGCCGTCGGCCGAAGTCCAGGAGCGCGGCGTACTGCTCCCCCAGCGCGGCGGGGGCGCCCGGGTCGGGATCCTTGAAGTAGAAGCCGAGTTCGGGGCGCGGACCGGTCAGTCCGCGTTCGTGGGCGCGGGCCAGCAGCCGGGCCAGGTCGAGGACCAGGGGCGCGGCGAGCGCCGAGTCGCATCCCTGCCAGGTGGTCTGGAGGGTCATCCGGGAGCCGAGGAAGCCCTCGAAGGCGATGTGGTCCCAGGCGGTCTTCCAGTCGCCGAGGGCGGGCACGTCGTCGATGTGCACCTCTCCCTCGGGGACCGTGCCCAGGGTGTCCGCGAGGACCCGTTCCTTGCCGGAGTTCTTGGCCGCGGCGGCGGCGGGGTCGGCGAGGGCGGCGCCGTCGCCGCCGCCGAGGAGGTTCGTTCCGGACCAGGCCAGCACGCGCAGCGCGCGCTGCGCGAACATCGGGCCGAGCACGGATCGCAGCAGGGTCTGCCCGGTCTTGCCGTCGCGGCCCGCGTAGGGCAGGGCGGAGGCACGGGCCTCGGCGGCGAGCGCGGGGTGGTGCAGCCCGGTCGACGGCGTGAAGTTGACGTACGGGCAGCCCGCGCGCAGGGCGGCCGCCGCGTACAGCGAGCTGGCGGGCAGGGCGGTGCCGTCCGGGGCGGGTTCGGTGGAGGCGACGTTGACGACGACGGTGCGGGCGAGGGCGCCTCGGCGGGTGAAGTCGCGGATGTCGGCGGCGAGGGCGTCGATGAGGGCTTCATCGCTCCGGGTGTCTCCGGGGAGCGGGCCGCCGGGTCTGATCTCGCCGTCCGCGGCGGCCAGTTCACTGTGGACGGCGGAGGGCAGGCCGTGCGGCAGGACGCCGCCGTCGGCGAGGGTCTCGGCGCGTTTGGGCAGCGGGCAGTCCATGGTGTCGTGCCCGCCGAAGACGAGGGAGGACAGGGCGGGCAGGCCGCTCGCGGCGAAGGGCTCCGTCTCGGTGACGAGGCCGGCGGTGGGATGCAGCCCGGCGGAGACGGCGGCGCATCCGGTGACAGCGGTGGTGGCGACGGAGCCCCGCGCACCGATCAGCCAGACGCCGGTGCGGGAGGGGGAAACGGAAGGTTCGGCGGACATGGGCAGCCTCCTTGTCGTACGCGAACCGGATGCCGGACGAGTGATCGAGCGCAGGCGGCCTCCGAAAGCCACCGACGCAGGCACCGGACCGGAACCGGAGCCAGAACCGGAACCGGAACCGGTCCCAGATCCGGAACCGAGGCCGGACCGGACCGGGATTTCCGGCCGAGCAAGGCCCCACGGGCCGAGCCCGAGGCCGGACCGGACCCGAGGCCGGACCGGACCCGAGGCCGGACCGGGAACCGGAGCCCAGGGCCGGCGCCAGATCCCCAGCCGGGGTCAAACCGAGCCCGGATCCGGAACCCGGGCCCCAGGCCGGCACCAGAACCCGGATCCGGACCGGACCGAGGCCCGGACCAGAGCCGGCCCCCGGCCGGGCAAGGCCCCGGCCTGAGCCGAAACCAAGCCCGGGCCGGAACCGAGACCGGAATCGGGATCCGGCACCGGCACCGGCACCACGTCCCCGTCCAGTCCGGCCACGGCCGGAGCCGGGACTCGGCCTGGACCGGGACTCGGCCTGGACCGGGCCTTGGCCGGGACCGGGGCCTTGGCCGGGACCGGGGCCTTGGCCGGAGCCAGGACCCGGCCTGGTCCGGGACTCGGTCCGGTCCGGGATTCGGTCCGGTCCGGGACTCGGTCCGGTCCGGGACTCGGTCCGGCCCGGGTCGCCGGCCCTTGGCCTGGTCCGGATCGCCGGCCCTTGGCCTGGTCCGGGTCGCCGGCCCTTGGCCTGGTCCGGGTCGCCGGCCCTTGGCCTGGTCCGGATCGTCGGCCCTTGGCCTGGTCCGGGACTCAGCCTGGGCCGGGTCACCGGGCGTTGGCCGGGTAGGGCCTTGGCCGGGCCTGGACCGGATCAGACCTGTTCCTGGGCCGGGCCCGGACCGGACCTGGACCTGGACCTGGGCCAGGCCCGGACCTGGACCTGGGCCCGGACCGGACCTGGACCTGGGCCGGGCCCGGACCGGACCTGGACCTGGGCCGGGACTCGGCCTGGACCGGGTCACCGGGCCGAGCCAGGCCCCGGGTCGAGCCAGGTGCCGGGGGGCGGGGCCGTAGGCCCCCGTCGAGGGGCCTGCGGCCCCGGCCGGTGAGTGGGGCGGCGGGCGGGAGTCCGGCGTCTCTCGCCCGCCGCCGATTCGGGCGCCCTCGGCGGGCGGCGGCGGTCAGGCCTTGCGCGGCTTGCAGTCCGCCTTCTCCTGGCCGGTGACGTACTTCAGGCCACCGAGCAGATGACTGCGGAAGCCGTCCTCGGCGTAGGACTCCTTGGTGTGGCCGAGGCCGGTGTAGAAGGAGCGCCCGCCCTGGTAGGCCTGGCACCAGGCGATCGGGTGGTCGCCGTTCATCTTGCCGCCCTGGTACGTGCTCTCGTCCAGGGTGGCCAGCACCCGGGCGTGGTCACGCGGGTTGGATCGGTAGTTGTACCACTCGTCCGTGCGGTCCCACGCGTCGTCGAGACCCTTGGTGGCCGGGTGGTCGTGCTGGGGCACCAGGACGGTGGCCTTCTGGATCTGCGGATGCGAGTCGAAGTACGCGCCGACCAGGCCGCCGTAGAACGGCCACTCGTACTCGGTGTCGGCCGCGGCGTGGATGCCCATGTAACCGCCGCCGCCGGCGATGTACTTCTCGAACGCCTTCTTCTGGTCGGCGTTCAGCACGGTGCCGGTGGTGGACAGGAAGACGACGGCGTCGTAGCGGGCGAGGTTGGCGGTGGTGAACTGCTGCGCCTCCTCCGTGGAGTCGACGGTGATGCCGCTCTGCCCGCCGAGGTCCTTCAGGGCCCGCACGCCGGTCTCGATGGAGTCGTGCCGGAAGCCGGCCGTCTTGGAGAAGACCAGGACGCGCTTGTCGTTCTTCGCGGGCTTCTTGTCGGAGATCATGAAGTCGTCGACGTCGAAGAGCGCTCCGTCACCGCCCTTGAAGACCAGGTACAGCTCGGTGGTCTTCTTCGGCAGCTTGCTGAGCGGGATGTCGATGTCCTGGAAGGTCTCCCAGCCGCCGGTCACCGGGACGACCCCGGAGCCGTGCAGAGTGCCGTTGGGACCTCCGGTGCGGACCTCCAGGTACCCGCCGGCGCCGCCGGAGGACACCCGCGCGGTGAGCGTCTGGGCGCCGCTCAGGTTGTACGGCTTGAACGAGATCCAGTCACCGTTGTCGATGTCGCCGACGGTCCTGCCGCCGTGCGCCTCGGTCTTGTCGTAGGTGCGGATGCCGCTCTGGCTGCTGAAGTGCTCGGCCTGCCGGTGGCGGGGCTGGAGCACGACCTGGGCGTGGGTGGTCAGCGCCTCCTGACCGCCGCCGCCGTTGTCGGTGTACTCGGCGTCCAGGACGCCGAATATGTTGGCGTTGGGGTCGTGCTCGCCGTCGGCAGGCACGGAGATGGTGCCCTCGCAGCCGGTGGCCGAGGTGATCGGGTGGCCGTGGCTGTCGTGGCCGAGGATGTAGCGGACGGTGACCTTGGAGCAGTCGATCTTCTTGTCCTCGGGGTCGGTGACCTTCACCTTGAACGGGATGGTGTCACCGAACTGGAACAGCGTGCCGTCGGCCGGCGTCTGGAAGGTCACCGTGGGCGCGGTGTTGCCGACGACCACGTGGACGTTGGCGGTCGCGGTGTAGCCGGTCGGGTCCGTCACGGTGACGGTGGCGGTGTACGTGCCGTTGGTGCGGTACGTGTGCTGGGGCGACTGACCGGTGCCGGTGGTCCCGTCACCGAAGTCCCAGCCGTAGGTGAGCGCGTCGCCGTCGGCGTCCTTGCCGGTCGCGGAGAAGGACACCTTCAGGGGCGCCTTGCCCGACGTCCTGTCCGACGTGGCGGTCACGGTCGGCGCATGGCCGTTGGTGACGTTCTCGATGCGGTACAGCGCGGAGTTCTCGTCGCCGCCGAACCAGGACAGGCCGTAGTCCAGGACGTAGAGGGCGCCGTCCGGGCCGAAGGCCATGTCCATCACCTGGGTGCCGGACCAGGGGAAGGGGTTGATGGACTTGACGGTGCCGTCGTCGTCCTGCTCGATCCGCTTGATCCACCGGCGGCCGAACTCACCGGCGAAGAAGTCCCCGTCGTAGGCCTCGGGGAACTTGGCGGGCGAGTTCAGGTCGGGGTCGTAGCGGTAGACCGGGCCGCCCATCGGGGACTCGGAGCCGTTGCCGAACTCGGGGATGGAGCCGCCGTCGTAGTCGATCCAGGCCGGCTGGGCCGGCGGGAGGTCGACCAGGCCGGTGTTGTTCGGGGAGGTGTTCTTCGGCGCCGAGCAGTCGAAGGCCGCACCGGACTGCTTGGTGGCGAAGTCGTACTTGATGTACGCCTCGTTCTTGCCGACGCAGTAGGGCCAGCCGTAGTTGCCGGGCTTGGTCACGCGGTTGAACTCGACCATCCCGGAGGGACCGCGGTTGGGGTTCGCGGCGCCGGCGTCCGGCCCGTACTCGCCGATGTAGATGGTGCCGGTGGGCTTGTCGATGCTGAACCGGAACGGGTTGCGGAAGCCCATCGCGTAGATCTCGGGACGGGTCTTCGCGGTGCCCGGGGCGAAGAGGTTGCCCTCGGGGATGTCGTAGGAGCCGTCCGGCTTGACCTTGATCCGCAGGATCTTGCCCCGCAGGTCGTTGGTGTTGCCCGAGGTGCGCTGGGCGTCGAACGCCGGGTTCCGGGTCGACCGCTCGTCGATGGGCGTGTAGCCGTCGGACGAGAAGGGGTTGGAGTCGTCGCCGGTCGACAGGTAGAGGTTGCCGTCCTTGTCGAAGTCGATGTCGCCGCCGACGTGGCAGCACATGCCGCGGGACGTCTTGACCTCGAGGACGTTCTTCTCGCTGGACACGTCCAGCGTGCCGTCCTGCTTCAGCACGAAGCGGGAGAGCCGGTTGACGCCGTCGAAGGGGGCGAAGTCGGCGGCGGTGCCGTTCTCGGGAGCGTCGCCGGGCGGGGTGTTCAGCGGCGGCGCGTAGTAGAGGTAGACGAAGCGGTTCTCGGCGAAGTCGGGGTCGATCCCGATGCCCTGGAGCCCCTCCTCGTCGTGGTCGTAGACGGCCAGCTTGCCGGCCACGGACGTGTTGCCCTGAGCGTCGGTCAGCCGCAGCGTGCCGTCGCGGGAGGTGTGCAGGACGCTGCGGTCCGGGAGCACGGCCAGCGACATCGGCTCGCCGACCTCGGGGGCGCCCTTGGCGAGGGTGACCTGCTGGAAGTCCTCGGCGGCCGCCGCGGCCGGTCTGTCGGCACCGGGGCCGTGGGCGCTCGCCGGCGGCGCGGCGAGCGCGAGCGAGCTGCCCGCGAGGAGTGAGCCGGTGAGAAGAGCGAGTGCCTTGCGGAATCTGGGACGTTTCCTGTGCACGAAGATCCCTCCGGGAGGGTGGGGGTCGTACGGGGCGGTTGCGATGCGCCGGGGTGCGCCGTCACCCCGGAGATGTGCGGGACCTGTACAACTCCGGGACCGTAGCTGGCTTTGTCGGAGTCGGGTAGTCCTTGCGCAGAAGAGAAGTTGTTCTTTTTCCAGTGTGAGGACAAAGCAGGCGCGGGGCAGCGGGGCGCACCCCGCGCCCCAAAGGGGCGCGAGGCTGTGTCGACATGCGGCTCCGCCGCGTGGGCGCGACCAGCCACAACAGACCCGCAGCCGCCGGCGGACAACGCCCGGAACGGCTCTCCGCGCCCCCGCCGAACCGGCGGAGCCAACCCGCGGAGCTACTCCCTGCCGAAGGCCGCGTCGAACGACGCGCTCGGCGGGTCGAAGTCGAACGCCTTGAGGCGCCGCAGCGCCTCGGGGGCGCCCTGGAGCCGGTCCATGCCGGCGTCCTCCCACTCCACCGACACGGGGCCGGTGTAGTCGATGGACCGCAGCATCCGGAAGACGTCCTCCCACGGCACGTCACCGTGCCCGGCGGAGACGAAGTCCCAGCCGCGCCGGGGATCGCCCCACGGCAGGTGGGAGCCGAGGCGGCCGTTGCGCCCGTCGAGGCGCTTGCGGGCCTCCTTGCAGTCCACGTGGTAGATCCGGTCCCGGAAGTCCCACAGGAAGCCGACGGGGTCGAGGTCCTGCCAGACGAAGTGGCTCGGGTCGAAGTTCAGCCCGAACGCGGGTCGGTTGTCCACCGCGTCCAGGGCCTGCCGGGTGGTCCAGTAGTCGTACGCGATCTCGCCGGGGTGCACCTCGTGCGCGAAGCGGACGCCCTCGGCGTCGAACACGTCGAGGATCGGGTTCCAGCGCTCGGCGAAGTCCTGGTAGCCGCGTTCGATCATGCCCGGCGGCACGGGCGGGAACATGGCGACCAGGTGCCAGATCGAGGAGCCGGTGAAGCCGATGACGGTGTCGACGCCGAACGCGGCCGCCGCCCGCGCCGTGTCCTTCAACTCCGCGGCGGCCCGCTGCCGTACGCCTTCGGGCTCCCCGTCGCCCCAGATGCGGGCCGGCAGGATGCCGCGGTGGCGCTCGTCGATCGGGTGGTCGCAGACCCCCTGGCCGACCAGGTGGTTGGAGATCGCCCAGCACTTGAGGCCGTACTTGTCGAGCAGCGCGCGCCGCCCGTCGAGATAGGCGGGGTCGGCCAGCGCCTTGTCGACCTCGAAGTGGTCTCCCCAGCAGGCGAGTTCGAGTCCGTCGTAGCCGAAGTCACGGGCCAGCCGGCAGACCTCCTCCAGCGGGAGGTCGGCCCACTGGCCGGTGAACAGGGTGAACGAACGTGGCATGACCGGGCCTCCCTAGACCGGGACGGGCGTGTAGAGGGAATTCTTCGCCGCGCTCTCCTCGACGGCGGCCAGGACGCGCTGGACCTGGAGCCCGTCGGCGAAGGACGGTTCGGGCGCGGTGCCCGCGGCGATCGCGAGCACCAGGTCGCGGGCCTGGTGGACGAAGCTGTGCTCGTAGCCGAGGCCGTGGCCCGGCGGCCACCAGGCCGCGAGATAGGGGTGGTCGGGTTCGGTGACGAGGATCCGCCGGAAGCCGGCGCTCACCCCGGGTTCGGTGTGGTCGTGGTACGAGAGCTCGTTGAGCCGTTCCAGGTCGAACGCTAGCGAGCCGTGGGACCCGTTGAGCTCGATGCGCAGCGCGTTCTTGCGGCCGGAGGCGAACCGGGTCGCCTCGAAGGAGGCGAGCGCGCCCGAGCCGAACCGGGCGGTGAACAGGGCCGCGTCGTCGACGGTGACCTCCCCCAGGCCGCGGCCGCCGACGCCGCTGAGCCCGGCCGCCGCCCCGGCCGGCAGCGGGCGCTGCCGGACGAACGTCTCGGTGACCGCGGACACCCCGGTGATCGCCTCGCCCACGAGGTACTGGGCGAGGTCGACGATGTGGGCGCCCAGGTCGCCGAGGGCGCCGGAGCCCGCCGCGTCCTTGCGCAGCCGCCAGGTCAGCGGGAACTCGGGGTCGACGAGCCAGTCCTGGAGGTAACTGACGCGTACGTGCCGCAGGGTGCCGAGGCGGCCCTCGGCGACCATGCGGCGGGCCAGGGCGGTCGCGGGCAGCCGCCGGTAGTTGAAGCCGACCATGGCGACCTGGCCGCGGGCCCGCGCCCGCTCGGCCGCCTCGGTCATCGCCCGCGCCTCCTCGACCGAGTTGGCGAGGGGTTTCTCGCACAGCACGTGCTTGCCCGCCTCCAGGGCGGCCACGGCGATCTCCGCATGGCTGTCGCCCGGCGTGCAGATGTCGATGAGGTCGACGTCGTCGCGGGCGATCAGAGCGCGCCAGTCGGTCTCGGTGTCGGCCCAGCCGAGCCGGGCGGCCGCGCCCCGCACGGCCGCCCCGTCACGCCCGGCGACGACGGCCAGTACGGGCCGGTGCGGCAGGTCGAAGACGCGGCCCACGGTGCGCCAGCCCTGGGAGTGGGCGGCGCCCATGAAGGCGTAGCCGACCATGCCGACACGCAGCGGAGGCTTCCCGGCCGCGGGCTCGCTCTCGGCCTGCTCCGACTGTCCCTTCAGGCCCATACCGATAACTCCTTCTCGTCAACGTTCGCAGCGGCGTTCCCGACGCCGTGATTGCGAGGTGGGGGGTTGGCCGCGTCCATCACTTGAAGCCGGTGGGCATGTACTGGTCCACGTTGGTCTTGTCGACCACGGCGGAGTACAGGGTGATGGACGCCGGGATCTCGAACTCCGCCATGCCGGACACGCCCTTGCCCTGGCCCAGCGCGCGGGCCAGGTCGATCGCGGACGCGGCCATCGTGGGCGGATACAGCACGGTGGCCTTCAGGACGCCCTTGTCCTGCTTGATCTGTTCGAACGCGGAGAGCGCGCCGGCGCCGCCGACCATGAAGAACTCGTCGCGGCCGGCCTGCTCGATGGCGCGCAGCGCGCCGACGCCCTGGTCGTCGTCGTGGTTCCACAGCGCGTCGATGTGCTTCTGCGCCTGGAGGAGCTGGGACATCTTCGCCTGGCCGGACTCGACGGTGAACTCGGCCGCCTGACGCGCCACTTTGGTGATGTTGGGGTAGTTCTTCAGCGCGTCGTCGAAGCCCTGGGTGCGCTGCTTGGTCAGCTCCAGGTTGTCCAGGCCGGCGAGTTCGACGACCTTCGCGTTCGCCTTGCCCTTGAGCTGCTCGCCGATGTACTGCCCGGCGTTGAAGCCCATCCCGTAGTTGTCGCCACCGATCCAGCAGCGGTACGCCTGCGGGGAGTTGAAGACCCGGTCGAGGTTGACGACGGGGATGCCCGCACGCATCGCCTTCAGTCCGACCTGGGTGAGTGCCTTGCCGTCGGCGGGCAGGATCACCAGCACGTCGACCTTCTTGTTGATGAGGGTCTCGATCTGGCCGATCTGCGCGGCGGTGTCGTTGGAGCCCTCGGTGATCTCCAGGGTGACGTCGGAGTACTTCTTGGCGCGGCTCTTGGCGTTCTCGTTGATCGCGTTGAGCCAGCCGTGGTCGGCCTGCGGGCCGGCGAAGCCGATGGTGACCGCCTTGCCGGGCTGGTCGTCGGCGGCGGGCTGGTCGTTCGCCGCGGGCTTGTCGTTCTTGGGCTCGTTGCTGGTGCAGGCGGCGAGGAAGGCGGTGGCGCCGACGGCGGCGCCGCCGAAGAGCAGGCCTCTGCGGCTCGGTGTCTGGGGCATGGCGATGGCCTTTCCGGTGAGGGCCGTACGGAGCGGGCGGCTCGGCTGGGCTAGGTGGTGGAGGCGGTACGCCGCGGGGCTAGGTGGTGGAGGCGGTGCGCCGCTGGACGAGGACGGCGGCGACGATGATGGCGCCCTTGGCGATCTGCTGGACAGCGGTCTCGAGGTTGTTCAGGGCGAAGATGTTGCTGATCGTGATGAAGATCAGGACGCCGAGGACGGAGCCGACGATGGTGCCCCGGCCGCCGCTCAGCAGGGTCCCGCCGATGATCGCGGCGGCGATGGCGTCGAGTTCGTACAGGTTGCCGTTGGTGTTCTGGCCGGAACCGGCCAGGACGATCAGCAGGAAGGCAGCGATGCCGCAGCACAGCCCGGACAGCAGGTAGAGGTAGAGGCGCTGGCGGCGTACGTCGATGCCCGCCAGCCGGGCCGCCTCCGGGTTGCCGCCGACGGCGACGGTGCGCCGCCCGAACGTGGTGCGGTTCAGCACGAGCCAGCCGATGACGGTGACGGCGGCGAAGACCAGGACCAGCGGCGGCACGCCGAGGACGTAGGAGTCGCGGTTGCCGAGGCTCAGGATCCCGTCGATGGTGACGATCTGGGTCTTGCCGCCGGTGATCTGCAGGGCGAGACCGCGTGCGGAGGCGAGCATGGCGAGGGTGGCGATGAACGGGACCATGCCGCCGTACGCGATGAGGACGCCGTTGACGAGTCCGCACCCGACGCCGACGAGCACCGCGGTGAACAGCACGCCCACGAAGCCGTACTCCTGGGTGGCCACGGTGGTGGCCCAGACGGAGGCGAGGCCGACGATCGCGCCGACGGACAGGTCGATGCCGCCGCTCATGATGACGAAGGTCATCCCGACGGTGACGACACCGATGATGGACGCCTGGGTGAGCACCAGTTGCAGGTTGCGGGTGTCCAGGAACGCGTCGGGTTTGGTGATGCCGCCGATGAGGACGAGGACGGCGAGCACGCCGAGCAGCGACAGGGTGCGCACGTCGGCGCGGGCCCACAGGACGCGCAGCGGACCGGCGTCGCCCTTCGGGGTGTCCGCGCGGGCGGCGGGCGGCGGCCCGGCGTCGGGTCCGCCGTGCTGGGCCGGGGTGGCGGGCTGCGTCATGACGTCGCGCTCCCTTCCTCGGTTACGGACTGCGTGGACACGGGGGTTCCTTCCATGGCCAGGTCGAGTACGCGGTGTTCGTCCAGCTCCCGGGCGGGTGCCGTGTGGACGACGAGCCCCTCGCGGAGCACAAGGACGCGGTCGGCGAGGCCGAGGACCTCGGGTATCTCGCTGGAGACCAGCAGCACCGCCAGGCCCTCGTCGGCGAGTCGGCGCACCACCGCGTACAGCTCGGCGCGGGCGCCGACGTCGACACCGCGGGTGGGTTCGTCCAGGAGCAGGACGCGGCAGCCGCGCAGCAGCCAGCGGGCGAGGACCGCCTTCTGCTGGTTGCCGCCGGAGAGGGTGCGCACCGGGGTGTCGGGGTTGTCGGGGCGCAGGGAGAGTTCGCGGGTGGCCTGCCGGGCGGCGTTGCGTTCCGCGCGCCGGTCGAGCCAGCCGCCGCGGGCGAAGCGGGACAGTGTGGAGACGCTGACGTTGCGGGTGACGGACTCCAGCATCAGCAGGCCCTGGGCCTTGCGTTCCTCGGGGGCGAGCCCGAGTCCGGCACGAACCGCGGAGCGCACGCTGCCGGGGCGCAACGGTGTGCCGTCGACGAGGACGCGGCCCGCGCTGGGCTTGCGGGCGCCGTAGACGGTCTCCAGGATCTCGGAGCGGCCGGAGCCGACGAGTCCGGCGAGGCCGACGATCTCGCCGGGCCGCACTTCGAGGTCGAGGGGGGCGAACTCGCCGTCGCGGGCGAGTCCTTCGACGGTGAGGACGGGCGCGAGGTGCGCGGTGTCGGCCGTCGGACGCGGCGGGAAGACGTACTCGACGTTGCGGCCCGTCATCAGGGAGACGATCTCGCTAGTCGGGGTGGACTCGGCGGGCAGTCCGCCGGCGACGGCGCGGCCGTCCTTGAGGACGGTGACCCGGTCGCCGATGCGGCGGATCTCCTCCAGGCGGTGGGAGATGTAGACGACGGCGACGCCGGCCGCGGTGAGGTCGCCGACGATGCGGAAGAGGTTGTCGACCTCGTCCGGGTCGAGGGCGGCCGACGGTTCGTCCATGACGATGAGCCGGACGTCGTGGGAGAGGGCCCGGGCCATGGAGACGACCTGCTGCTGGGCGGCGGAGAGGTCGCCGACGAGCCGGCCCGGGTCGATCTCGGGGTGGCCGAGCCGCTTGAGGAGGACGGCGGTGGCGGAGCGGGCCTCGCGGCCGCGAACGACGAATCCGGCGGTGGTGGGTTCGTGGCCGAGGAAGACGTTCTCGGCGACGGACAGGTGTCCCACCAGGTCGAGTTCCTGGTAGATGGTGGCGATGCCCAGGCGCATGGCGGCGATCGGGGACTTCAGGGTGGTGGGCTCGCCCCGCCAGACGATCGTCCCGTCGTCGGGCTGGTGGGCCCCGGCGAGGACCTTGATGAGGGTGGACTTCCCGGCGCCGTTCTGGCCGAGCAGGCAGTGTACTTCTCCGGCCTGTACCTCCAGGTCGACTCCGTCCAGGGCGCGGACTCCGGGGAACGACTTGGTGATGCCGGACATGCTGAGCAGGGGTGGTTCTGGAGCCATGGTGGTTCCCCTCGGCGGATACGGCCGGTCTCAGGGCAGGGCTGACGTACGCGTGGCTGGTGTACGCGGGGCGGGCTGGTGTACTCGGGACGTACCGGTGGTGGTGCCGTGCTGTGTGCGGGTGGTGCGGGGCGTACCGGTGGTGCGAGGTGGTGCCAGGTGGTGCGCGCCGGTCAGGCCGGCGAGAACAGGTGGTCGCTGATGAGCCGGGCCGCGCCGATGACTCCGGCGGCGGCCCCCAACTCGCCCAGGACGATGGGCAGGTTGCCGGTCGCCAGGGGCAGCGACTGGCGGTAGACCTGGGTGCGGATCGCGGCGAGCAGGGTGTGGCCGAGGCCGGTGACCCCGCCGCCGATCACCACGAGACCGGGGTTGAAGAAGGAGACGAGTCCGGCGATGACCTGGCCGGTGCGGGTGCCGCCCTCCCGGATCAGGCCGAGGGAGGTGGCGTCGCCCGCGGCGGCCGCGGCGGCCACGTCGACGCCGGTGAGGGCGCCGTTCGCCTCCAGCCGGGTCGCGAGTTCGGCCGACAGGCCCTGCTGGGCCGCCTCCAGCGCGTCCCGGGCCAGGGCGGCGCCGCTGAAGTGGGCCTCCAGGCAGCCCTGGTTGCCGCAGACGCACGGGCGTCCGCCGGGCACGGCCTGGATGTGCCCGATGTCGCCCGCGCTGCCGGTCGTACCGCGGTGGACCTCGCCGCCGACGACGATGCCGCAGCCGATGCCGGTGCCGATCTTGACGCAGAGGAAGTCGCCCACGGAGCGGGCGACGCCCGCGTGCTGCTCCCCCATCGCCATGAGGTTCACGTCGTTGTCGACCATGACCGGGCAGCCGAGTTCCTGGCTGAGCGCCTCCCGTACGGGGAAGCCGTCCCAGCCCGGCATGATCGGGGGTGCCACGGGGACGCCCTGGGGGAAGCGGACGGGACCGGGGACACCGATGCCGGCGCCGTCGTAGCCCTCCGCGAGCCCCGAGGCCCGCAACTTCGCGGCCATGGCGAGGACCTGCTCGAAGACCGCGACGGGTCCCTCGCGCACGTCCAGCGGCTGGTTGAGGTGTCCGAGCACTTCCAGTTCCGCGTTGGTGACCGCGACGTCGACCGAGGTCGCGCCGATGTCGACGCCCAGGAAGCGCAGTTCGGGGGCGAGGCGGACGTTGTGGGAGCGGCGGCCGCCGCGCGAGGCGGCGAGTCCGTCGGCGACGACCAGTCCCGTCTCCAGGAGCCGGTCCACCTCCACGGCCAGCTTCGACCGGGACAGCTCGACGCTGTCGCCGAGTTGGGCCCGGGAGCTGGGTCCCCCGTCGCGCAACAGCTTGAGCAGCCGGGCCTGATGGGTGTTGGCGGGTCGTGCCGTCATACGTCTCACGTGCCCCTCCCCGCCTCAATTCGGCCTGCGCACAGGGTAATTTCGGCCACCTGGCCGCCTGCTTGAGAGAGGAACGTAGCAGCGACTGCCGGAACTGGGAAGAAGTTGCGCATGGATTGCCACCAACTTTTCCCACCGACAGGACAAAGTCGGGAACGCCGAGCGAGGGCCCCGAGCCGGGTCCTCGTGGGAATCAGGCTCCGTGTGCTCGCGCATCCGGCGGGTGGCGCGCCACTCGTCCCGGTCGGCCATCGCCTCGACGAGCGCGACGGTGCTCGATCCAGGGCCGGCGGCCGCGCTGCCGGGCCACCGGGGGTGCGGGAGTGCGGTACCAGCGCACCCGCCGGTCGACCCGGGCCGCCGGCTCGGCCAGCACCGCGTTGCCGGCCGGCCCGACGACCTTGGCGTGGAAGCGGGCGACGCGTCCCGGTCCACATCATCGGCGGCAAGGCGGGCCGCCTCGGCCTTCAGGAGCACGCACACGCTGAGGAGCCGGTCGGCCTCCTGCTCCGCCGGCTCGTGCACGAAGGCGCTCGGGGCGGGCCGCGGATCGCCCCGCCCCTCGGCGTTCAGTCGCGGGAGCGCCTCGCGCACCGGCTGCCGGGAGACGCCGAGGGGTCCGGCGAGTGCGTTCTCGACGGGGTGCCGGACCGGCTGGAGGGCGCGGATGGTGATGAGCTCCAGCAGGGCCTCGTGGACGCGCATGCGCAGAGGGCCGGGGCGTTCGAGCCCGCCCGGCCCCGACGGCCGCCGCTCAGGGGCAGCGCACGACCTGCCCGGCGTAGGAGAGATTGCCGCCGAAGCCGAACAGCAGCACCGGGTCGCCGGTGGTCACCTCGCCCCGCTCGATGAGCTTGGACAGCGCCAGCGGGATGCTCGCGGCCGAGGTGTTGCCGGACACGCTGACGTCACGGGCGACCACGGCGTTGACGGCTCCCAGCTTCGCGGCGAGCGGCTCGATGATGCGCAGGTTGGCCTGGTGCAGGACGACCCCGGCGAGCTGCTCGGGCGTGAGTCCGGCCCGCTCGCAGGCCTGCCGGGCCAGCGGCGGCAACTGCGTGGTGGCCCACCGGTAGACGCTCTGCCCCTCCTGCGCGAACCGCGGGGGCGTGCCCTCGATCCGCACCGCGTGCCCCATCTCGGGCACCGAGCCCCACAGCACCGGCCCGATCCCGGGCTCCTCGCCCGGCCGGCAGGCCTCGACCACGGCGGCCCCGGCGCCGTCACCGACGAGCACACAGGTCGTGCGGTCGGTCCAGTCGGTCACGTCGGACATCTTGTCGGCGCCGATCACCAGGGCGCGGGTCGCGGCGCCCGCACGCACGGTGTGGTCGGCGGTGGCCAGGGCGTGGGTGAAGCCCGCGCACACGACGTTGAGGTCCATCGCGGCCGGCCGCGGCACACCGAGCCGGGCGGCGACACGGGCGGCGGTGTTCGGGGAGCGGTCCGTGGCCGTGGAGGTGGCGACCAGCACGAGGTCGATGTCGCCGGGCGTGAGCCCGGCCGCCGCGAGCGCCTTGGCGGCGGCGTGCGCGGCGAGCTCGTCGACCGGCTCGTCGGGCCCGGCGATGTGCCGGGTCCTGATGCCCACCCGGCTCCTGATCCACTCGTCGCTGGTCGCCACGATGCCCTCAAGGTCCTCGTTGGTGAGCACCTTGGCGGGCTGGTAGTGACCGACGGCGGTGATGCGTGAGCCGTTCATGGGTGATCCCCCTCGTGACCGTGGACAGCGGGAACTCCCCAGTCTGATCAGTGACTCACGGGTAAGGCGGCAGGTGAAGCCACAGGATTGACGGGCCCCGCTTGTCGGCTTCCGTCAGACGGGGGCTGCCCTCACCACCGGGGCCGCCGCACGTGCAGGACAATTGACGTCATCGGGGCCGCTTCGGCCGCAGAACGCAGAGAACCGAGGCTGATCAGGACATGGGACGAGTCACGGAACGACGCAAGGTGATCCGCATTCGGGACGGAGCCGTCTCGTCCCGCCCCGACACACTGGTCGCCGAGGAGCCGCTGGAGATCCGGCTGAACGGCAAGCCGCTCGCGATCACCATGCGCACACCGGGTGACGACTTCGCGCTGGCGGCCGGTTTCCTGGTGAGCGAGGGCGTGCTGGGCGACGCGTCCGACCTGCTGAACATCGTGTACTGCGCGGGCGCGACGGGTGGGGGTCCCTCCCTGCTCGAGCGAAGCCGAGAGCTTGGGGGAGGCTCGAACACCTACAACGTGGTGGATGTGCGGACCGCGCCGGACGTCGTCCTGCCCGACATCACCCTCGAACGCAATGTGTACACGACCTCGTCGTGCGGCCTGTGCGGCAAGGCGAGCCTGGACGCGGTCCGTACGACGGCCCGCTGGCCGATCTCCGACGCGCCCCCGCTGCGGGTCGGGCCCGAACTGCTGGCGACCCTGCCCGACCGGCTGCGGGCCGCCCAGCGCGTCTTCGACCGCACCGGGGGGCTGCACGCGGCGGCCCTGTTCGACGAGGACGGCGAACTGCTGGACATAAGGGAGGACGTGGGCCGGCACAACGCGGTCGACAAGCTGGTCGGCCGCGCCCTGCAACAGGGCGGCCTGCCGCTGTCCCGCAGCATCCTGCTGGTCTCCGGCCGCGCGTCCTTCGAACTGGCGCAGAAGGCCGTCATGGCGGGCATCCCCGTCCTGGCGGCCGTCTCCGCGCCGTCGTCCCTCGCGGTGGACCTGGCCGCGGAGACGGGACTGACGCTGGTCGGCTTCCTGCGGGGCAGCTCCATGAACGTGTACACGGGCGAGAAGCGGATCACCCTGCGGGAGGCGGCCACCCACGGCTGACCCGCGCGGGGCCGTCGCATCCGTAAGCACAAGCTACGCAGGTATCAACGGGTCCGGTTCGCCGTGGCGGCCTCGGTCCGCGACGCCGGTGCCTGCCCGGCGGTCCCCTCCCGCGCCTCGGGGTCGCGCGCCCGACGCTTGGCGATCACCGCGCACACCATGAGCTGCATCTGGTGGAAGACCATCAGCGGCAGCACGGCGAGCGAGGCATGGGCGCCGAACAGGACGCTCGCCATGGGCAGCCCGGAGGCCAGCGACTTCTTCGAGCCAGCGAACTGCACGGCGATGCGGTCATCGCGGGAGAAGCCGAGGGCCCGGGTGCCGTACCAGGTCAGGGCGAGCATCACGGCGAGCAGCAGGGCCTCGACGACCAGCAGGCCGCCGAGCCGTGCGGGACTGACCTGGTGCCAGATGCCGCGCACCATGCCCTCGCTGAACGCGGTGTAGACGACGAGCAGGATCGAGCCGCGGTCGACCAGCCCGAGGATCTTCTTGTGCCGGCCGACGAAACCGCCGATCCATGGCCGGAGAAGCTGCCCGGCGACGAACGGCACGAGCAGTTGCAGCACGATCGTGACCAGCGAGTGCCCGGAGAAGCCACCGCCGCCGCTGCCGAGCAGCACGGCCACGAGCAGCGGGGTGAGGATGATGCCGACCAGCGAGGAGAAGGAGCCCGCGCAGATCGCGGCGGGCACGTTGCCGCGGGCGATGGAGGTGAACGCGATCGACGACTGGATGGTCGAGGGGACCAGGGTGAGGAAGAGCAGGCCCTGGTAGAGCGGCTGGTTCAGCAGCACAGGGACGAGTCCGCGGGCGGCCAGCCCGAGCAGCGGGAAGACCACGAAGGTGCAGGCCAGGACCGTGACATGCAGCCGCCAGTGCTTCAGGCCGTCCCATGCCTCGCGGGTGGAGAGACGGACCCCGTAGAGGAAGAACAGCAGGGCGATCGCGCCGGTCGAGGCGCCCGAGGCCACATGGGCGGCCGCGCCGCGGGCGGGGAGGAGTGCCGCGATGCCCACCGTCGCCAGCAGCAGGACGATGTACGGGTCGATCGGCAGGTTCGTCCGGCGCAGGCGTTTCACGGTGCTCCACTTGCTCGTGCTCTTCGGGTCGGTACGGGCAGCGACGAGCCCGTCGGGACCCCGGATCCTCTCTTCATCGTGCCCCTCACGGCGCTGATCGGGAATCCGTCATACGACTCTGACTGTCATCGCATCTCGTGATGACCGGTGTACGGTGGCCCTCGTGTACGACCCCGCCCAGCTGCGCACCTTCCTCACCGTGGCCCAGACCCTCAGCTTCACGGGAGCGGCCCGGCGGCTCGGGCTGCGTCAGTCGACCGTCAGCCAGCACGTGCGCCGTCTTGAGGACGCGACCGGCAGACTGCTCTTCGCCCGCGACACCCACTCGGTGGAGCTGACCGAGGACGGCGAGGCCATGCTGGGCTTCGCGCGCCGGATCCTCCAGGTGCACGAGCAGGCGACGGCGTTCTTCACCGGCGCCCGGGTACGCGGCCGGCTGCGGTTCGGCGCGTCGGAGGACTTCGTGCTGACCCGGCTGCCGGAGGTCCTGGCGGGCTTCCGCTCTGAGCATCCCGAGGTCGACTTGGAGCTGACGGTGGAGCTGTCGGGCATCCTGCACGAGCAGCTCGCCGCCGGGAAGCTGGACCTGGTGCTGGCCAAGCGGCGCCCCGAGGATCCGGCCGGCGAACCGGTCTGGCACGACCGCATGGTCTGGATCGGCGCCGAACGGCTGCGCCTGGACCCCGACCGGCCGGTGCCGCTCATCGTCTACCCGCCGCCCGGCATCTCCCGCGCCCTCGCCCTGGAGGCCCTGGAGCGCCAGGGCCGGCCGTGGCGCGTCGCCTGCACCAGCGGCAGCCTCAACGGCCTGATCGCCGCCGCCCGCGCGGGCCTGGGCGTGATGGCCCACTCCCGCGGCCTGATCCCGCCGGGTCTGGTGCGCGTCCCGGACCGCGCGGGCCTGCCGGAACTGGGCGGCGTCGACTTCGTCCTCGTCCACGGCCGCCGCCACGACACCCCCCACCACGCGGCCGACGCCCTGGCCACGGCCATCCTCTCCAGCGGCGACCGCCTCCACCGGCACGGCGTCGGCTGAAACGCGCCCCTCCCCGGGCCTGCCCGCCCCGAGGGCCGTAAGCGGGCAGTACAGATTCGGTGGAGAAAGCGGCACCGAACCTTACTCATCCGTAGGGAAACCTGTCCGACCCTTCCCCTTGTGAGCGCATTTTCCGGCGTCCGCGGGGGCGCCGGAGGCCTTCGCGGGCCCTGCCGCCCCCGTCGCGCTGGGGTAGCTTTCACGGCGCTGTGCGGAGCGTCACAAGGAACGGGAGCGGGGTTTGCGCGAGTTCACCAGCCCTCCGTCGACGTTGCCACCGCCGGTGGGCGGACTGGCCGACGTCGTCTTCCAGCATGCCCAGGACGACCCGCTCCACATCGCGCTCGGCCGCAAGGACGAGTTCGGCAGATGGCGGGACGTGACCTGCGCGGAGTTCCGCGACGAGGTGCTGGCCCTCGCCAAGGGCCTGCTCGCCCAGGGCATCCGCTTCGGCGACCGCGTCGCGATCATGTCCCGTACCCGTTACGAGTGGACGCTGTTCGACTTCGCGCTGTGGACGATCGGCGCCCAGGTGGTGCCGCTCTACCCCACCTCCTCGGCGGAGCAGTGCTTCTGGGCGCTGTACGACGCCGAGGTCACGGCGGCGGTCGTGGAGCACGAGGAGCACGCGATGACGATCGCCACCGTCATCGACCGGCTGCCGCGACTGCGCCAGCTGTGGCAGCTCGACACCGGCATCGTGCCGCGGCTCTACGACGCGGGCGCGCACATCGACGACGCCGTCGTGCACCGGCACCGGGAAGCGGTCACCCCGGACTCGGTCGCGACCGTCATCTACACCTCCGGCACCACCGGCCGGCCCAAGGGCTGCGTCCTGTCGCACGGCAACTTCATGTACGAGTCGGACACGGTGATCGAACGCTGGGAACCGGTGTTCCACAGCAGGAAGGGCGACGAGGCGGCGACGCTGCTGTTCCTGCCGCTCGCCCATGTCTTCGGCCGGATGGTGGAGGTCGCCGCGATCCGCGGCAAGGTCCGTTTCGGCCATCAGCCGCAGCTCAACGCCTCCGCGCTGCTGCCCGACCTGCAGGCGTTCCGGCCGACGTTCATCCTGGCGGTGCCGTACATCTTCGAGAAGGTGTTCGGCGCGGCCCGCCGCAAGGCGGAGAAGGAGGGCAGGGACGGGCCGTTCGAGAAGGCCGTCGAGGTCGCCGTGAAGTACGCGGACGCCGTCGAGGCCAAGGCGTGGGGCATCGGCCCGGGCCCCTCGGCCGGCCTGCGGATGCAGCACCAGTTCTTCGACACGTTCGTGTACTCCAAGGTCCGCGCCGCGATGGGCGGCAGGATCCGCAACGCGATGTCCGGCGGCTCGGCGATGGACCGCCGGCTCGGCCTGTTCTTCGCGGGCGCCGGCGTGCAGATCTACGAGGGCTACGGGCTGACCGAGACCACCGCGGCGGCCACCGCCAACCCGCCCGGACTCACCCGTTACGGCACGGTCGGGCAGCCCGTCCCCGGCACCACCGTGCACATCGCCGACGACGGCGAGATCTGGCTGCGCGGCAGCAACGTCTTCCAGGGCTACCTCAACAACGAGAAGGCCACCGACGTGGCTCTGCACGACGGCTGGCTGGCCACCGGCGACCTCGGTTCCCTCGACGAGGACGGCTATCTGACGATCACCGGCCGCAAGAAGGAGATCCTGGTGACCTCCGGCGGCAAGAGCGTGGCGCCGGGGCTGCTGGAGGAGCGGGTGCGCGACCATCCGCTGATCTCCCAGTGCATCGTCGTCGGCAACGACCGCCCCTACGTCGCCGCGCTGGTCACCCTCGACCAGGAGGCCGTCGAGCACTGGCTCCGGATGCGCGGAAAACCGCGGATGCCTGCGGCCCGGCTGGTGCACGACCCCGATCTGGAGACCGAGGTCCGCCGTGCGGTGGTCGCCGCCAACACACTGGTCTCACAGGCGGAGTCGATCCGCACCTTCCGTGTCCTCGCCCAGCCGTTCACCGAGGAGCACGGTCTGCTGACCCCGTCCCTGAAGCTCAAGCGCAAGGCCATCGAGAACGCGTACGCGGCCGAGGTGGAGGCGTTGTACCAGGTCTGAGCGGGGCCCGCACCGCCTGGGCCGGTTCCGGCCGGAACGGCCGACCAGGAATGCGGTACGGCCCGTGATCGTTGACGATGGGAGCAACACCGGACGACAAGTGAAGGATCGAGAAGCCAGTGAGCAGCAAGGTCCCCCCGATCATCCTCAACAACGGCGTCGAGATGCCCCAGCTGGGCTTCGGAGTCTGGCAGGTGCCGGACGACGAGGCGGAGCGGGCCGTCGCCACGGCATTGGAGGCCGGGTACCGAAGCATCGACACTGCGGCGATCTACGGCAACGAGGAGGGCACCGGCAAGGCCATCGCCGCCTCCGGGGTCCCCCGCGAGGAGGTCTTCGTCACCACCAAGCTCTGGAACAGCGAGCACGGGTACGACTCCACGCTGCGCGCCTTCGACGCATCGCTCGCCAAGCTCGGCCTGGAGTACGTGGACCTGTACCTGATCCACTGGCCGACGCCGGCCCGGGGGAAGTTCGTCGACTCCTACAAGGCGTTCGAGGAGCTGCTCGCCGACGGGCGCGTCCGGGCGATCGGCACCTCCAACTTCCTTCCCGAGCACCTGGAGCGCCTGATCGCCGAGACCTCGGTGATCCCGGCGGTCAACCAGATCGAACTGCACCCGCACCTCCAGCAGCACGCCGCCCGCGAATACCACGCGGAGCAGGGCATCGCCACCGAGGCCTGGTCCCCGCTCGGCCAGGGCAAGGGCCTGCTGGAGGTTCCGGCGATCGTGGCGATCGCGCAGAAGCACAACCGCACGCCCGCCCAGATCGTGCTGCGCTGGCACCTCCAGCTCGGCAACATCGTGATCCCGAAGTCGGTGACCCCCTCCCGGATCCGGGAGAACATCGACGTCTTCGGCTTCAGCCTGGACGACGAGGACCTCGGGGCGATCAGCGCCCTGAACGAGGACCGGCGCCTGGGCCCGGACCCGGCGAAGTTCGACGTGGTCTGATCCTCACCGGGCGCGGTGCGTCCCGGTCCGCCGCCCGGCGGTTCCGGGACGCGCCGCGCGTCGTCGCCATCGGGACGCGCCACATGTAAGGAAACTTTCCTGACAGAAGGGTCTCCCCCGTGCACATACGAAGACCTCCCCTCGCCGCGGCTCTGAGTGCCGCCCTGCTCGCCACCGGAACGGCCCCCGCACACGCCTCCGGCGGCGGGGAACCGCGGCCCACCAGGGAAGGCTCGGTCGGCGCCGCCGAGCTGCTCGCCAAGGTGACGACCTGCCGGCAGATCTCCCACGGCAAGTACCGCACGGACGAGGGGGCTCCGGCCACGGTCCCGGTGTGCGGCGGGAACGGCGTGGTGTTCTGGAAGGCCGACATGGACATCGACTGCGACGGCGTGCGCACCACCCACTGCAACGAGACCGCCGATCCCTGGTTCCACGACGACACGGCCTTCCACCGGTCCGACGGCCGGCCGCTGGAGGCGGAGTCGCTGCCGTACGTGGTGGTGCCGAGCGCGAGCGCCATCTGGGACTACGCCGCGGCCGGCATCAGGGGCGGCGGCGTGGTGGCCGTGATCCACGGCGACCGGGTCGAGTACGCGGTGGTCGGCGACACCGGCCCCTCGGAGATCATCGGCGAGGCCTCGTACGCCACCGCCAAGGCCCTCGGCATCAACCCGGACCCGGCCACCGGAGGCGTGAACTCCGGAGTGACCTACATCCTGTTCAAGAACTCCCGGGTCTCGCCGATCGAGAGCCACAGCGCGGCGGTCGCCCTGGGCGAGAGGCTGGCGAAGGAGTTCGTCGCCGCCGACTAGGACTGTGGCCGGGGCCCGGCAGCGCGCGGTGACACTGTGTCGCGCGCGGTTGCCGGGCCCCTGTTGCTCAGGCGGCCCGTACCGCCGTGTACACCGTGTACGCCTTGAGCACGAAGAGGTCGCTCCTGCGGTGCACGCTCGCCTCGTCGTCGGGGTCGAGGAGGCGGTCGAGGGTGGCGCGGTCCTCGGCGGTGATGCCGCCGTCCAGGGCCTCGCGGAGCCGGTTCAGTTCGGCGGCGACATAGGCGCGGGCCTGGTCGGAGACCGGCGCGGGCAGGTCGAGCAGGAAGCTGCGGGTGCCGGTCGGCTCGAGGACCGCGGACGCCAGCAGCGCCGGCCAGTCCTCGGTCTCGGCGACCGAGCCCGGCAGTTCGGCCCGCATGCGCGAGAACCAGTCCTCCTGCACCACGTCGATCCGGGCCTGCAGGCCCGGCCGGCCGATGCCGATGTCACGGGCCAGGAACCGGGCGGGCAGGCCGCCCTCCAGCAGGGCGAGCGTGCCGCCGGGCGCCAGCCGCTCGGCGAACGCGGCGAGGGCGGCCCGCTGGTCGCCCAGGTGGTGGAGGCTGTTGCCGGCCCACAGCAGATCCGCCGGATACTCCAACTCGTCCAGCACACCGGGCAGTTCACCGGTGAGCGTGCCGAGCCGGTCGGCCAGACCGAGGCGGGCCGCGCGGGCCCGGGCCCGCTCGAGGAGCGGATCGGAGCCGTCCACCGCGACGACCCGCGCGCCCGGGAACGCCTCGGCGAAGAGGCAGGAGACCACGCCCGGCCCGCTGCCGGCGTCGACGATCAGGCCGGGCTCGGGCGCCTTCTCCCTCAGCCACGCCATGACCGTCCCGTACAGGGGCGTGAACAGCTCCGCCTGGGCCTCGAGGAGCGGAGCCATGACGGCCCAGTCGATGTCGCCCGGACCGTGGCCGTGATGGCCGTGTCCGCCGGGGTGGGCCTCCTGGTGGTCGGGGTGTGCGTGGGGTAGGTGCGCCATGCGATCAGCCTCTCTCGTCGGGTGCGGTCAGCCTGCGCAGACGCACCGGGAGAGGGCCACTCCTGTTGCCGACGCCGCAAAAGCGACGGCAGAGGAAGGACGGCAAGGAGCCGGACGTGAAGGTACGGCCGGGGGGCAGGTGCCCCCCGGCCGCGGGGAGGAGCCGTCCGCCGGGGCCGGCCGACAGGGCCGGCCCCGGCGGATCACCGGCTCATGAGCGGGTCACTACAGCGCCGGGTAGGCGTTCTTCATCAGCTCCTGGAACTGGGCGGAGAACCAGTGCCCGGAGACCGGAGCGTTCGGCAGCGCGCCCGACATGCTGTTGTTGTTGCGGGGGTTGCCCCCGTAGGTCGGGTCGCACATGCGGTCGAAGCCCTTGCCCTCGTCGTTCGCGATGGCCGAGCTGGAACCGTCGGACTCCCCCGGAGGCTTCATCCACACGTAGGCGTCGATGCCCGTGGCCGGCGCGGCCTTCGGACGCTCGCCGAGACCGGCTCCCGCCTGGTTGCACCAGTTGCCCGTGTTGATGCGCCGGTCGTAGCGCCCGCCGTCGACGTAGGTGTCCACGCTGGTCTTGGCACCCGGACCGGCCGGACGCGCCGATCCGCCCCAGCCGTTCCTGGAGGTGTCGATCAGCATGCCGATGTTGGAGTTGAAGCCGACCGAGACGAGCTTGTTGCGGAAGGCCTGCGCGAACGACAGCTCGTCGACGTACTGGTTCCAGTCCACCCACTTGGACTGGCGTACCGAGACGCCGTTGACCTGGTCGGTGATGGAGAAGTTGTTCTCCTTCAGGGCGCTGTAGTTGGCCGTGTTGGTGATGAAGCCGGTCACGTCGTTGACGGACGCGCCCTCACTGGTGGCCGCCTGCTTGAAGATGTCGGCCGACGGGCCGAAGTTGTCGTCCCAGCCGATCCAGCCGTGGTGCCCGGCGTCGATGTAGTTGTAGACGTTCGCGATCTTGCCGAGCTTGGCGAGCGCGTAGCCGACGCCCTTGACGTAGTTGCCGTTGGCCTTCATGGTGTCGCACTGCGGTGTGGCGGTGGCGCGGCCGCTGGTGTTGGTGACCAGGTTCGGCAGCGAGTCGATCTCGATGGTGGTGACGATCCGCAGCGAGGAGTACTTGGAGTCACCGAGGATGGCCGCGATCGGGTCGATGAACTGCGACTTGTACTTGTCGATCTCCGTCGGGCCGAGCTCGCCGTTGGAGGCGAGGGCCGCGCAGTCGCGTCCCGGCAGGTCGTACACGACGACCTGGATGACCTCTTCGCCGGTGCCCTTCTGCTTCAGGGCCTCGTCGAGGTGGGCGCGCAGGCCCATGCCGCCGTTCACGCCGTTGATCGCGGCGATGCGGTCGAGCCAGACGCCGGTGGGCTGGTTGGAGACCCTGGTGCCGCCGGGCTCGGCGGCGGCCTTCTTGGACCACTCCGGGTTCACGTACACCTTGGCGCCGGCGTACGGGTTGTCGACGCGGCTTCCGTTGCCGCCGCCGGGGTTGCCGCCACCCGGGTCGCCGCCACCCGGGTCGCCGCCGCCGTTGTCGACGTTGCAGGTGACGCCGTCGAGGCTGAAGGAGGCCGGGATCGCGTTGGTGCCGCTGTAGGTGCCCTGGAAGCCGAAGTTGACGGAGCCGCCCGTCGGGAGGCTGGCGTTGTAGGTCTCGTTGGCCGCGGTGACGTTGGCACCGCTCTGGCTGACCTTCGCGTTCCAGGCGCTGGTGACCTTCTGGTTACCGGCGTAGGTCCACTTCAGGGACCAACTCGACTTGGCGGCGCCGTTGTTCTTGACGGTGACATCGGCGGTGAAGCCGCTGTCCCACTGGTTGACCTTGTAGTCGACGGTACAGGGGACCGCGGCGCTGGCGGGTGCGGCGGTCAGCGCCGTTCCCGTCGCCCCGGCCACCAGTGCCATGGCGGCGAGTATCGATGTTCTGGTGCGGCTCATGAGTGCGACTTGCTCCTTCTGTCGAACCTGATGTGCGGTTACGGGATTTCGGACAGGGACGTGCGGACTGGGGCTCGCGGAGAGGGGCTCAGGGACTCAGGGCGCGCAGATGGTCGCGCAGCCCGGCGCCGAACGCCGTGGGCGTGCCGTCGAAGGCGGAGATCAGGGACGGCCCGGAGGAGCAGTCCCAGGTGTTCCAGGTCCAGCCCAGATAGGACAGGCCACGGTCGTCGAACCACTTCATGACCTGGTCGATGAACCCGTGCGAGCAGGTGTTCTCGCCGATCTCCCCGGCCACCAGCGGCACCTGGGCCGCGACCGGGACGAGGGTGGAGTTCCAGCAGCTCGCGCTGGAACAGGTGTTGAAGTTGTAGACGTGGTAGGAGGCGCCCAGATTGCCCGCCGGGTCGCTGGGCCGGTAGGTGAGCCACTGGCCGAGGTCGTTGGAGTACGCGAGACCGCCGGCGAGGACGACGTTCTTCGCCCCGGCGCCGCGGATCGCGTCGACCAGGCTCTGCATGCCGGCGACCTTGTACCCGATGCCGGGGCAGGTGCCGCCGTCGCGCCAGCACTTCCAGGCGTCCGTGAGGCTGGAGGTCGCCCGGTCCGGATAGGGCTCGTTGAACAGGTCGAAGACTACGGCCTGGTCACCCTTGAAGGTACTGGCGACCGAGGACCAGAACGACGGCGTGTACTGGGCGTCGGGCATCGGCTTCTGGCAGGTGGCGTGCACGTCGGAGCAGCCCGCCGAGTTGCCGGTGTACTGGCCGTAGGTCCAGTGCAGTTCGACGATCGGGGTCATGCCGCGCGCCTCGACGCGGGCCACCAGCTCCTTGACCGCGTTGATGTAGTTGGCGCCCGCGTACTCGGGCTTGATGTTGGAAAGACCCAGCCAGCACTCCTCGTTGAGCGGGATACGGACGGCGTTCGCCTTCCAGTCGGCGATCGCCTTGATCGCGGCGTCGTCCACGGGGCCGTCCCAGATGCCGTAGCCCTGGACGCACATGAACTCGCCGCCGGAGCGGTTGACGCCGAGCAGCCGGCGGTTGTTCCCGGCGGCGTCGACCAGCTTGCTGCCGGAGACGTGCAGGGCGGGTGCCTTGCCGTCACCGGTCGGCGGCGGGTCCGTCGGCGGTGTGGACGGGCCCGGGTCGACGTTGCAGGTGGTGCCGTTGAGCTTGAACGTCGTCGGCACGGGGTTGCTCCCCGACTTGGAGCCGAGGAAGCCCGCGCTGACGCTCGCGCCGGTGCCGAGAGAGCCGTTGTAGCTCTCGTTGGCGGCGGTCACCTTCGTACCGGACTGGGACCACTTGGCGTTCCAGCCCTGCGTGACCTTCTGTCCGCCGGCGAAGTCGAAGGTCAGGCTCCAACTGCTGAGCGGAGCCTGGTTGTTGGTGATCTTCACGTCGCCCTGGAAGCCGGCGTCCCACTGATTGGTGACGGTGTACTCCACCGTGCACGCGGGGGCGGCTCCGTGCGCCGTGACCGCCGGTACGACCACGCTCCCGACGAGCGCGACCGCACCGGCGATGCCTAAAAGGACTGAACGCGGGGGGTGTCGCATGAGCGACTCCTTGCAGCTCTGGCGCGCCGTGACGGCCGCGTCGACTGATGGAATCGCTCCCACTGGTTCGAGTGAAGGTAGCGGCAAGTGACGGCGAAGGACAGAGGGTGTGCGAACTTTTGTCGAACTTCCTCAACTCAACGCCTTTTAAAGGCTGTTGAACAGCGTCGAATCTTTTCGACTCTTCAAGGACCTTGACCCCCTGGACACCCGTCCGCACTATGGGAGCGCTCCCACTGGTTCACGGCTTGACGATCCTCCCCCACCTCCCCCGAGCCGCAAGGAGGAACCAGCACATGCATCCTCGACGCAGACGCCGCGGCGTGCGGCGGCTGTGGACCGCCACCGTGGCGGCCCTCGCGCTTCCACTCACCATGCTGGCTACGGGGTCGACCACCGCGCACGCGGCGGCCCTGCAGTGCAGCGTGGACTACAAGACCAACGACTGGGGCTCCGGCTTCACCGCGGACCTGACCATCACCAACCGCGGCACGGACACCATCAACGGCTGGACCCTCACCTACGGCTACTCGGGCAACCAGAAGCTCAGCAACGGCTGGAACGGCATCTGGTCGCAGTCCGGCCAGACGGTCACCGTGAAGAACGAGTCGTACAACGGGACGGTCGCCGCCGGCGCCGCTGTGAACACGGGTGCCCAGTTCAGCTACAGCGGCACCAACGCGGCCCCGACGAGCTTCGCGGTCAACGGAACCACCTGCGCCGGCGCGCACCAGCCGCCGGTGGCGGTGCTGACCAGCCCGGCCCCGGGCGCGGTCTACACGCAGGGCGCCGCGGTGCCGCTCGCGGCGACCGCCGCGGCGGCCGACAAGGCGAGCATCACCAAGGTCGAGTTCTACGACGACACGACGCTGCTGGGGACCGCCACCACCGCGCCGTACACGCTCTCCGTCTCGAACCTGACCGCGGGCAGTCATTCCCTGGTGGCGAAGGCCTACGACAGCCTCGGCGCCTCCGCGGCCTCCACGCCGGTCGGCATCACGGTCGCCTCGGGCCCCGCCGTGGTCGTCTCGCCCACCCAGCTGGGCGTCCAGCAGGGCAGGACGGGCACCTTCGACGTCAAGTTGTCGAACCAGCCCAGCGCCAACGTGGCGGTGAGCACCACCCGCACGTCCGGCAACACGGGCCTGTCCGTGACCGGCGGCTCCTCCCTCACCTTCACGCCGTCCAACTGGAACACCGCGCAGAAGGTGACCATCACCGCGGACTCCTCGGGCACCGGCTCGGCGGTCTTCACCGCCTCGGCGACCGGTTACACCAAGGCCACGGTCACCGTGACGGAGCTGGCGGGCTCGAAGGCGTACGACGCCCGCTTCCTGGACCTGTACGGGAAGATCACCAACCCGGCGAACGGGTACTTCTCCCCCGACGGCATCCCCTACCACTCGGTGGAGACGCTGATCGTGGAGGCGCCCGACCACGGTCACGAGACCACGTCGGAGGCGTACAGCTACCTCCTGTGGCTGCAGGCCATGTACGGCAAGGTGACGGGCGACTGGTCGAAGTTCAACGGCGCCTGGGGAATCATGGAGAAGTACATGATCCCCACCCACGCCGACCAGGCGACCAACTCCTTCTACACGGCCTCCAAGCCGGCGACGTACGCGCCCGAGTACGACACGCCCAACGAGTACCCGGCGAAGCTGGACACCGGTGTGTCGGTGGGCTCCGACCCGATCGCGGGTGAGCTGAAGTCCGCGTACAACACGGACGACATCTACGGCATGCACTGGATCGAGGACGTCGACAACGTCTACGGCTACGGCAACACGCCGGGCGGCCAGTGCGAGGCCGGTCCCACGGCCAAGGGACCGTCGTACATCAACACCTTCCAGCGCGGCCCCGAGGAGTCGGTCTGGGAGACGGTGCCGCAGCCCACCTGTGACGCCTTCAAGTACGGCGGCAAGAACGGCTACCTGGACCTGTTCACCGGGGACTCCTCCTACGCCAAGCAGTGGAAGTTCACCGACGCCCCCGACGCCGACGCGCGTGCCGTCCAGGCGGCGTACTGGGCGGACCTGTGGGCCAAGGCGCAGGGCAAGAGCGCCGATGTGTCGGCCACCGTCGCCAAGGCGGCGAAGATGGGCGACTACCTGCGGTACTCGATGTACGACAAGTACTTCAAGAAGATCGGCAACTGTGTCGGGGCCTCCTCCTGCCCGGCCGGCACCGGCAAGGACGCCTCGCACTACCTGCTCTCCTGGTACTACGCCTGGGGCGGCGCCACCGACTCCTCGGCGGGCTGGGCCTGGCGCATCGGCTCCAGCCACGTCCACGGCGGCTACCAGAACCCGCTCGCGGCGTACGCCCTGAGCAGCAACGCCGACCTGAAGCCCAAGTCCTCGACGGGCGCGGCCGACTGGGGCAAGTCGCTCACGCGGCAACTGGAGTTCTACCGGTGGCTCCAGTCCTCCGAGGGCGCCATCGCGGGCGGCGCGACCAACAGCTGGCAGGGCCGTTACGCGACCCCGCCGGCCGGCACGCCGACCTTCTACGGCATGTACTACGACTGGCAGCCCGTCTACCACGACCCGCCGTCCAACCAGTGGTTCGGCTTCCAGACCTGGTCGATGGAGCGGGTCGCCGAGTACTACCAGCAGACGGGTGACGCCGCCGCCAAGACGGTGCTCGACAAGTGGGTCAAGTGGGCGCTGTCCAAGACCACGGTCAACCCGAACGGCACCTTCCAGATCCCCTCCACCCTCAAGTGGTCGGGGCAGCCGGACACCTGGAACGCCTCCTCGCCCGGCGCGAACAACTCGCTGCACGTCACCGTCGCCGACTACACCAACGATGTCGGTGTGGCGGCCTCGTACGCCAAGACCCTGACGTACTACGCCGCCAGGTCCGGTGACGCGAACGCGAAGTCGACGGCGAAGGCGCTGCTGGACGGCATGTGGAACAACAACCAGGACAGCCTGGGCATCGCCGTCCCGGAGACCCGCACCGACTACAGCCGCTTCGGCGACAAGGTCTACGTGCCCAGCGGCTGGACCGGCACGATGCCGAACGGCGACAAGATCGACTCCTCGTCGACGTTCAGCTCCCTCCGTTCCTTCTACAAGAACGACCCGGCCTGGTCGAAGATCGAGTCCTACCTCAAGGGCGGCGCTGCCCCGGTCTTCACCTACCACCGGTTCTGGGCGCAGGCGGACATCGCGCTCGCCATGGGTTCGTACGCGGAGCTCCTCGAATAAGTCCCCGCTGAACGCTCCGTGTACCGGGGCCCGTCATTCGCCGGCGGGACCCCGACCGGGCGGCTCCCTCACGGGGGGGGGAGCCGCCCGGTCGTCACATCCTCCCCCTCCCCCTTCTTCTCCCCCCTTCCCCTCCCCCTCCCCCTTCTTCTCCCCCTTCCCCTCCCCCTCCGGCTTCCCGCCCTCCGCCCTCCGCCCTCCGTCGAGAGGAGCCCCACCGTGCGAAGAACGCCCCGCACCGGCCGTGTGCTCACAGCCGTGTTCGCCCTCGCCGCCGGACTGCTCGCCAGTGCCCCGTCCGCGGTGGCCCGGCCCGCCGCACCGGCCACGCTCGCGGCAGACACGTACACCTGGAAGAACGCCCGTATCGACGGGGGCGGCTTCGTCCCCGGCATCGTCTTCAACCGCAGCGAGAAGAACCTGGCCTACGCCCGCACCGACATCGGCGGCGCCTACCGCTGGCAGCAGTCGACGAAGACCTGGACCCCGCTGCTCGACTCGGTCGGCTGGGACGACTGGGGGCACACCGGCGTCGTCTCCCTCGCCACCGACTCCGCCGCCCCCGACCGGGTGTACGCGGCCGTCGGCACCTACACCAACAGCTGGGACCCGGGCAACGGCGCGGTGCTGCGCTCCACCGACCGGGGCGCGAGCTGGAAGAAGGCCGACCTGCCGTTCAAGCTCGGCGGCAACATGCCCGGCCGCGGGATGGGCGAGCGGCTGGCGATCGACCCGAACAAGAACGGCGTGCTGTACCTGGGCGCGCCCAGCGGCAAGGGGCTGTGGCGGTCGACGGACTCGGGGGCGACCTGGTCGCGGGTCACGAGCTTCACCAACCCGGGCAACTACGCGCAGGACCCGAGTGACACGTCCGGCTACGCCAGTGACAACCAGGGCGTCGTCTGGGTCACCTTCGACGAGTCCACCGGCACCTCCGGCAACGCGACGAAGACCGTCTACGCCGGGGTCGCCGACAAGGACAACGCGGTGTACCGCTCCACGGACGCGGGCGCGACCTGGCAGCGGCTGCCGGGGCAGCCGACCGGATACCTGGCCCACAAGGGCGTCCTGGACGCGAAGAACGGCTACCTGTACCTCGCCTACAGCGACACGGGCGGACCGTACGACGGCGGCAAGGGCCAGTTGTGGCGGTACGCGACCGCGACCGGCACCTGGACGAACATCAGCCCGGTCGCCGTGGCCGACACCTACTACGGCTTCAGCGGTCTGACGCTCGACCGGCAGCACCCGGGCACGGTGATGGCGACGGCCTACAGCTCCTGGTGGCCGGACACGCAGATCTTCCGCTCCACCAACAGCGGCGCGACCTGGACGCAGGCCTGGGACTACACGTCGTACCCGAACCGCTCCAACCGCTACACGATGGACGTGTCGTCCACACCCTGGCTGACCTTCGGGACCAACCCCTCACCGCCCGAACAGGCCCCGAAACTCGGGTGGATGACGGAGGCGCTGGAGATCGACCCGTTCGACTCCAACCGGATGATGTACGGCACGGGCGCGACGATCTACGGCACCGAGAACCTCACCAAGTGGGACAGCGGCGGCCAGTTCGCGGTGCGCCCGATGGTGCAGGGCCTCGAGGAGACGGCGGTGAACGACCTGGCCTCCCCGCCCTCCGGAGCACCGCTGCTCAGCGCGCTGGGCGACCTCGGCGGCTTCCGGCACACGGATCTGACGAAGGTCCCGTCGATGATCTTCACCTCGCCCGCCTTCACCACGAGCACCAGTCTGGACTTCGCCGAGACCAACCCGAACACGGTGGTGCGGGTCGGCGACACGGACTCGGGCGCGCACATCGCCTTCTCGACCGACAACGGCGCCAACTGGTTCGCCGGCACGGACCCGTCGGGCGTGAGCGGCGGCGGGACGGTCGCGGCCGCCGCGGACGGCAGCCGGTTCGTGTGGAGTCCGGCGGGGACGGGCGTGCGGTACTCGACCGGCTTCGGGTCCTCGTGGTCGGCGTCGGCCGGCATCCCGGCGGGCGCCGTCGTGGAATCGGACCGGGTCGACCCGAAGACCTTCTACGGATTCAAGTCCGGCAAGTTCTACGTGAGTTCGGACGGCGGCGCCACCTTCACCGCCTCGTCGGCCACCGGTCTGCCCAGCGGTGACAGCGTGCGCTTCAAGGCCCTGCCGGGCACGAAGGGCGACGTCTGGCTGGCGGGCGGTGCGAGCGACGGCGCGTACGGGCTGTGGCACTCGGTCAACGGGGGCGCGTCCTTCACCAAGCTGGCGGGCGTCGAGCAGGCCGACACCATCGGCTTCGGCAAGGCGGCGAGCGGCGCGTCGTACCAGACGCTGTACACGAGCGCGAAGATCGGCGGGGTGCGGGGCATCTTCCGCTCCACCGACAAGGGCGCGAGCTGGACCCGGATCAACGACGACGCCCACCAGTGGGGCTGGACCGGCGCGGCGATCACGGGCGACCCGCGGGTCTACGGCCGTGTGTACATCTCGACCAACGGCCGCGGCGTGATCTACGGCGACACCGCCGGCACCGGCGGCGGGGACACGGGCGGAGGTGACCCGGGCGGAGGTGACCCGGGCGGTGGCACGACACCGCCGCCGGCCGGTGCCTGCGCGGTGACGTACCAGGTCACCAACCAGTGGACCGACGGCTTCCAGGCCGACGTGCAGCTCACCAACACCGGCTCCACGGCCTGGAACGGCTGGTCGCTCACCTGGTCGTTCCCGAACGGGCAGAAGGTCACCCAGCTGTGGAACGCCGACTACTCCCAGTCGGGCGCCTCGGTGACCGCGCGGAACGTGAGCTGGAACGGCACCGTGGCGGCCGGTTCCTCGGTGGGCTTCGGCTTCACGGGGAGCTGGACGGGGACCAACGGCAGACCGGCCGTCTTCACGGTCGGCGGCCAGAGCTGCAAGGTCTCCTGACGGGGGGAGGGGCGCGTGCCGGACGCGGCACGCGCCCCTTTTGGCTCACTCCGCCTTGCGGAACGCCCTCAGGGTGAAGACCGGGTCCGGGCGGCGGCGGTCCTGGTCGGGCAGGGCCGCCAGCCGCTCGGCGAAGTCCTCGGCGAGGGGTACGCCCGGCGGCAGCGTGACGAACCAGCCGCGGCGCAGGTCGGCGATGGTGCGGCGGGGGCTGCGGCCCTGGTCGCGGCCCGGGAAGAGGGCCTGCCCGGCCGGGACAAGACCGGACGCGGCGGCGTACTCGGTGACCAGGCCGGCGTCGTCGCGGGCCGGGCTGCGGGGCCGGGAGGCGAGGACGGCGTCGATGTCGCTGCCGACGTTGTGCGCGGCGGCCTTGCCGACCGTGGTGACGTACACCCCGCCGGGCCGGAGCACCCGGGCGCACTCGGCGACCATCGCCCGCGCCTCCCCGGGGCCGGGCGCCAGGTGCAGCAGCCACACACTCGTGACGGCGTCGAACCGCCCGTCCGGGAAGGGCAGGCTGCGGCTGTCGGCGAGCACGACGGCGCCGGGCAGCCGTGCCCAGGCGTGCCGGGCCATCGCGGGCGCCCGGTCGACGCCGGTCACCCGCAGGCCGGGGCGGGCGGCGGCGAGGCGGCAGGTCACGATGCCGGTGCCGCAGCCCACGTCGAGCAGTTCGCGCGTCCGTTCCGGTATGAGCCCGAGGACCGCCTCCGCCGCGGCCTCCGCTCTCGGCTCGCCGCCGCGCGAGGCGTCGTAGCGCTCGGCTTCCTCGTCGTAGTCCAGCACGCGGATCCCCCCTCCCCGTCCGGGCGCGGCTCAGCTCGCGCCGTGTCCCGCCGCCAGGTCCTGAACCCGGCGGGCGAGTTCGAAGTCCTTCTCGGTGACGGCGCCGCCCGCGCTGTGGGTGTGCACGGCGAGCGAGACCGTGTTGTAGCCCAGGGTGAGATCGGAGTGGTGGTTGAGCTCCTCCTGCACCTGGGCGATGTGCACGATCATCGCCACCGCCGCGAAATGCGAGCCGAGCCGGAAGGAACGGGTGAGGCGGTCCCCCTCGACGGACCAGCCGGGCAGCTCGGCCAACCGGTCCTCGACCTCCTTGTGCGACAGCGGTGCGACGGGCATGGGACCGGCTCCCTTCCTGGGCTTCTCCTGGACTTCCGCCGGGACCTCCGCCGGGTCTCGCGCTCCTGTTCAGACTGCCACAGGAGGGCCGCCGCGTCCCCGGGACCGAGCAGGCCCGCGGCTCTGCCGGCCCCGCACGCGGCCTGGGACGGCGGCCCGCGACTCGGTCGTACGCCCTGTCCTCGACTACGGTCGTGCGTATGGCCCTTGTCGCGTCCGGCACCACCGCCTCCCCCGCCGCCTCCGCAGCCCGGGGCGTGGGCCCGCTGCTGCGGTCCTGGCGCGAGCGGCGGCGGATCAGTCAGCTCGAACTGGCGCTGCGCGCCGACTCCTCGGCCCGGCACATCAGCTTCGTCGAGACCGGGCGGTCGCGGCCGAGCGAGGAGATGGTGCTGCGCCTCGCTGAGCACCTGGAGGTGCCGGTGCGGGAGCGCAACGCCCTGCTGGTGGCCGCCGGTTACGCGCCCAGGTACCGGCAGACCCCGCTGGACGACCCGGCGCTCGGCCCGCTGCGCGAGGGCCTGGAGCGGCTGATCCGGGGGTACGAGCCATATCCGGCGCTGGTGGTCGACGCGACGTACGACGTGGTGAGCGCGAACCGGGGCATCACGATGCTCCTGGAGGGCGTCCCTCAGCGGCTGCTCGCCCCGCCGCTGAACGCGATGCGGCTGACCCTGCACCCGGAGGGTCTGGCGCCGCGCATCCGCAATCTGCGCGAGTGGCGCGGGCATCTGCTGGCCCAGATGGAGCGGCAGCTCGCGCTGCACCGCTCGGCCGCGCTGCGCGAGCTGTACGAGGAGGTGGCGGCCTACCCGGTGCCGCGCGGCGCGCGGGAGGCGGCCCGGGCGCCCGGGCAGGTGCCGTACTTCGCGCTGCCGATGCGGATCGAGCACGACGGGCGGGTGCTGTCGTTCGTCTCCTCCATCTCCACCTTCAACACGCCCATGGACGTGACGGTGGCGGAACTGGCGATCGAGACGTTCGTGCCCGCCGATCCGGCCACCGTCGAGTACCTTCACTCGTCGTGGGCGGGAGAGAGCCGGGAGGCAGGGCGTGAGTGAGCGGCGGGCCGCGCCCACCGTGGGTCAGGTGGTGCTCGGCAGAAGACTTCAGGAACTGCGGGAGAAGGCCGGGCTGGGACGCGAGGAGGCCGCGCGCGTCCTGCGGGTGGCGCCCGCGACCGTACGGCGGATGGAGACGGCCGAGGTCGCGCTGAAGATCCCGTACGTGCAGATACTGCTGACCGCCTACGGGGTGGGCGACGAGGCGGCGGCCGCGTTCGTCGCGCTGGCCGAGGAGGCCAACGCCCCGGGCTGGTGGCAGCGCTTCCACGACGTGCTGCCGGAGTGGTTCAGCCTCTATGTGAGCCTGGAGGGCGCCGCCCGGCTGATCCGCTCCTACGAGCCGCACTTCGTGCCGGGGCTGCTCCAGACGGAGGGCTACGCGCGTGCGGTGCTGGAGGCGGGGACCGTCGGTCAGCGCCGGCCGGACGCGGTCGAGCGGCACGTGTCGCTGCGGATGGCCCGGCAGCGGCTGCTGGAGCGGGCCGATCCGCCGCACCTGTGGGTGATCGTCGACGAGACGGTGCTGCGGCGACCGGTGAGCGACCGCCCCGAGGTGATGCGCGACCAGCTGGACAAGCTGCTCCGGTACACCGAGCGGGACCGGGTGACGGTGCAGGTCGCCGAGTTCACGCGGGGGCCGCACGCGGGGACGTACGCGCCGTTCTCGCTGTTCCGCTTCGCCGAACCGGAGCTGCCCGACCTGGTCTACACCGAGTACCTGACCGGCGCCCTGTACCTGGACTCGCGCACGGAGATCTCCGTGCACCTGGAGGTCCTGGACCGTATGACGGCGGCCGCCGCCACCGCCGAGCAGACCCGCGAGCTGCTGCGGAAGTACCGCGAGAACCTGTGAGCCCTGCCCGGCGGCCGACGACCTGACGCAGTCGGCCGGGGCAGTTCTAGGCGGCGCCGCCCTTCGTGTCGCGTTCGTCGTCGACGATCTCCGCGTCCACCACCGTGTCCTCGTCGGGCGGCGGCTGCTGCTGTCCGGTGCCCTCGGTGCCGCTCTGCTGGGCCTGGGCGTACATCGCCTGGCCCATCCGCTGGCTGACCGAGGCCAGTTTGTCGATGGCCGTGCGCAGCGCGGGGGTCTCCGCCTGCTGCTCCAGGAGCGTCTTTACCTCGGCGGCGGCGGCCTCGACCTCCGACTTGGTGTCGGCGGGGACGCGGTCGCCGTTGTCGCGGAGGAAGTTCTCCGTCTGGTAGACGAGCTGCTCGGCCTGGTTGCGGGTCTCGGCGGTCTCCCGGCGTTTGCGGTCCTCCTCGGCGTACTGCTCGGCCTCCCGCATCATGCGGTCGATGTCGTCCTTGGGCAGCGCCGAGCCGCCGGTCACGGTCATCTTCTGCTCGCGGCCGGTGGCGAGGTCCTTGGCCGAGACGTGCATGATCCCGTTGGCGTCGATGTCGAAGGCGACCTCGATCTGAGGCACCCCGCGCGGTGCGGGCGGCAGACCGGTGAGGTCGAAGACGCCGAGCTTCTTGTTGTACGCGGCGATCTCGCGTTCGCCCTGGTAGACCTGGATGCCGACCGAGGGCTGGTTGTCGGTGGCGGTGGTGAAGATCTCCGAACGCCGGGTCGGGATCGTGGTGTTGCGCTCGATGAGCTTGGTCATGATGCCGCCCTTGGTCTCGATGCCGAGGGACAGCGGGGTGACGTCGAGGAGGAGGACGTCCTTGACGTCGCCGCGGATCACGCCCGCCTGGAGGGCGGCGCCCACGGCCACCACCTCGTCGGGGTTGACGCCCTTGTGCGGGTCCTTGCCGGTCAGCTCCCGTACCAGGTCGGTCACGGCCGGCATCCGGGTGGAGCCGCCGACGAGGATCACGTGGTCGACGGCCGAGAGCTTGATGCCCGCGTCCTTGACGGCCTGGTGGAAGGGGGTGCGGCAGCGGTCGAGCAGATCGGCGGTGAGCTCCTGGAACTGGGCGCGGGTGAGTTTCTCGTCCATGTGCAGCGGGCCCTCGGCGGAGGCCGTGATGTAGGGCAGGTTGATCGTCGTCTCGGTGGAGGAGGACAGCTCGATCTTGGCCTTCTCGGCGGCCTCGCGCAGCCGCTGCACCGCCATCTTGTCGTTGCCGAGGTCGACGCCGTACTGACCCTTGAACCGCTTGACCAGGTGCTCGACGACCCGCTGGTCCCAGTCGTCGCCACCGAGGTGGGTGTCGCCGTTGGTGGCCTTGACCTCGATGACACCGTCGCCGATCTCCAGCAGGGAGACGTCGAAGGTGCCGCCGCCGAGGTCGAAGACGAGCACGGTCTGCTCCTCGCCCCGGTCCAGGCCGTAGGCGAGCGCGGCGGCCGTCGGCTCGTTGATGATCCTGAGGACCTTCAGGCCCGCGATCTCCCCGGCCTCCTTCGTCGCCTGCCGCTGGGAGTCGTCGAAGTACGCGGGCACGGTGATCACCGCGTCCGTGACGTCCTCGCCGAGGTAGGACTCCGCGTCCCGCTTCAGCTTCTGCAGGACGCGCGCGGACAGCTCCTGTGCCCGGAAGCGGGTGCCGTCGACGGAGCCCTTGTCCGGGAAGCGCCAGTTCGCGTCCCCCATGTGCCGCTTGACCGAGCGTGCGGTGCGCTCCACGTTCGTCACCGCCTGCCGCTTGGCCACCTCGCCGACGAGCACCTCGCCGTTCTTGGCGAACGCCACGACCGACGGCGTGGTGCGCGCGCCCTCGGCGTTGGCGACGACGGTGGGCTCACCGCCTTCCAGCAGCGCCACCACCGAGTTCGTCGTCCCGAGATCGATCCCGACCGCACGTGCCATCTTCGTCCCCTTCCGGGCGCCTCCTGGTCTCCAGCTCAGAACTTGAGTGCGCTGTTGTCAATGCCGCGTACCCGCCGCCTGCCGCTCTACCCGGGAACAGCGATGCCGCGCCCCGGACGAGGGGCGCGGCATCGTCGGACGTGCGTCTCGCGTCAGGCGAGCTTGGCGTCCAGGGTGATCGTCGTACCGGTCAGGGCCTGGCTGACCGGGCAGTTCTTCTTGGCCTCCTCGGCGGCGGCGACGAACGCGTCGTTGTCGATGCCGGGGACCGCGCCCTCGACGCTGAGGTGGATGCCCGTGATGCCCTCGCCCGGCTGGAAGGTGACGTCGGCCTTCGTGCGCAGGGTGGTGGGCGGGGTGCCGGCGCCGGCCAGGCCGTGCGACAGCGCCATGGAGAAGCAGCTCGAGTGGGCGGCGGCGATCAGCTCCTCGGGGCTGGTCTTCCCGTTCGCCTGCTCGGCGCGCGACGGCCACGACACCGGCTGCTCGCCGATGCCGGAGGAGTCGAAGGAGACGACGCCGTTGCCCTCGAGCAGGTTGCCTTCCCAGACGGTGTGAGCGGTTCGCGTGGTTGCCACGGTGGTTCCATACCTTTCGCCTACGTTCCCGCTGCCGGGATTCCGTAAGCGCCATCCGATCACATCCGCGTTGCGGGGATCCACCAGACCTGGCCGCGACATGTGGTGGGTCGCTCCCGGTGTGTTCCGCCCCCGCGGTCAGGCGGCGCGCTCCTCCGGTTCGGCGCCGAGCGGTGCCCCGGTCCCGGCGGCCTCCCGCAGCCAGCGCCGCAGCACGCGGTGGACGTGCTCGGCGCCGACGAGTTCCTCGCCCTCCGCGACCGGCGGGGAGCAGTCGAGCGGCGACAGCAGGAACGGGCGGCCCTGCGCGCCGCCGAGGCCGCCGTGGGAGCCGATCTGCTCCTCGAAGGCGAGGACCTCCCCGTCGGCCGGGTCGTGGCTGGAGTTGACCATGATGTCGGCGGTGTGCGGGAAGGAGTGGGTGCGGCGTACCGCGTCGGCCGCGCCGGGGCCGAAGGCGGCCAGCGGGCCGGGGTCGGTGTCCAGCTCGGCCAGCGGTATCCGTACGCCGCGCGGGCCGAGGACGACACCGCCGTGCTCCTCGCTGCGCACGAGCAGGAAGCCGACGCCCGGGTGGTCGGCGAGCGTGGACAGCAGCGCGGGGTGGCGGGCGTCGATCTCCTCCTGGCTCATGCGGTGCGGCACGTCCGGGAAGGAGACCAGGCCCAGGTTCCCGGAGGCCAGCACAACGGGCTCGCGGCGGCCCGAGGGCCGCCGGTCCCCGCCGCTCTCCTCGACCGGCCGGCCCAGCGCGGCCCGTACGGCGGCCCGCGCCTCGGCTCCACTGCGCGTCCCCTCCGCCCGGCGCGGCACGGGCAGTCCGCAGCCAGCCCGGACCAGGTCGCCCAGGGTCAGGCCGTAGCGGGAGCGGAAGGTCTCGCCGGGGCTCTGGCCGTGGTCGGACAGGAGGACGAACCGGTACGGGCGCGGGGCGTGCTCGGCGACCTGCTCGATCAGCGCCAGCGAGCGGTCCAGGCGCCGCAGCACCTGCGCCGCGTCCCGGCTGTGCGGCCCGGAGTGGTGGGCCACCTCGTCGTACGCCACCAGGTCGGCGTAGACGGCGGTGCGCCCGGCGAGCAGGTCGCCCATCACCGCGGCCACGACGACGTCCCGTTCGACGACCGTCGCGAAGGCGCGGACCAGCGGGTACAGGCCGCCGCGGGAAACACGCGGGCGCTCCTCGCGGAGCCGGGCGCGCAGGGACTGGCCGATCTCGCGGCCGGTCTCGGCGACGAAGGACAGGAAGGTGCGCACGGCGTTGGCGGGGTCGGAGAAGTAGGCGAAGTAGCCCGCGCGGGAGCGGCTGCCGCGGTCGCGGCGGACCGCCACCGACAGGACGAGGGCGAGTTCGCCGGCGCCGCCGCCGAAGAGGTTGCCGCGGCTGGCCCCGTCGGCGGTGAGCAGCCCGCCGTCGCCGGTGCGCCGTACGGCGCGGCGCTGGAGTTCGACGGCGCTGCTGGGGCGGTTGCAGACCATCACCTCGCCGGTGTCCTTCTCGTACCAGCGGAATGCGGGGACGTCGTGGTTGGACCCGTGCAGGATGCCGAGCTGGCTGGCGCCGGTCTGGCTGGACCAGTCGGTGCGCCAGGGGGTGAGCCGGTGGGTGGGCCCTGGTTGCCCCTCGCCGGCGCCGAGCCAGCGGGCCACGGTCGGCATCAGGCCCTCGTCGACCGCGTCCCGCAGCACGTCGTGGCCGACGCCGTCGAGCTGGACGACGACGGTGCCGGGGGTCGGCGAGCAGGGCCGCAGCCGTCTGCGGCGGCGGTCGGCGAGCCGGTGGAGACGGCGCCGGTAGGCGTCGTCGTCGCGCACGGCGAGGGCGGCGCCGGTGGCCGAGGCGACCGCGGACATCACCGCCGCCACGATGACGGCGGTCTCGGGGGCGGCCTCCGCCTGGCCGGAGGGGGTGATACGCAGGGCGAGCAGGAGCAGGGAGCCGTTGAGGAAGAACACCAGCAGCCCGAGGACCATGGCGGGCACGAGCAGCAGCAGCCGGACGAGCAGCGGCCACACCACGGCCGACAGCACACCGAAGGCTCCCGCGCCGAGCGCGGCGGTCACGGCGATCGTGGTGGCGCTGTCGCCGTCGGGCGACTGCAGCTGGAAGTCCGGCAGGATCCCGGCGAGCACCAGCAGGGTGACCGTGGAGACGGTCCACACCGCGACGCTGCGCCCGACCTGACTGGCGGCCCGCCGCCATCGCCGCCCGCCACCCATGCCCGGCACATCCTCCGCTTCCGCCCCGCCCGGTGCCTCCGCACGGACGCGTCCCAGCTTGTCATACACCCGCACAAATCGCCGTGACCTGCGGTAACACCCACAAAGCGGTGGGGGCGGAGGGGGTGAGTCAGGGGGGCAGCGAGTCAGGGGGTCAGCGGCCGTCGTAGCCGGCGGTCGGCATGGAAAGGCGGCGGTGCACGCAGGCCTTCATCTGGGCGTCGTACGAGGGCTCGGCCTGGCCCACCGTCTCCACCCGGACCCCGCGCCGTGCGCACTCGTCGGTGAACTCCTCGACGGAGGACAGCGCCCGTTCCAGCACCCGCCGGCTGGGCGCGACGAACAGGTCCATGCCGGGGCGCACTCCCTCCCACAGGGCACTGTGGTCGGCGCGCAGCCCCCGGACGAGCAGTTCCCGCGCGATCACGTAGCCGTGTTCGGCGGCCCAGCGGGCGCACATCGAGTGCTGGCCGCGGGAGTCCACCAGGAAGGGCTCGTCGTGCAGCTCCTCCAGGGGTGTCAGGCTCGCGATCGCCGTGACGCGGACGACCGCCGGGGCGCCCCCGCCGGGGGCATCCCGCACTTCTCCCATGGCGTCCCCCCTCACCTCCGGGTTTCCGCCGCCGACCCTACTCCTGCCCGTAGGCTCAGGGGGAGTCGCACGAAGGAGGCAAAGGAGTGCCGGTGGAGATCACCTGGTGGGGTCATGCCACCTGCACCGTCGAGGACTCGGACGTGCGCGTGCTGACCGATCCTCTGTTCGCCCGCCGGCTCGCGCACCTGCGGCGCCGCCGCGGCGCGCCACCGCCGCCCACCGCCTGGCACGCGGACGTGGCCCTGGTCTCCCACCTGCACGCCGACCATCTGCACGTGCCGTCGCTGGCCCGGCTGGAGCCGGGCACGCGCCTGCTGGTGCCCCGGGGCGCACTCGGGGCGGTCGCGGGACTGCGGCGGCTCGCCCATCTGCGGATCACCGAGGTCACGCCGGGTGACCGGATCGAGGTCGGCTGCCTCGTCGTACGGGTGGTGCCGGCCCGGCACGACGGGCGGCGGCTACCGGTCGGACGGCATCGCTCGCCCGCGCTCGGCTACGTCGTCGAGGGCGAGGCGCGGACGTACTTCGCCGGGGACACCGGCCTGTTCGAGACGATGGCCGAGGAGGTCGGGCCGGTCGACGCGGCGCTGCTGCCGGTGGGCGGCTGGGGGCCGTACCTCGGGGCGGGACATCTGGACGCCGGGCGGGCGGCGCAGGCGCTGGCCCGGCTGAAAACGGGGAGCGCGGTGCCGGTGCACTACGGCACGTACTGGCCGATCGGGATGGACGCCGTGCGCCCCCATGAGTTCCATGCGCCGGGTGATGAGTTCGTGCGCCTGGCCGCCGAGCGTGCGCCGGGGGTCGCGGTGCACCGGCTCGGGCACGGCGAGAGTGTGCGCCTGGAGGGCGCCCGGTGATACGGATCGCCGCCGCCGTGACCTCGGTGGTGCCACCGGAGTCCACCCAGCAGGCACTGGGATATCCCTCGCTGTTCCTGCTGGTGCTGATCGGGGCGCTGGTGCCGGTGGTGCCGACGGGCGCCCTGGTCAGTACGGCGGCGGTGGTCGCGCTGCACCAGACGGCGCCGTTCTCGCTGGCGCTGGTGTTCATGACGGCGTCGCTGGCCGCGTTCCTCGGGGACGCGGCGCTGTACTGGCTGGGGCGGCGCGGGCTGGGGTCGCGGAACGGGTCGCGATGGCTGGAGGCGATCCGTACGCGCGCCCCGGAGGACCGGCTCGCGCAGGCGCAGCGGAAGCTGAACGAGCACGGCGTCGCGGTGCTGGTCCTGTCCCGCCTGGTCCCGGCGGGCCGCATACCGGTGATGCTGGCGTGTCTGCTGGCGAAGTGGCCGCTGCGCCGCTTCTCCCGCGGCAACCTTCCCGCGTGCCTGGCCTGGGCGGCCACGTACCAGCTGATCGGCATCCTCGGCGGCTCCCTGTTCGAGGAGCCCTGGGAGGGCGTGGCCACCGCGATCGGACTGACCGTCCTGCTGGGCACGGCCCCCTCCGCCTGGCGCCGCCTGCGCCGCCTGATCCCGGCCCAGCGCTCGCAGTGACCGGGGCGGGGGCGGGCCGCCGGACGGTCCCCGACCGTCCGGCGCGGCGCCGGCTCAGGGTTGCTCAAGGACGCGGGAGGCGCCCACCGGGAGGTCCCACAGGCGTTCTCGGGCGAGGCCGGCCTCCTGCCAGGCTCTGCGGACCCGGGTCAGGGGTTCCAGGAGGGGTTCGGCGGAGAGGACGAAGGTGCCCCAGTGCATGGGGGCCATGTGCCGGGCGCCGAGGTCCTGTACGGCCCGGACGGCTTCCTCCGGGTCGCAGTGGACGTCGCTGAGCCACCAGCGGGGGTCGTAGGCGCCGATGGGAAGCAGGGCGAGGTCGATGCCGGGGTAGCGGCGGCCGATGCGCGAGAACCAGTGGCCGTAGCCCGTGTCCCCGGCGAAGTACACGCGCTGCCCGTCCGGGTCGGTGAGCACCCAGCCGCCCCACAGGCTGCGGCAGGTGTCGGTGAGGGTGCGCTTGGACCAGTGATGGGCGGGGACGAAGTCGAAGCGGACACCGGACAGTTCGGCCGCCTCCCACCAGTCCAGCTCGGTGACGCGGGTGAACCGGCGCCGCTGGAACCAGCGGCCGAGTCCGGCCGGAACGAACACCGGGGTGTCGCGCGGGAGTCGGCGCAGGGTGGGCGCGTCCAGGTGGTCGTAGTGGTTGTGGCTGACGACGACAGCGTCGACGGGCGGCAGCGCCTCCCAGGCGACACCGACGGGCGTGACCCGGGCCGGGGTACCGATGATGCGGCGGGACCACACCGGGTCGGTCAGCACGGTCAGCCCGCCGATCCGGACCACCCAGCTGGCGTGCCCCGCCCAGGTGACGGCGACGGTACGGGTGTTCACGCGGGGCAGTCCGGCGGGCCGGTACGGCAGCAGCGGGATGTCGGCCAGGGCCTCCTTGTCCGGCCGCAGGGCGCCCTCGCGGGCGAACCGGGCGAAGGCCTTCAGCCCGGGCAGCGGGGCGGTGAGGCGGTCGTGGAAGGTGCGCGGCCAGACCCGCCGCTCCCCCAGCGGCCGGGGTTCGGCCAGCGGCGGGAACGGGGCGGACGGAGAGGGCAGGAGGGACGAGACCGCGGGATCGCCGGTCTCCTGAGGGGTGGTTCTCGTGGACGTGGTCGACTCGGACTGCTGCGTCATCGAGGAGGCTCCCATCGCTGAGCTTCGTCACGGAGATCGTCGAGTACCGAACTCAAGGAGAGCAACGCGCGTTGCGGGTGTGGCAGTTCCAACGGCGTGGGAGACAGCAGGCATTCCGCGCGTTCCTCGTCGGTGCGGCCGAGGAGTTCCGTGGTGGAGAGCCGTACGCGCAGCGCGCCGAGGTCGTCTCCGAAGCGGTGGCCGCCGGGCACGGGCAGTCGCAGGCGGGCGGTGAGGAAGTCCTCCAACTCCTGTGCGTCGCCCACCGCGTGGGCGTCGAGCGCGGGGCGCAGCGGGCCGAGGTCGGCGTACAGGTGGCGGCCGGACTGCGGCGGCCGGGCGAGTGCGCCGGCGGCGATCACGGCCGCGTGGACGGCCTGTGCCACGCGCGCGTGCAGGCCCACCGAGGCCGTCCGGCGCGCGGTGACCGGACCGGGTTCGCCGAGGACGTAGGCGGCCGCGGCGGCGACCGGTTCGGCGATACGGGCGTCCAGCGCGGTGAGGATGTCGAGCACGCGCGCGTGCAGTGCCTCGCCGGTGGCTCCGGCGGGGAAGCGGGCGATCGCGGCGGGCCAGCCGGCGGGCAGGAACGCGCCGGCCAGGTCGGTGACGACGGTGACGCGGTCGGGCAGCATCTCGGCGGGGCTGAGCAGCACCGTCTCGTGCGGTGCGTGCACGGTGTCGCGCCAGGTCTCGTCACTGACCAGGTGCAGTCCCTCGTCGGTGGCGGCCTCGACGGTCTCGTGCAGCACCTCCGGCGGTGCCACGGTGGCGGTGGGGTCGTCGGCGACGGACAGGACGAGCAGCCGGGGGTCGCCGCCCTCGGCGCGGACTCTGCGGACGGTCTCCAGCAGGGCGTACGGGTCGGGAACGCCGCCGCACTCGGCAGGGGTGGCCACGTGGAAGGCGGGGCTGCCCAGCAGGCGTGCGTACGGCGCCCACCAGGCCGCGCAGGGCCGGGGCACCAGGACGTCGCCGCCGAGCGCGGCGGTCAGCGCGAGCAGCAGTGCGGGGGCGCCGGGCGCGGCCGCGACCCGGCCGGGCGAGGTGGGCAGTCCGCGCCGCAGCCAGTAGCCGCAGGCGGCGTCCAGCAGTTCGGGGCCGCCGCCGATCGGTCTGCGCCGGGTCTCGTGCGCGGCCCCGGCGAGCGCGGCGGACACCTCCGGCAGGACGGGCAGTCCGTCGTCGGGGAGGGCCGACGGTCCGTAGCGGACGGGGCCGTGTCCTTCCGGTTCCGTCCGCCGCATGGGTACCTCCGCGAAGTCCCTGATGCCGTGTGGTGCCGTCGCTCCGTCGCCCGGCGCGGGCCGTGCCTTCGGGCCTCCGTGTACCCCGGGTGACGCGGTCCCAAGGCCACCGGCCCGGCCGGGAAGGCCCCGCACGGCGGTCCGCCCGTCCGGTCAGCCGCCGGTCTTCCCGCGGCGCCACGCCCGGTGAACCGCCCCGCCGAGCGCCGCGAGGATCAGCGCGCCACCACCGATCAGCGCGGGCAGGGACGCGGTGAACGACCCACCCGAACCGGCCTGCACCCCGTGCTGGGCCGGGTCCCGGTCCGCGTCGGCGGCGGACGGCCCCCGGGAGGGGTCCCGTGACTCCTGCGGGCGGGAGGGTTCGGGGGAGGCACCGCCGTTGAGATCGGGCGCGGCCTGGGCCCGGGACGGGTCGTAGGACGGGACGTCACGAGCGGTGTTGCGCGAGGCCGGCCCGGGGCCGGGCTCACGGGGAGAGCCCGGCGCGGACAGCCCGGGGGCCGGGTCACGGAGCGGAGTCTGCGCGGACAGCCCGGGGGCCGGGTCACGGGGCGGAGTCCGCGCGGACTGGACCTCCCCCGGATCACGCGGCGGAGTCCGCGCGGCCTGGAGACGGGAAGGGTCATTGGCCAACGCGTCCTGCAGGACCGGATCCTGGGACGCTCCCGCGTCCATCGGCACCGCCGCGCCCGGGGCACGCGGAGCCATCGTGGACGGGGGGACGGGCATCTCGCCGTATCCGCGTGTGCCGGACGCGGGAGCCGGTGCGCAGGCCTCTGCCGTGGCGCGTGGGGTGGCGGCGCCTGCCGGGGCGCACACCGCGGTGGCGACGGCGCCCTCGGCGGGCGGGCGGGGCTGTACCGCCGGGGTCGCCAGGGCGGCCGATGTGGCGCCGCCCGCGATGACTCCGGCCAGGACGGCGACGGGCAGGGCGCGGGTGACGGTACGGCGCATGAGCGGGGCTCCTCGGACCGGCGGCGGCTGACGGCACGGGTTCGTGCCCTCGCTGCCATCACAGCCGCTGGGGCCGCGGGTCGCGCGCGGCCGAGCCCCATTAGCGGGACACCAACGGCCTATCGGGTGACGCCGGCAGGGGCGCCGAGGCCGTGGCCGCCGGCCACGGCGCGACCGTCGGCCGCCCGGTGCCGCTGCCCCGCCCCGGACGACAGCCCGCGTCTACACGCCCTCCCGCATCACCTGCTCCCGCAGCCGGTCGCAGCACCGGCTGATCAGGCGGGACACATGCATCTGCGAGATGCCGAGCTGCTCGGCGATCCGGCTCTGCGTCATGTCGCCGAAGAACCGCATGTACAGGATGGCCCGCTCCCGTTCGGGCAGCGCCGCCAGCCGATGCTTGACGGACTCGCGGTCCACCACGGTGTCCAGGGCGGGGTCGGAGGAGCCCAGGCAGTCGCCCAGGGAGTACCCGTCCTCGCTGCCGGACAGCTCCGCGTCGAGCGAGAGGGCGGTGAAGCTCTCCAGCGCCTCGAGGCCGTCCCGCACCTCCTCCTCGCTGAGGTGGGCGTGCTCGGCGATCTCGGCGAGGGTGGGGCCGCGGCCGGAGATCGTCCCGGACAGGTCCTGGGAGGCGAAGCGGACCCGGTTGCGCAGTTCCTGCACCCGGCGCGGGACGTGCACGGTCCACATGTGGTCGCGGAAGTGCCGTTTGATCTCACCGGTGATGGTGGGCACGGCGTAGCTCTCGAAGGCGTTTCCGCGCTCGGGGTCGTAGCGGTCGACCGCCTTGACCAGTCCGAGCGCGGCGACCTGGCGCAGATCCTCGGAGCTCTCGCCGCGGCTGCGGAACCGGCCGGCCAGCCGTTCGGCCATCGGCAGCCAGGCTTCCACTGTCTCGTCGCGCAGTTCGTTCCGCCGCTGCCCCGGCGGAAGCGTGGCGAGCAGGCGGAAGGCTTCCGCGGTGTCGGGGGCGTCGTCGTGGGGGTGGTGCCTGGCGCTCGCTCGCGTTGCCATGGTGAGTCGCAGCTCCCTCGCAGTCCTCTCGGGTGGGCGGTCACCGTGGGAGCGCGGGCACGTGAACCGGACGGCCGCACCCTGGGGGCGCGTTGCGCCGCTCCCACGGGCGTGCCTACGGTCCGAAGCACTGGGTCCGCGCCTGCCCCCAGTCCCGGGCGCCCAAACACGGCGCCCGTGCACGGCACCCGGACGGCCCTGCGCGGCGAGCGGCGCACCGGCCGACCCGGCCGTCATCCCGTCCCGGAAAACCGGTGTCGGCCGGCCGCGCACGGGTACGCGGTGGCCACCCCCGACGATCTGGAGGGAGATATGCAGCGAGGCAGTGACCGGCTGAGTGTCCACCGTGACGACGAGATGAAGCACGAGCTGCAGGGGCTGCTCAGGTCCGGCCATCCCACGCGGAGCGAGGAGTGGCACGACCCGGAGCCGACCGCCGAGGACGACCCGGAGGTGTGGGGCGGACCGGTGGCGCCGGGCGGCTCCCGGGCGTCCCTGGAGAGCGTGCGCCTGGAGCTGGCCAGGATCCTGGGCCGCAGCGCCTTTCCCGCGGGTCCGGGCGAACTGGCCCGCGAACTGCGGCGCAAGAACGCGCACGACGCGTTGATCGAGGCGCTCCAGCGGCTGCCGAACAAGGCGCGCTACGCCAATGTGCAGGAGCTGGCCCGGGAGCTGACGCACAACGAGCGGCCCGCACGGGAGGACCGCGCCTAGGCCATCCGGGCTCGGGCCGCCCCGCCCAGGCCTGTTGCGCCCGGACGGGGCGGCCCGGCTCGCGCGCCAGGCCCGGCGCCCCGCTCGCGCGCCGGGCCTGAACCAGGGGTGCCGCGACGGACACGCCTCGGGCCGAGCCGGGGGCGTGCCGCGGTGGGCCCCGCATGTCACGGCCGTACCGGCCGTCCGGCCCCGGCGCCCCCCGCCGCGACCGGGCGACGCCCGGCGTGACGAGGCGACGCCCCGCGTGACTGGGCAGCGTCCCGCGTGACCGGGCGACGCCCCGCGTGACCGGGCAGCGTTCGCGTGACCGGGCAGCGTCCCGCGTGACGGGTCGGCGCCCAACGTGACCGGGCAGCGTCCCGCGTGACGGGTCGGCGCCCAACGTGACCGGGCGGTACCCGGCGCGACCGGGCGACGCCCCGCGTGACCGGGCAGCGTCCCGCGCGACGGGTCGGCGCCCGCCGTGACGGCCGGATCGGACGTGGTGCGGGACGGGACGGACGCGGTGCGGCCGACTCCGTGCGGCGGCCGAGGCGAAGAGAGAAGAGCGCTCCGGGGACGGCAACGCCCGTCCCCGGAGCGGCGAAAGGACGTTGAGGCATCATGCGCATCGCATTTCTGACCGCGCCCGAGGGCGTGGAACAGGTCGAGCTCACCGAACCCTGGAAGGCGGTGAAGGACGCCGGTCACGAGCCCGTGCTCGTCTCGACGAAGTCCGGGCGGATCCAGGCCTTCGACCACCTGGACAAGGCCGACACGTTCCCCGTGGACGCGGTCGTCGACGAGGCCTCCCCGGACTCCTTCGACGCGCTGGTCCTGCCGGGCGGCGTGGCCAACCCGGACTTCCTGCGGATGGACGAGAAGGCGGTGGCCTTCGTGGGCGCGTTCTTCGAGCAGGGGCGCCCGGTGGCCGCGATCTGCCACGCGCCGTGGACGCTGGTCGAGGCGGACGTCGTACGGGGCCGGGTGCTGACCTCGTGGCCGAGTCTGCGCACGGACATCCGCAACGCGGGCGGCATCTGGGTCGACGAGCAGGTGAAGGTCTGCGACCACGGACCGAACAAGCTGATCACCAGCCGCAAGCCGGACGACCTGAAGGCGTTCTGCGAGACGTTCCTCGACGTCCTCGCCTAGTGCTGCGACCGGAAAGGTTCACCGGCTCGCGACGCCCGGCACGGCTCCCCCAAGCTCTTCGAGCAGGGGGACCCCCAGCCGCGTTGTCGCATCACCCGAGTACATCCAGTACACGGGCGATGCTCCGCCTTGCGAGGCTCCCCCACTGCCCGAAGGGCGTGGGAGGTGCCCCCAGCACCGGACGCCGCGAGCCTTCCGGCAAACCTTCCCGGCCACAGCACTAGAAGGCGGGCCGAACCCGGACGCGTCCGGGACGTTTCTTCAGGTGCGGGGAGTCGCCGACTCCCCGCACCCGCGTTCACGGGCCCCCTCGCGGGTGCGGCCGGAGGCGACCGGGCGGCGCGGATTGCGGCGCAGGTACTCGCCCTCGAGCTGCGCCATGCGCTCGTTGTGGGCGCGCAGCGCGTCGTTGGAGCCGTACAGAAGCGTGTCGTGGCGCGTGCGGTGGATCGTCTCCAGCTCCTTCATCAGCTGCTGGTCGTCCAGCCGTCCCGGGTCGACTCCGGTCATGGTGGTGCCCCGTTCGTCGTGTTCGTACCTGCGGTCCGGGTACCCGCCCGGCGTGCGGCCACCGAACGGTCTCCGGGAGGGAGCCATGGATCTCGCCTTTCTGCATCCACTGTACGAACACCCGGGTCCCTGGGCCTCCGTGTACGTCGACACCTCGCGGCACGCGGAGGACACGGCGCACCGGCTGGAGCTGGCGGCCCGGGCCATGGGGCGCGAGCTCGCCCGGCAGGGCGCGGACGAGGCCACCTGCCGTGCGGTGGAGGCGGCCGTGCGGGAGCTGCGCCACGCGCCCGATCCGCACGGGCGGGTGCTGTTCGCGCGGGCCGGCAGGGTGGTGCTCGACCCGCTGCTGGCCCGTCCGCCGCAGGGCGGCAGCCGGGCGGAGTGGGCGCCGCTGCCGCGCGTGGCGCCGCTCCTTGACCTGGCGGGCGAGGATCCGGTCGCGATCGTCGCCTACGTGGACCGCAGGGGCGCGGACTTCGAGCTGCGCAGCTCGCTGGGCCGGCAGGACGCGGGGGCGGTGGTGGGGCAGGAGTGGCCCATCCATGGGACGGCGAGCGCCGACTGGTCGGAGCGGCACTTCCAGCTGAAGGTCGAGAACACCTGGGAGCACAACGCGGCGGAGATCGCCGACGCGCTCAGCGTCTGCCAGGAGGAGGCGGACGCGGACCTGCTGATCCTGGTCGGGGAGGACCGGGAGCGGCGCGAGGTGCGCGAGCGGCTGCCGAAGCGGCTGCACGACCGGGTGGCCGAGGCCGCCCACGGCACCGGCGGGCGGCTGCTGGACGGGGACGTGGAGCGGATCCGCGCCGAGCACGTGCACCGGCGTGTGGAGTCCGAGCTGGACCGCTTCCGGGCGGCGCGCACACCGGACGACGAGGGCCGGTCGGCGGCCGCCGAGGGGGTGTCCGCGCTGGTGGAGGCGGCCCGCGAGCACCGGCTGGAGGAACTGCTGATCCGGCCGGACGGCGCCGACGCCCACCGCGAGGTGTGGATCGGCGAGGACGCCGACCAGCTCGCCGTGCGGCGTACGGAGCTGAGGGCGCTCGGCGAGCGGGACTCCTGGCCGGCCCGGGCCGACGACGCCCTGCTGCGTTCGGCGGTCTGCCAGGACGCGACGGCCCTGTCGCTGGACCCGGCGGTCCCCGCCGGCGAGGACGTGCCGTCGGGCGGCCTGGGCGCGGTCCTGCGCTGGAAGTGAGCGGTCCGGGGGCTGGGGCGGGGCGTCACCGCGCCCGCCGCACCCGCCGTTCGTCCCACACCGGCTCCGGGGTCTCGCGGACCCGGCCGTCGCTGCCGAAGACCAGGAACCGGTCGAAGGAGCGGGCGAACCAGCGGTCGTGGGTGACCGCGACGACCGTGCCCTCGAAGGCCTCCAGGCCTTCCTGGAGGGCCTCGGCGGAATCCAGGTCGAGGTTGTCGGTCGGCTCGTCCAGGAGCAGGGCGGTGGCGCCCGCCAGCTCGAGGAGCAGGATCTGGAACCGGGCCTGCTGCCCGCCGGAGAGCCGGTCGAAGGTCTGCTCGGCCTGGCCGGTCAGTTCGTAGCGGCGCAGCCGGGACATGGCGGCCCCGCGGTCCTGGGAGTGCTCCTTCCACAGGATGTCCAGCAGGGTGCGGCCCATCAGCTCGGGGTGTGCGTGGGTCTGGGCGAAGTGCCCGGGGACCACGCGCGCGCCGAGCTTCCACGCGCCGGTGTGCGCCACGTCCTCGCCGGCCAGCAACCGCAGGAAGTGCGACTTGCCGGAGCCGTTGGAGCCGAGCACCGCGACGCGTTCGCCGTAGAAGACCTCCAGGTCGAAGGGGTGCATCAGGCCGGTCAGCTCCAGGCCCTGGCAGGTGACGGCGCGGACACCGGTGCGGCCGCCCTTCAGGCGCATCCGGATGTCCTGCTCGCGCGGCGGCTCGGGGGGCGGCCCGGCCTCCTCGAACTTGCGCAGCCGGGTCTGGGCGGCCTGGTAGCGGGAGGCCAGTTCATGGCTGACGGTGGCGGCCTGCCGCAGGTTCAGCACCAGCTTCTTCAGCTGCGCGTGCTTCTCGTCCCAGCGCCTGCGCAGCTCCTCGAAACGGGCGAAGCGCTCGCGGCGGGCCTCGTGGTAGGTGGCGAAGCCGCCGCCGTGCACCCAGGCGTCCGCGCCTGCCGGGCCGGGTTCGAGGGAGACGATCCGGTCGGCGGCGCGGGCGAGCAGTTCACGGTCGTGGGAGACGAACAGGACCGTCTTTCGGGTCTCCTTCAGCCGCTCCTCCAGCCAGCGCTTGCCGGGCACGTCGAGGTAGTTGTCCGGCTCGTCGAGCAGCAGTACCTCGTCGGTGCCGCGCAGCAGCGCCTCCAGCACGAGCCGCTTCTGCTCGCCGCCGGACAGGGTGCTCACCTGCCGCCACTGCGCCTTGTCGTAGGGCACGCCCAGCGCGGCCGTGGTGCACATGTCCCACAGCGTCTCGGCCTCGTAGCCGCGCGCCTCCGCCCAGTCGGCGAGCGCCTGCGCGTACTGGAGCTGGGCGGCCTCGTCGTCGACAGTCATGAGGGCGTGCTCGGCTTCGTCGACGGCCCGCGCGGCCTCCCTCACCCGCGGCGACGCGACCGACACGAGCAGGTCGCGCACGGTCGTCTCGTCCCGCACCGACCCCACGAACTGCCGCATCACGCCGAGGCCGCCGCTGACGGTCACGGTGCCGCCGTGCGGCTTCAGCTCGCCGGAGATCATGCGCAGCAGGGTGGTCTTGCCGGCGCCGTTGGGTCCGACGAGGGCCACGGCGGCCCCCTCTCCCACCCGGAAGGACACGTCGCCGAGCAGCGTCCTCCCGTCGGGGAGGACGTACTCCAGGTGCGCGGCTTCCAGATGTCCCATGGTCAGGCATTGTGACGGTGCCCGTACGGGTCCGGCAAACTCTTATCCGAAGTCCACGGGCCGTCCCGTCGGGCCGCTCTCCCGCGCCGGGGTGACGAGGGCGTCCGACCACGCCAGGGCCGTCCATCCGGTCGGGGCCGAGCCCTGTAGGACCACCACGCCGGTGTTCTCCAGGGGGTGGGTGGCGGCGAACTCCGCGTCGAGGTTGCGGACGCGGACCGCGGTCCACAGGCGGATGGCCGCGCCGTGACTGACCAGGGCGATGGTTCCGGCGCCGTCCGCGGTGGCCTCGGCGACGACGGCGTCGTAGCGGGCCAGCACCTCGGTGCCGCTCTCGCCCCCGGGGATACGGGACCGGGTGTCACCGGCGGCCCAGCCCAGCAGCGTGCGCATGTACATCCGGCCGCGCTCGGAGTCGCCCGGCTCCGTCTCCAGGTCGCCCGCGGACACCTCGCGGATGCCGTCGCGGACGATCACGTCGAGTCCGCGCTCGGCGGCCAGCGGCCGGGCGGTGAGCTGGGTGCGGACCAGGGTGGAGGCGTAGAGCGCCTGGATGTCCTCCCCGGCGAGCGCCCGCGGCAGCGCCGCGGCCTGCTGTTCGCCGAGCCGCGTCAGGCCCGGTCCGGGGATCCGCGTGTCCAGCAGGTGGCCCACGTTGGAGGGGGTCTGGGCGTGGCGGATGAGGAGCAGACGCATGCGGGGTCCCTACGATCGCCGGCGCCGCCCCGCGCACACCGGACACGGCGCACAGCCCACCGGAAACGGCCCACACAAGAAACGGCCACTTCAGGGTAGCGGTCCCCTATGAGCCCAGACGTCGACCTCACCGCCCCGAAATCCGGCGCCCACGCCCTCCTGCACCGCCTGTCGGCCCTGGACGGCCGGCTGTTCGAGTTCGCGGCCGAGCGCCGCTGGCCCGGCGCGGGCCCGGTGCTGCCGAGACTGAGCCGGGCCGCGAACCACGGCGTGCTGTGGTGCGCGGTGGCCGCCGCCATCACCGCGAGCCGCAGCCCGAGGGCCCGCAGGGCCGCGGCCCGCGGCCTGGCCTCGCTGAGCCTGGCGTCCCTGACCGTCAACACGATCGGCAAGCGCTCGGTGCGCCGCGACCGGCCGGCCCTGGACCCCGTCCCGCTCATGCGCCGGCTCAAGCGGCAGCCGTTCACCACGTCCTTCCCGTCCGGGCACGCGGCGTCCGCGGCCGCCTTCGCGACGGGCGTCGCCCTGGAGTCCCCGGCCTGGGGGGCGGCGGTGGCCCCGGTCGCCGCGTCGGTCGCGCTCTCGCGCGTCTACACCGGGGTCCACTTCCCTAGCGATGTGCTGGCGGGTGCCGCGCTGGGGGCGGGCGTCGCGTTCGCGGCCCGGGCCCTGGTGCCCACCCGTGCCCGGACCGACCCGCCGGCCCGCTCCCACGCCGACCTGCCGGCGCTGCCCGGCGGCAAGGGCCTGGTACTCGTGGCCAACCGGGCCTCGGGCACCGCGGACCGCGCCGGTGCGCTGGTGGACCTGCTGCCGGAGGCGGAGGTCGTCGAGTGCGGGCCTGAGGAGGTCCGGGCCGAGCTGGAGAAGGCGGCGGACCGCGCCCGGGTGCTCGGGGTGTGCGGCGGCGACGGCACCGTGAACACGGCCGCGGAGGTCGCCCTGTGCCGCGGCCTGCCGCTCGCGGTGCTGCCCGGCGGCACCCTGAACCACTTCGCCCTCGATCTGGGCGTGGAGGACGCGCGGGCCCTGGCCCGGGCCGTGGAGCACGGTCACGGAGTCCGCGTCGACGTGGGCCGCTTCCGCTCCGGGAGCAAGCGGGGCGTCTTCCTCAACACCTTCAGCCTCGGCGTGTACCCGGAGCTGGTGCGTGAGCGCGAACGCCGGTCCGGCCGGATGGGCAGCTGGCCGGCCGGGGTGCTGGCGGCGCTGAAGGTACTGCGCGCCGACCGCCATCCGCTGCGGGCGGTGGTGGAGGGCCACACCCACCCGCTGTGGCTGCTGTTCGCCGGGAACGGCACCTACCACCGCAGGGGGCTCGCGCTGGGCCGCCGGCTCGACCTGACGGACGGAAAGCTCGACGTCCGGGTGGTGCACGGGGGCCGCAGGCCCGCCCTGCGCCTGCTGTCAGCGGCCCTGGCCGGCCCGCTGACCCGGTCCCCGGCCCACGCGGCGGTCCAGGTGCGACGGCTGCGTCTGACCGGTGTCGCGCCCGGCACCCTGCTCGCCCACGACGGCGAGGTGATGGAGGTGGCCGACGAGCTGTGGCTGGAGAAGCTGCCCGAGGCGCTGGCGGTGTACCGGCCGCTCTCCCGCGGCTGACCGCCCACCCGTCATCCGTCTCGGATTCTGACACCGGGGTCTCACCATCCGGCACGGGGGCGTACCGTGATCCGTGCCGGCCGGGGCCGCGGGCCCCACGGGATCAGGGGACGACAAGGGGTACAGCCATGCCGAAGCGGGAGACGGCCGTCTACACGCACGGGCACCACGAGTCCGTGCTGCGTTCGCACACCTGGCGCACCGCCGCCAACTCCGCGGCCTACCTGCTCGGCTCGCTGCGGCCCCATATGCGGATCCTCGACATCGGCTGCGGCCCCGGCACCATCACCGCCGACCTGGCGGCCCTGGTCCCCCAGGGGCACGTCACGGGTGTCGACCGGGCGCCCGGCGTCCTGGAGCAGGCCCGGGCCACGGCCGCCGGGCGGGGTCTGACCAACGTCGACTTCGCGGTGGCCGACGTCCACGCCCTCGACCACCCCGACGACACGTTCTGCGTCGTCCACGCCCACCAGGTGCTCCAGCACGTGGGCGACCCCGTGCGGGCGCTGCGCGAGATGCGGCGGGTGACGAAGCCGGGCGGGTACGTCGCCGTGCGCGACGCGGACTACGCGGCGATGAGCTGGTACCCGCGGGTGGAAGGACTGGACGACTGGCTCGGCCTGTACCGGCGGGTCGCCCGCGCCAACGGCGGCGAGCCGGACGCCGGACGCCGGCTGCGGTCCTGGGCGCTGGCGGCCGGCTTCACCGACGTCACGGCCGGCTCCAGCACCTGGACCTACGCCACCGAGGACGAGCGCGCCTGGTGGAGCGGGCTCTGGGCCGACCGCACCCTGGCGTCGGCCTACGCCGGGCGCGCCGTCGACGGCGGACACGCGACCGAGGACCGGCTGCGGGCCGTGGCGGCGGCGTGGCGGGAGTGGGGCGAGCGGCACGACGGCTGGTTCGCGGTCCTGCACGGGGAGATCCTGTGCCGCAAGGAGGCCTGACCCCCGCGCCTCCTTCTCCTCGTCCCCCTCGTTCCCGGGTGCTCACTTCCGGGGAAGCAGGGGTCCCAGCGGTCCGAGGTCGAGGTTCAGGTCCTCGGGCCGCAGCCCGTAGCGATCGCGCAGCTCGGCCATGCGGTCCTCCAGGAGCATGAGCGTGAGGCCGATCCGCTCCTCCTGCTCCTCGCTCAGATCCCCCTCGTCGAAGCGGCGCAGCGCCTGCCGCTCCATGAGCTGGCGCAGCAGCTCGACGACGGTGAGCACGAGTTTCACCAGGTCCCGCTCGACGGTGTCGGGTTCCAGGTCCATGTGCTTGCGCGGGGCCACTACTGCTCCTCGAAGGGCGACGGCACTTGTGCGTTCACCGAGCTGATCAGCGCGTTCAGGTCGATGCGGACGAGGTCCACGTCGGCGATGCGCAGGGTGATGTCCCCGGTGATGACGACACCGCCGGCCAGCAGCCGGTCGAGCAGGTCGACCAGGGCGATCTCCCGGCGTTCGACGACCGTCATGCCTCCTCCCCCGCGAAGGAGTACGCCGCCCACGGCCCGGTGAGTTCCACGCGCAGCCCCGGTACGTCGTCCTTGGTGCGGTCCACGAGTTCCACGAACTCCTCCGAGTCCCCGCGCGGCACCAGATAGGCGGCGTTCAGAACGTTGCGCCCCGCCGCGCCGGAGAGGCTGGGGTTCTGCGGGGCGTGCAGCCGGGAGTCCTCGGCGAAGGCGGAGAGCTGCTCGTGCAGGTGGGTGGCGAAGGCCTCCGCCTTCTGCCACAGGTCCTCCCCCGCCCGCGTCTGCTGCCGCCGCTGCCGCAGGTAGTCGCGGCCGGAGGCCGCCTTCGCCGCGGGCTGCGCGGCCTGCTGAGGCTGCTCGGTCTCGGCGTAGATCTTGACGCCCCACTCCACGCGCCCCTCCAGCCGGTCCAGGGTGCGGCGGATGTGCTCCTCGCGGGCCTCGATCATCGAGCGCACGGCGCTGTCGTCACGGAAAACGGTGGCGAGCCTGAGCGGCAGCGGTGTGGTGACGACGGTCAGCGCGTCGATGACGCCCTGGTGGGCACGGGCGGTGGCGGCGAGCCAGTCGAGGTCCTCCATATGGGCGCGCAGCGGCTCCTCGGCGAAGTCGCGCTCGGGCACCTCGCTGACGACGGCGACCAGGCCGTGGTGGTTGAGCTGCTTCGCCGGAGCGCCCGCCACCCCGGTGAGCTGCGCCTGGAGGGGTGCGCCGGGGGGCCGGCAGACGGCGTAGACGTACCGCAGTCCGGTCATCGTTCCTCCTCGCGGGCGCGGTCCTGATCCGCGCGGTCCTGATCCGCGCGGTCCTGATCCGCGCGGTCCTGATCCGCGCGGTCCTGATCCGCGCGGCCCCGGTCCAGGCTGTCCCGGTCCCGGTCCGCCCGGCCGCGGTCCAGGTGGTCAGGCTCCCGGCGACCGCGGTCCAGCTCCAGTTCCTCCAGTCGTGCCAGCCGCTCGCGCAGCTCGGTGTTCTCCCGGGCGAGCTCGTCGCGTCGCGCGCGGGAGGAGAGCGCCGGGTCGCTCTCCCACCAGTCGATACCCATCTCCTTGGCCTTGTCGACCGAGGCGACGACGAGCCGGAGCTTGATGGTGAGCAGTTCGATGTCGAGCAGGTTGATGCGGATGTCGCCCGCGATGACGATGCCCTTGTCGAGCACGCGCTCGAGGATGTCGGCGAGGTTCGCCCCGCTGCTCGGGCCGTACGGTTCGGGCAGTCGGCCGGGCGTCGTCATCGGCGGCCCCTGCCCTCGGCGTACTCGGGCTCTTCCTCTTCCTCGGGCTCTTCCTCTTCCTCGGGCTCATACTCGCCCTCGGCCTCATACTCGCCCTCGGCCTCTTCCTCCGGCTGCTCCCCGCCCTCGTCCTCGTACTCTTCCTCCGGCTGCTCCTCGGCGTCTTCCTCCGGCTCTTCCTCCGGCTCTTCCTCCGGCTCTTCCTCCTCTTCCTCGTACTCGCCGTTCTCCTCCTCGGCGTACGGGCCCTCTTCCTCGTCCGGCTCCTCGTCCCTCTCGGCGGCCTCCCGCTCCTCCTCCGCGACCGCGTCCTCGTGGCTGCGGACGACCTCGCCGTCGTGGATCTCACCGCGCCAGCTGTCCTCGGCCTCCCCCTTGAGGGTGATGTAACGGACGTAGTTCTTCAGGTCCAGCCGGGCGCGGCGGCCCTGGGCCCGCCAGATGTTGCCGGTCTTCTCGAAGAACCCGCTGGGGTAGTACTCCATGACCAGCAGGACCCGGGTGAGGTTCTCGTCGAGGCGGTGGAAGGAGACGACGCCCTTCGTGGTGCCCTTCGCGCCCTCCGACGTCCACTGGATGCGCTGGTCGGGTACCTGCTCGGTGGTGTGGGCCTTCCAGCTCCGGCTGGACCAGAACACCTTCAGCTGCCAGTCGGAGTGGGTGTCGTCGGCGCGGCTCGCGCTCTTGACGCCCTTGGCGAAGGTGCTGAAGTCCTGGTACTGCGTCCACTGGTCGTAGGCGGTGCGCAGCGGCACGCCGACGTCGACGGACTCGATGATGACGATGGGCTTGTTGCCCCCGCCGCGCTTGCGCTTGCTCCCGCCGCCTCCGATGTTCTTCAGCGCGCCCATGACGCGGTCCTTGGCGCGGGAGGCACCCAGCTCCAGGATCGAGCGCACCGGCCCCTTGCCCTCGGCGACCTTGCGGCCGGCGTCGAGGGCGAGCTTGGCGAAGCCGGGGCCGTTGCCCTCGGCGATGTCGTTCAGCTTGCCGGTGGTCTCGCCGAGCTTGTGGCCGAAGCCGGCCAGCAGTCGCTGGGCCTGGGCGGCGAGGTAGTCCCGCACCTCGGCCTTGAGGCGGTCGGCGGCCTCGCTGTGGGCGAGGTCGCTCAGCGGATTGTCCTTCGCCGCGCCGGCCGTCGCACTGCCGGCGGCGGAGGTCGCGGATCCGAGTGCCTCGGTCATCGGTCACCACCACCCTTCGGCCGCCGGGAGCGGGCGGCACGGGTCGCGCCGCCGGGAGCGGCGGTCTTCTTCGCGGCCGTCCTGCCTGCCGCGGCCTTCGTCGCCGCCGCCTTCTTGGCGGGGGCCTTCTTCGCGGGCGCCTTCCTCGCCGCTTCCTTCCCGGCCGGCGCATCCGCCGATGCCTTCTTCGCGGTCTGCCTGGTGGGAGCCCTCTTCGTCGGCCCCTCCTTCGCGGGGGCCTTCCTCGCCGCTTCCTTCCGCGCCGGCGCACCCTGGTTCCCGGCCTCGCCCCCGGTCTCCTCCTCGGCCTCGCGGCCCTCCCGGTCCTCGTACCCGTCCTCCCCCTCGGTCTCCTCCTCGCGCTCCCCCTCGGTCTCCTCCTCGCGCTCCCCCTCGGTCTCCTCCTCGCGCTCCCCCTCGGTCTCCTCCTCGCGCTCCCCCTCGGTCTCCTCCTCGCGCTCCCCCTCGTCAGGCTCGTCAGGTTGCGGCACGACGCCGGCGAGTTCGTCACGGACCTGGGCGGTCCGCTCGTGCAGCCGGTCGGCGAGCGCGGTCATCTGCCGTTCGACCAGGGCCCCCGAAGCCGCCTTGCCGACGCCCCGCAGTTCCTGGCGCAGCTGGTCCCCGATCTCCTTGAACTGCGGGTTGTTCATCAGCTGCTGGTTGACCAGGTCCGCGATTCCGCGCGGACCGAGGTTCAGCTTCTTGCCCGCCACCATGCTGCCCACGGCGAGGGCGAATTTCGCTTTCTTGGTCCGTCCCAGGAGGTAGCCGGCCCCTACCGCGAGGCCGAGTGCCACTCGATTCATCGTGCCGTCCCCTCGCCTGTCCCCGGGCCCCCGCGCATGCCGGTCTCCAGCCGGTCCAGGAGCTCGTCCTCCCGGCGGTCGTATTCCTCCTCGGTTATCTCGCTCGCCTCCAACTGCTCTTCCAACCGCGCCAGTTCGGCCCGTACCGTGGCCGGGTCGTAGTAGATGCGCTCGGCTTCGCGCAGTACCTGCCTGATCGCCCAGCCGCTTGCGCGCGCCGGTGCGAGCGGCAGCAGCAGCACCTCGGAGATGAGTCCCATGGCGTCACTCCGCTCCCGCGTCGGCCCCCGCCGTGGTGCTCGCGGGCTCGGCGGGGCCGGGTTCGACGAAGCTGTACGGCGGCAGCGGCCCGTTGACGCGCAGATCGAGGTGGGGCAGGTCCTTGCGGGCCCGCTCGACGGCGGTCACGAACTCCTCCGCCGCCTCCCGGTCCACCAGGAACGACGTGTTGACCAGCCAGCCGGTGGACGGCGGGCCGTCGCTGACCGCGGCGGCGAGCGGCTCCAGAGCGTGCACCACCTCGCGGGCGTCCTCCGCCTCACGGGCCTGCACGGCCGCGGCGACCATCTCACCGAGGCGGATCTTGTCCTCGTAACTACCGCCACCTGCACGCCGGTTGGCCTCCGCCATGCCCCGGATCTCCGGGTTCTCGGCCATCACCCGGTGCAGCACCGCGTCCTCGACATGACTGCCCTTGACGTTGTACTCGACCCTGCCCTCCAACGCCCCCAACCTCTCCCGGTAATGCTCGGCGCGTTCGGCGAGCACACTCGTGACCGCCTCGTCGTCCGGAGCGACACTGCCGAACCGCATCGGCAGCACACACCGGCCCGCGCCCATCTCACTGAGCACCGCCTGATGCGCGAGCAGGTCGCGCCGCTTGGGCCGCAACCCCTCCGGCGCGTCACTGACCACCGCGGCCAGCCCAGCCGCCGTCAGCACCCGCACCGGCCGCGCCGGCTCGCCCACCCCGCCCAACTCCTCGGGCAGCGACGACATATCCGAGGCGGCCGTGATCCCGTACACATACGTGCTCACTCCTGCTCCTCCTTCCGACGGGTCGGCGCCGCCTTGCGCGCCCGCGGCCGCCCCTCGCCCTCACCCGAGCGCTCGTCACGGGCCTGCTGGAAGGCGTCGGAAACGGTCTGCGCCGCCCCCGACAACGCCCCCTTCGCCTTGCCGCGCGCGCCGGACTCGGTGACCTCGCCCACCAGATCGGGCAGGCCCGGAGCCTTGCGGGGGCCCGCTTCCAGGTCGAGCCGGTTGCAGGCCTCGGCGAAGCGCAGGTAGGTGTCGACGCTCGCGACGACGACCCGCACGTCGATCTTCAGGATCTCGATACCGACCAGCGAGACCCGCACGAACGCGTCGATCACCAGCCCCCTGTCGAGAACGAGTTCCAGGACGTCGTACAGGCCGCTGCTGCCGCCTCCGCCGCCGGACGTCTGTGCCGGGACAACGGTCATGCCAACCGCACTCCTCGTCTGTTGTCTGTGTATGAGGCTTTGTTCCGCCTCAGCGGCCGCCGCCGGAGCGGCGGGCGTCGGAGCGTCCGCGTTCGTAGCGGTGCAGCCGCCGGTACCCGGTGAGCTGCCCCTCCGGGTCGAGGTCGACCTGGTAGCTCGCCATGAGGCTCATGGTGTCCGGCACCCGGGCCAGTTCCAGGACCTCGATCTCCAGCGACCAGCCGTCCTCCGTCTGCTCGAAGGTCGTCACCGACTCGGGGGTCAGACCCGTCAACTCGGCGAACTGGGCCCGCGCCTCACGCAGCACCTCCATCGGCCGCGGCCGGGACACCGGCTCTCCCGAGCCCTGCGACTCCGCGGTGTTGTCCTTCTTCACCATGGCCACCTCTTCTCCTTCGGGTGGCCGCAACCTCCACGGCCAAACCTGCGCGAGCGCGGACGTCTCTTACACACGGGGGCGGGATCCCCTGGGACCGCGGCCGGTGCGCACCGTGCGCGGCCCCTCACTCTCGTCACTCCCGCCACTCACCGCACGACCGCCTCCTCCACCATCAGCCGCGCGGCGGCCGCGATCGACTCGGCGTCGATGCCCGCGGCGTGCAGCTGCTCGGCGGGCGAGGCCGAGCCCGGCATGTCCCGGACGGCGAGGCGCACCAGGCGCGGCACCGGGCGTCCGTCGGTGAAGGCGTCGAGCACGGCGTCGCCGAGGCCGCCCTCCGGGTGGTGGTCCTCCACGGTGAGCAGGCAGCCGGTGTCCTCGGCGGCCTTCCGGAGCGTCTCCTGGTCGACCGGCTTGACGGAGTAGAGGTCGATCACCCGGACCGCGATGCCGTCCCGGCCGAGGATGTCCGCGGCGGCGAGCGCCTCGTGCAGGGTGACACCCGCGGCGACGACGGTCAGCCGGTCCCGCGCGGAGGAGCGCAGCACCTTGCTGCCGCCCACCGGGAAGTCCTCCTCGGGCCCGTAGAGCACCGGGCCGGCCCCGCGCGAGGTGCGCAGATAGCGGACGCCGTCCAGGTCGGCCATCCGCGCGACGAGCTCGGCGGTCTGGTTGGCGTCGCACGGGTAGAGCACGGTCGAGCCGTGCACGGCACGCATCATCGCCAGGTCCTCCAGGCCCATCTGGCTGGGCCCGTCCTCGCCGATCGCCGTGCCCGCGTGGGAGCCGTTGAGGTTGATGCCGGAGCCGCTGACGGCGGCCATCCGCACGAAGTCGTGCGCGCGGGTCAGGAAGGCCGCGAACGTCGAGGCGTACGGCACCCAGCCGCGCCGGGCCATCCCGACAGCGGCGGCGACCATCTGCTGTTCGGCGATGTAGCACTCGAAGTAGCGCTCGGGGTGCTCCTTGGCGAAGAACTCCGCGCGGGTGGAGTCGCCGACCTCGCCGTCGAGAGCCACGACCTCGCCGCGCGCGGTGCCGAGCGCGGCGAGCGCCTGCCCGTAGGCGTCGCGGGTGGCGACCTCCTCACCCTTGTCCCAGCGGGGCAGTTCGAGGCTGCCGTCGCCCACGGCGTGCAGCGCGCGGACCGAGCCGGGCTCGTGCACGTGGACGCGGATGTTCCGGACCCCGCCGAGCTCCTCGATCGCCTCGTCGGGGTCCTTCAGCGGTTTGCCGTGCAGGCCCTCGCGGTCCTCGGCGTCCCTGACGCCCCTGCCCTTGAAGGTGCGGGCGATGATCGCGGTGGGCTGCCCCTTCGTGGAGACGGCCTCGCCGAGGGCGCGGTCGACGGCGTCCACGTCGTGGCCCTCGATCTCGATCGTGTGCCAGTCGAAGGCCCGGAAGCGGCGGGCGTAGGCGTCCAGGTCGTGGCCGTGCCGGGTGGGGCCGCGCTGGCCCAGCCGGTTGACGTCGAGGATCACGGTCAGGTTGTCCAGGTGCTCGTACCCGGCGTGCTCGGCGGCCTCCCAGATGGAACCCTCGGCCAGCTCGCTGTCCCCGCACACCACCCACACCCGGTAGTCGGCGTGGTCGAGGCGCTTACCGCTGAGCGCGATCCCGACGCCGATGGGCAGGCCCTGGCCGAGGGATCCGGTCGCGGTCTCCACCCACGGCAGCCGTTGCGGGGTGGGGTGCCCCTCCAGGCGGCTGCCCAGCTTGCGGAAGGTGAGCAGTTCCTCGTCGTCGATGGCGCCCGCCGCCTTGTAGGCGGAGTACAGCAGCGGGGAGGCGTGTCCCTTGGACAGGACGAAGCGGTCGTTGCCGGGGTGCTCGGGCTGGTCGAAGTCGTAGCGGAGATGGTTCGCCAGCAGGACCGCCATGATGTCGGCGGCGGACATGGAGGACGTGGGGTGCCCGGAGCCCGCCGCGGCGGCGGCGCGCACGCTGTCGACGCGCAGCTGCTGGCCGAGTTCGACGAGTTCGTCGGTGTTCATGAGTCTCCTTCCGCGGGTATGTCGTCTCGCTTGACCGGGCCGGGGGCGGGGTGGCTCCCGGTGGTCCCGTCGCCGGGAGCGTCGCTCGCGGGCTCACCGGCCAGGCCCGAGGTGGCCGGCGGCCTCGCCCGCTGCTCGTTGCCGCCCGGCACTCGTGCCAGCTCCGGGGAGGCCGTGTCCAGGGGCACGGACCAGGACCGAACGAGGCCCAACTGGACGGACTGGCGCGGCAGTACGGCGTCCAGCAGCCAGTCCGCGGCCACCCGGACCCGGTTCCCGGGCATCGCCGCGAGGTGGTAGGCGCGGGTGACCGCGCCCGCCACCGGCCCGGACAGCGGAACGCCGAGGGGGTCAGCGGCGGCCTGCGCACCGCCCAGGTCCACGACGAAGCCCAGGTCGCGGTGGCGGTAGGGGCGGGCCTCGCCGACGCCGAGGGAGGCGGCGACGTTGACCGCGGCGGTCCTGCCCTGCCGCCAGGCGTGCTGGGCGGTCATCGGGGTGTACCGGCCGGGGTTGTCCAGGTCGGGCACGGCGGCGGCGTCCCCGCACGCGAACACGTCCGGCCGCCCCGGCACCTGGAGGAAGGGGTCGACGACGAGCCGCCCCCTCTCCAGCGGCTGCCCGGCGCTCTCCACGAGCGGGTCGGGCCGTACGCCGACGCACCACACGAGCGTGCGGCTGCGGACGAACTCGCCGTCCGTCAGCAGCACGCCCTCGTGCGTGGCCTCCTTCACGGAGGTGCCCATGCGCACCTCGACGCCGCGCCGCCGCAGCACGCGGTCGGCGGTGGCCGAGAGCCGTTCGTCCAGCTCGGGCAGTACCCGGGGTGCGATGTCCAGCAGCAGCCAGCGAGGCCGGATGTCCCGCCGGGGCGGGTGCCGGCGCACCAGCGAGTCGGTGAACATCATGCCGTGCGCGGCGACCTCGGTGCCGGTGTAGCCGGCGCCCACGACGACGAACGTGCGGCGGGCCGCGCAGGTCTCGGGGTCGTCCTCGCTGCTGGCCAGTTCGATCTGGCGGGTCATGTGGTCCCGCAGGTACAGGGCCTCGGGCAGACCGCGGAAGCCGTGCGCGTGCTCGGCGACGCCGGGGATCGGCAGCAGCTTGTTGACGCTGCCGACGGCGAGCACCAGCCGGTCGTAGGCCAGGGTGCCCTCGCCGTTCTCGGGGTCGGTGTAGTGCACGGTGCGGGCGTCCAGGTCGATGCCGTGGGCCTCGCCGAGTACCAGCCGTACGTGGCGCAGCGAGCCGGCGAGGGAGACGGCGGTCCGGCGCGGCTCCAGGATGCCCACGGCGACCTGGGGCAGCAGGGGCAGGTACAGGAAGTAGTCGGTCGGGTTCAGCAGGGTGATGTCGGCCTTGCCCCGGGACATCCTCGACAGGGTCCGGGCCGCGCGGTAGCCGGCGAAGCCGGCACCGACGATCACGATGCGGGGTCGACTCACGGTTCGCCTCCGGCGCGGTCGCATACCTGGTACGGGACCTTCCGCGTCCCCCTGCCCGAAACCCCCAAACTTCCGCGTCGGGGGCCGCGGCAGGCCGCGGACACGCTCCCGCTGTCCCGGGGCCTGCGGCGAAACGCGGACGGCCCCCGCCGACCAAGATCGCGGTGGGACACGAGCAGACGCCCGCCGCCTGTCCCGGCGAACGGGCGCCCAGGCGTCAGTCGTCCGGCGCATCGCCCGCAGGCCAACACGACAGGTCGCCGCCGAGCGCGGAGCCCACACAGCCGACGCGCTGCCCCAAGGCGATCCGAGCCTCCGCCTCCAGGCCGCGCACGCTGCCCGCAGGGCGCCGCCGCGCGAACCCGGCCGGCCTCGCGGGCGGGCGCGCCGTGACATTCGTCCGGGCTCTGCCCACGGGAACGCGAGCGGGTGTCAGGCCCGGTGCTGAGGCCCCGGGTCGGACCCGCGGGCCTCCCGGGTCGGGCCGCGGGCTGGTGCACGCCGACCCTGGAGCGCGAGTGCCTCGCCTCGCCACGCCCCGGCCCGGCGCCCCGCCCGTGGACGCGGCCCGCGCCGGAGGCCGAGGGCGGCCGTCCGCCCGCAGGGCACCGCCCCCGAACCCGGGCCGGCCTCGCGAGCGGGCTCCCGGTGACATTCGTCCGGGCTCCGCCCACAGGAACGCGCGAGGGTGGCACGCCGGGGTGCCGCGGTCCCAGGCCAATCCTGGAGCGCGAGTGCCTCGCCTCGCCACGCCCCGGCCCGGCGCCCCGCCCGTGGACGCGGCCCGCGCCGGAGGCCGAGGGCGTCCGTGCGGGCGCGGAGCCCGCACGGCCGGCGAGACGTGCCAGTCGTCCGCCCGCAGGGCAGCGCCCCCGCGAACCCGGCCGGCCTCGCGGGGCGGGCGTCCGGTGACATGTGTCCCGGGCTCCGCCCACGGGGAACGGGGCGGGGTCAGGCCCGGTGCTGCGGTCCCGGGTCGGTCTCACCGGGGTGGTCCGGACGGGTCGTCCCGGCCGGAGGCGCGGGCGGGACCGGCGGGGCCGGCGGTGTGGGCGGGTATGCCGCGCCCGCCGCCTCACCGGCCGCGCCCGCCGCCCGGCCGGCCGCGCCTGTCGTCGCGCCGGTGTCGCCCGTCGGCTGGGCGCCCGTGTCGGCGCCGAAGTGCGTGCCGGGACCCGGTGCGGGGTGCGACGCCGACGGGCGGGCGGCCTCACGCAGCGCGTAGGCCGCAGCGCCCAGGATCGCCGCGGTGATCAGCGCGGCGGCCCAGCCGGGCAGGCCGATCGCGAGGGCCAGCCCCACGGCGAGCGCGAGAGCCGCGCCCGCGTACAGGGCGACGGCGCCGGACGCGGCGTACAGCGTCGCGGTGCGACGCTGCCTGCGGGTCTGCTCGCGCAGTTCGTCGCGCACCGTCTCGCGCGCCACCTGCGCCAGTTCGTCGACCAGTTGCTTGTCCAAGTGCTCCAAGTGATCCAAGCCCTTCATGCAGCGCGGGTACCCGCACACGCGTACGCATAACACCGCCCGGGGATGTGGCGGAGCAGGTGGGTCCCGCGGGCGATCCGGTGAAAGGATCACCTGCCGGGCCACCCCCAACTACGCTCGTACGCATGGAGATTCTGGGAACCAGCCTGCGCGTCTGCGTCAACGATCTGGACACCGCCGTCCCCTTCTACGAAGGCCTCGCGGGAGCCAGAGCCCTCCGCTTCGAACAGGCCGGCGTCCAGGTCGCCGCGGTCGGCTGCTTCCTGCTGATGAGCGGCCCCGAGTCGCAGCTGGAGGTGCTGCGCAAGGTCGCGGCGACGATAGCCGTGGAGGACGTCGACGAGGCTCACCGCGTGCTGACCGGACTCGGCGCGCAGATCGTGGCCGGGCCGGTACCCACCCCGGTCGGCCGCAACCTGATCGCCCTGCACCCGGACGGCACGGTGTACGAGTACATGGACCGCCGGGGCTGAGCGGGCGGCGCGGCGATATTCCGTGGGCAGCGCGTCGCGGGCGCCGTAGAGTCGGCCGGTCGGCCCCTGTGGGCCACGGCCGACCATGGAGAAGTACGGAGATCCGATGAGCGAGCAGCACACCTACCGGGTGATCGTCCGGGGCACCTGGGACGCACTGACCGACGAGGCACGGCAGCGGCTGCGCGCGGAGGCGGACGAGCACGGCATGCTCAGCATGCGGTTCACCGAGGAGGGCTCGCTGTCGTACGAGCCGTCCCCGCTGAAGCACTTCTCGATGCGCTACGTCGTGGTCGGCGACGCCGACGACGGCGAGGAGATGGCGGCCGCGATCGCCGAGGACCGCGCGGAGACCGCCCTGCGCGGCCTCGGATACGGCTTCCGCGACCTGCGGTCGACCGTGACGGACCTGAACACCATGAAGGTCAACGTCAAGCGCGCATCTCGGCGGTGAGCGCCCACCGCTCGTGGTCGCGCCAGGCCCCGTCGATGAACAGCATGTCCGGCGAGAAGCCCTCCAGGCGGAAGCCGCAGGCGCGGGCCAGCGCGATCGAGGCGGTGTTGAGCGGCTGCACGTTGATCTCCAGCCGGTGCAGCCGCATCGGGCCGAAGGCGTACCCGACGACGAGGTCGAGGCCCTCGCGCATCAGTCCGCGCCCGGCGGCGTGCGCGAAGGCGCCGTAGCCGAGCGCGCCGCACCGGAAGGCGCCGTGCGCGATGTTGTTGATGTTCACGAACCCGGCGAGGGCGCCGCTGTCCTTCTCGCAGACCAGGAAGCCGGCCCTCGCCGGATCCTCGATCAGCCGCCGGGCGTAGCCGGCGTACGCCTCGGCCGTGTCCGGCGGGAAGAGCCACGGGCGGTGCAGGTCCTCACTCTCCCGGACGCGGGCGGTGAACTCGGGGCCGTCCTCCTGCGTGAAGGGGCGGATGCCCACGCGGGGCCCCTCGGCGAGAAAGCGGGCTGCGGTGTGCGGCATGCCGTCACCCTACGCGGCACGCGCGCCCGGCCGTCGCGCGGTCGGCGCAGGTCGGGTGCCGCGCGGTCGGCGGCAGATCGCGTGCCACGGAGCCGGCCCAGATCCGGTCAGCGCGGCGCCGGCTGCGCGCGGTCAGCGCAGCGCGGGCTCGTCGAGCGTCAGCGTGCCCGCGTCGGCGTCGAGTTCGGCCGCGACGCCGAAGGGCACCGTCACCGCGCCCTCGCAGTGCCCGAAGCCGAACTCCTCCGCGACCGGTACACCGAGACCGCCGAGCCGGTCGGCGAGCAGGGCCCGCACCCGGTCCGGGGTCTCGCAGTCCGCCCAGGAGCCGAGCAGCACCCCGCGCACCCCGTCGAGCCAGCCGGCGCGCAGCAGCTGGGTGAGGTACCGGTCCAGCCGGTAGACCTCCTCGCCCACGTCCTCCAGGCACAGCAGACCGCCGGCCGCGCCGGGCCGCGCGAGCGGGGTGCCGAGGTCGGCGGCGAGCAGGGCCAGGCAGCCGCCGAGGGTCACGCCCCGCGCCCGCCCGGCGACCAGCGCCGGGCCGCCGGAGGCGATCGTGCGGACCGTCTCGGGCGCGAACAGGGTCGCCCGCAGATGCCGCTGCGCCCGGTCGTTCTTGACGAAGTCGGCACCGGCGGCCATCGGCCCGTGCAGCGTGACCAGGCCCAGGCGGGTCGCGAACGCCTCGTGCAGCGCGGTGATGTCGCTGAAGCCCACGAACACCTTCGGGCCGGCCGCCCGCATGGCCTCCCAGTCGAGCAGGTCCACCATGCGCTGCACGCCGTAGCCGCCGCGGGCGCACAGCACCGCGTCCACCGACGGATCGCACCAGGCGCCCTGGAGATCGGCGGCGCGGTCGCGGTCCGCGCCCGCCAGATAGTCGAACGTGGCGTGCCGTGCCGTCACGTGCGGCGCCACCACCGGATCCAGGTCCCAGCCGCGCAGCACGTCAAGGCCCGCCTGCAGCCGCTCCTCGGGCACGGGCCCGCTGGGCGCGACGACGGCCACGCGGGCGCCGGGGGCGAGCCGGGCGGGGCGGACGAGTTCCTTCACGTGCCGAGCTCCAGGGTCGGGATGCCGGCCGGGTCCAGGCCGAAGACCTGAGCGTACAGCGACAGCTCCGCCTCCAGCGCCCGTACCAGGGTGTCGGCCCGGCGGAAGCCGTGCCCCTCGCCCTCGAACGCGAGGTACGCGTGCGGCAGCCGCCGGCCGGCCAGCCGGGCGAGGAACCGCTCGCACTGGACCGGCGGGCAGATCACGTCGTCCAGGCCCTGGAGCAGCAGGAAGGGCGCCGTGATCCGGTCGGCGTGCTCGGCGGGCGAGCGCTCGGCGTACCGGCCCGGCACCTCGGCGAGCGGCCCGACCAGGGACTCCAGGTACTGCGACTCGAAGTCGTGGGTCTCCCCCGTGCTCCAACTGGTCAGGTCGAGGATCGGGTAGCTGATCGTGCCGCAGGCGTACACGTCGGTCGTGGTCAGGGAGGCCGCCGTGGTCCAGCCGCCCGCGCTGCCGCCGCGGATCGCCATCCGGGCGCGGTCGGCGGTGCCCTCGTCGGCGAGGGCGAGCGCGACGGCCGCGCAGTCCTCGACGTCGACGACGCCCCACTGCTCGCGCAGCCGGTTGCGGTACTCGCGGCCGTGCCCGGTGGATCCGCCGTAGTTGACCTCGGCGACCCCGATGCCCCGCGAGGTGAAGTAGGCGATCTCCAGGTCGAGCACGAGGGGTGTGCGGCTGGTGGGTCCGCCGTGCACCCACACGACGTACGGCGGCAGCTCGCAGGCGGGCGCCACGCACTCCGGGTGGTGCGGCGGGTAGATGTGGGCGTGCACCTCCCGGCCGTCAGGACCGGTGAAGGTGCGCATCTGCGGCTCGGGGTAGTAGGCGGGGTCGACCGGGTCGTCGTGGGCGGCGCCGATCACCCGCGCCCGGCCGGTCCGGGTGTCCAGCTCGACGACCTCGTAGGCGCTGCGGGGGCCGGCGGCCACCGCGACGACCCGGTCGCCGTGCACCACCGGCGCCGCGTCGAACTCGGTCCAGGGTCCCGCCGCGTCGACGACCTCGCCCGTCTCCGGGTCGAGCACGCCGAGGGCGGTGGTGCCGCGGCCGTGCACGACCGCGATCAGGCCGCAGTCCAGCGGCGCGAACCAGCGCTGGCCCAGCCGCCACAGCGGGCCGGCGAACTCCTCCTCGCGGACGCACAGGGGCTCGCCGTCGCGGTAGAGGTTCCACCAGCCGCTGCGGTCGCTCGCGTACAGCAGGGAGCCGTCGGCGGCCCAGTCCGCCTGGGCGATGGACTCCTCGGGGCCGCCGGCCACCGTCCGGGGCGCGTCGAACGTGCCGTCGGCGCGCACCTCGGCCACCAGCAGCTCCGTGCCGTCCCACGGCATCCGCGGGTGGTCCCAGGCCAGCCAGGCCGCCCGCCGCCCGTCGGGCGAGAGCCGGGCGCCGGTGACGAACCGCTGCCGTTCATCGGTGAGTTCACGTACCGCTGCCCTGTCCTCGGCGGCCGAGCCGTCCAGCGGCACCGCGGCCAGGACCCGCCGTACGTCGGTGGGCGCCTCCCCGGTGAACTCCTCCAGCACGCACCACACCTCGCCGTGTTCCAGGCGCAGTTGCGGTTCGACCCAGCGCAGTCCGCCGCCGACCTCGGAGAGCGGGGTGAGCGGGCGGGGCTCTGCGCCGGGTTCGTACCGGTACAGGCGCTGGTCGGCGAAGTTCACGAACACCACGAGCGGTATGCCGTCCACGACGGCTCCCGCCCAGGGCCGGCCGCCGTACTCCATGACGCGGCTGCGCACGTTCCACGGTGCGGGCAGCACCGTGGACTGCGAGCCGTCGGCGTTCCGCCGCACCAGCGCCCGGCGGCCGCCCTCGGCGGGCCGCGGCTCGGTCCACCACACCTCGTCGCCGACGAATCCGGGGAACTCCGGCCTGCCGTCGTGCGCGGCCGCGAGGGCCGCGTCGATGGGCGAGGGCCAGGATCCGCAGGGCAGGGTTCGCACGTTTTCCCCCATGGGCTCAGGCGGTCCGCAGGAAGCGGTCCAGGACGCGGACGCCGAAGTGCAGCGCCTCGACGGGGACGCGCTCGTCGACTCCGTGGAACAGGGCGTTGTAGTCGAAGCCCTCGGGCAGCTTCAGCGGCGAGAATCCGTACCCGGTGATGCCCAGCCGCGAGAACTGCTTGGCGTCGGTGCCGCCGGGCATGCAGAACGGCATGACATGGCCCTCCGGCGCGAACTCCTCGACGGCGGCCCGCATCGCCGCGAAGGACGGCGAGTCGACCGGCGACTGGAGCGCCACCTCGCGGTGCTCGAACTCCCAGTCCACGTCCGGGCCGGTCAGTTCGTCGAGGGTGGCGCGGAACTCCTCCTCGCCGCCGGGCAGATACCGCCCGTCGACGTGGGCGACGGCCTCCCCCGGGATCACGTTGATCTTGTAACCCGCTTCCAGCATGGTGGGGTTGGCACTGTTGCGCAGGGTCGCCTCGACCAGCCGGGCCGCCGGGCCCAGCTTGTCCACCAGCGCGTCCACGTCCCGCAGGTCCGTCTCGATGCCGTACAGGGCGGCGAGTTCGGTGAGGGCCGCGCGCACGGTCGGGGTGAGCCGAACGGGCCATTCGTGGGCGCCGATCCGGGCGATCGCCGCGGCGAGCCGGGTCACCGCGTTCTCCCGGTTGACCCGGGAGCCGTGGCCCGCCCGCCCGCGGGCGGACAGCCGCAGCCAGGCGGTGCCGCGCTCACCGGCGGCGATCGGGTAGATCTGCCGTCCGGCGCCGTCGTGGAAGGTGTACGCCCCCGACTCGCTGACGCCCTCGGTGCAGCCCTCGAACAGTCCCGCGTGCCGGTCGGCGAGGAAGCCGGATCCGTCCTCGGCGCTCGCCTCCTCGTCGGCGGTGAAGGCGATCACCACGTCCCGCCGTGGCCGCAGTCCCTGCCGGGCCCAGGCGCGGACCACGGCGAGGATCATCGCGTCCATGTTCTTCATGTCGACCGCGCCCCGGCCCCACACGACCCCGTCGCGGACCTCGCCGGAGAACGGGTGCACGCTCCAGTCCTCGGCGCGCGCAGGCACCACGTCCAGGTGACCGTGCACCAGCAGCGCGTCCGCCGACGGGTCGGTGCCCTCGATCCGGGCCACGACGTTGGTCCGGCCCGGGGTGCGTTCCAGGAGCACGGGCTCCAGGCCCGCCCCGGCGAGCCGCTCGGCGGCGTACTCGGCCGCCGGGCGCTCCCGGCAGTCGCCGCCGCCCCGGTTGGTGGTGTCGATGCGGATCAGGTCGGACGTGAAGCCGACGACCTCGTCCAGCGCCTGCGCGTCAGCCATACTGCTCCTCGATCGCGGACGAGGCGATCGTGGTGACCGCCTTGAAGGTGCGGATCGCCTCGTACATGGTCGCGCTGGTGTAGGCGATCTTGCGCTCGCCGGCCCGGCCCACTCCCGGCACGACGGTGCAGGCCATGGCGAGGTGCTCGGCGTCGAACTCGACCGCGACGGTGAACGGGCCGCCGTCGGCCGGTTCGTGGCGGACCGCCAGCCCGGCCGCCTGCTTGGCGGCCGCGCGGATGTCGGCCGCGGTGCGGGACGGCGTACGGCACACGGCCGCGTACCGCGACACGTGGTCCTTCACGGCGACCTTCAGCGCCTCCGGCGCGTACCCGAGGGCGTCCTCGCAGGCCAGGTCGTCCCCGGTGACCAGTACGACCGGCACCCCGTACTCGGCGACCACATGCGCGTTGAGCAGCCCCTCGCTGGCGCGTACGTCGTTCAGCCACACGCCGGTGATGGAGTTGGCGAGATAGGTGTGGGCGAGGACGCCCTCCATGCCGGCGCCGGCGTGGTAGCCGACGAAGGCGACCCCGTCCACGTCGCCGCGCTGCACGCCCTCCACCATGGACAGAGACTTGTGCCGTCCGGTGAGCATCTGTGCCCGCTCGTCCAGCCGTTCGAGGAGCAGGTTGCGCATGCTCCAGTGCGCCTCGTTCACGAGGACCTCGTCGGCGCCCCCGTCGAAGAAGCCGCGCACGGCCGCGTCGACGTCCGAGGTGAACATCGTCCGGCACCGCTCCCACTGCGGAGTGCCCGGCAGCACGTCGGCGGGCCAGGTCACACCGGTGGCGCCCTCCATGTCGGCGCTGATGAGGATCTTCATGGAGCGTCACGTTACGCGCCGATCAGCGAACCGGCTACGGAGAAGCGGTGAAAGTCGGCGAGTCGGCACAGGGGCGGGGACGTACCCCGCGCGCCGCCCGCGTCCCGGGCACCGAGGGGCGCCGGGGCGCGGGCGACGGGTGGTCCGGGCTCAGCGCTCCAGGAAGGCGAAGAGCTCTTCCCAGCGCCCGGTGATGACGTCCGGGTCGAAGCGCTGGACGCTGCGCAGGGCCTGGTCGCCCATCGTGTCGCGCACCTGCTCGTCGGACATCAACCGGACGAGGTGGCGGGCGAGTTCGGAGGTGTTGCCGGGGCGGGCCAGCAGACCGTCCCGTTCGTGGGTGACGATCTCGCGGACGCCGGGCGCGCAGTCGAACGCCACGCACGGCACCCCGGTCGCCATGGCCTCAAGGAGGACCAGCGGGAAGCCCTCGCCGCGGGAGGACTGGACGAAGACGGAGGAGGCGCGCAGCGCGCCGGGCACGTCGTCCGTCTGCCCGGCGAAGTCCACCGAGTCCTTCAGCCCCAGCTCCGCGCACTGCCGTCTGAGCAGCGCCTCGGACTCTCCGCTGCCGTGGATGCGCAGGGTCCAGCCGGGCTGCTTCGGCGCGGCCTCGGCCCAGGCCTCCAGGAGCAGGTCGACGCCCTTCTCGTGGGACAACCTGCCGATGCTGACCACGACCTTCTCGGTGCGCGGCGACGGCGTGCCGGGCGCGATGGGCAGCGGGTTCGGCATGAAGCCGACGTTGTTCATGCCCTCGGACACCCAGCGGTCCGCGTCCTCCCGGGTGAGCGCCAGCAGGCGGTCGACGTCCTTGTAGTACCGCTTCACCCGTCCGAACCGCGACGACTTGCGGGCCGTCTCGAAGGACTCGTGGGTCATGCCGATCACCTGGTGCCCGGCGGTGTCCGCGAGCGCCACCCACTCCATCGCCCAGACCTGGCCGACGATGATCACCGCACCGGGCCGGGCGGCGCGGAACAGGCCCGTGAGCCGGCTCGCCGCCGTGCGCATGTGGGTCTCGTGGCGGCGGACTGCGGGGTCGGCGCGGCCGAGGAAGCGGCGCGCCCGGGGGCGGCCGGGGGGCCGGCGGGCGTACAGGGTCACGGTCCGGAACGGGGGCTCCTCGCCGAGGTCCATCGGATGGTTGGCCGGGGCGATGCCGATGACGGTGACCCGGTGGCCGCGGCCGGCCAGCAGTCCGGCCATCTGGGCCTGCCAGCGGCCCACGCCGCCGAGCTCGTCGACCTCGTTGGCCACGAAGAAGATGTCGCGCTGGGTCATCGGGTCTCTCCCGCGGGGCCGAAGAAGCGGTCCACGATCTGCGCCGCGGCGTCCCCGCGGTCGTACTCGCCGTACTTGTCCACGAACTCCTTCAGGCGGGCCTCGTACGTCGACCGCACGGTGCTCAGGTCGCCGATGACGGAGAACAGTTCGTCCCCGGTGCGCGGGACGGGGCCCGGTGCCTCGGCGAGCAGGTCGAAGTAGGTGCCGCGGGTGTCCTTGGCGTACTCCTCCCAGTCGTGGGCGTAGAAGACGATGGGGCGGCGGAGCAGCGCGTAGTCGAACATCACCGAGGAGTAGTCGGTGATCAGGCAGTCGGCGAGCAGCAGCAGCGGGGTGATGTCCGGTTCGGCGCTGACGTCGATCACGCGCCCGGCGACCGACGGCGGCAGGGTGAGCTTGTTCAGGTAGTGCGCGCGGACGAGGAGGGTGTGGTCGTCGCCGAAGCGGGCGGCGAAGTCCTCGATGTCGAAGGGGAACTCGAAGTCCCGTACCCGGCCGTCGGGATGGGCGCGGAACGTCGGCGCGTACAGCAGCACGCGCCGCTCCGGGTCGAGGCCCAGCCGCTTGGCCAGCCGCTGCGCCTCGGCGGGCAGCGGCGCCCCCTCGCGGACCCGCACCAGGGCGTCGTTGCGCGGGTAGCCGGTGCGCAGCAGCTTCTCCTCGGGGATGCGGTAGGCGCGGGCGAGGGTGCGCACATCGTGCTCGCCGCGGACGACGAAGTGGTCGAAGCGGTCCAGTGCCTGCTGGTAGGAGCGCTGCTCCGGTTCGGACATCATCCGGTGGGTGGGCTCGTCGAAGCCCATCCGCTTCAGCGCCGAGCCGTGCCAGGTCTGGATGTACGTGGTCTCCGGGCGCTTGGCCAGCCGCAGCGGGTAGCCCTGGTTGTCGATCCAGAACTCCGCCTGGGCGAGCGCTTTGAGGTAGCGCCAGGACCAGCGGCGCACCAGCTCCACGTCCTTCGGGAAGCCGGTGGGGCGCTCGCCGGCGTACGACCAGATCGGCGTGATCGGCGCCTTGCGGCGGCGCAGTTCCTCGAAGACGGCGCGCGGGCTGTCGCTGTACTGCTTGCCGAGGTGGCTCTCGAAGACGACGGTGCCCTTGCGGACGGGCAGCCTGCGCAGCATCCGGTCGTACACCTGGATCTTGCGGGCGCCGGAGTTCAGGTCGCGGCGCACGGCCCGCAGAGTGCGGTAGGCGCGCTTGGCGGCCCGCGCGGGGCGCCCGTGCAGATTGCGTTCCACGGCGGCGCGGCCGGTGCGGGCGAGCCGGCCCTGCTGGGCGAGCCGGAAGGCGAGGTGGCCCTTGGCGGACACCTGCGCCTCCAGCCGGTCGGCCATGAGCCGGGTCAGGCGGGGCCGGACGGGCAGGGACTCGGCGCTCTCCAGGTCGACGGCGCCGACGGTGAGCCGACTGGTGGTGCGCTTGCCTCCGGCGGTCAGGTGCAGCCGGACGTCCCAGACGTCGTCGACGATGCCGAGCGGTCTGAGCCGCCGGGCCAGCGGCACCTCGGCCCGCCAGGCGATGGCGTCGCCCTCGTGGCGCGGGGCGGGCACCGGGAAGCGGAAGGTCTGGAGGCTGCGGCGGCGGGCCCGGAACTCCAGCTCGGCGCTCAGCTCGACGCCCGGATCGATGGTCTGCAGCGGGTTGACGATCTCGCCGGCGAGCACCACGTCGCCGCCGCGCACCGCGTACTCGGTGAGCCGGTTGCGCAGGGCCATCCGGTTGAGCGGCCTGGCGTGGTAGCCGAGGGTGGTGACGTCGAGGACGGAGCGCATCTCGGCGTCGTCGAGGTAGCGGTCGGTCCAGTAGATCCGGCCGCTCCGCTCGGCCAGCGGCGCGGAGATCTTGTGCCGGTTGATGAGCGTGTCGATGGCCGGCATCAGGTCGGTCCAGTCCTCGCGCAGCAGCAGCTGGGCGCAGATGGCGTGGACGCGGTCGAGCTCGGCGTAGGCCGCCTCGGGGAAGCCCTGGACGTAGGAGCGGGCCAGTTCGGCGAAGCGGTGGCGGTAGTCGTCGTCGAGGAAGGGCAGTTCCCGCAGGTACAGCACCAGGTCGTGCTTGAGGAACTTGATGTCCTTGCGCAGCTTCAGCTCGTCCTGGCCCTGGCGGTCCAGGATGGCGTCGATACGGCGGTGGATCTCGACCCGGTCGGCGAAGTTGCTGATCTCACCGCGCCGGTTGCTGATCGACTTGACGGCGGTCTTCTGGACGACGTTCCAGTGGTAGACGGTGTTGGGGATGAGGGTGATCCGCTGCGCGGCCAGATAGGCCTGCGCGGAGAAGAGCAGGTCCTCGTAGTGGATGCCCCGGGGGAAGGCGAGGCCGTTGTCGATCAGGAACTCGCGCCGGTAGCACTTGTTGGTCGACAGGGTGTCGAAGACGAACAGGTCCGGCAGCTCGGCGACGGAGTCCAGCGTGCGGGTGCCGCGGTACAGCCAGGGGTACCAGAGCACCCGCTTGTCGTGCCGGCTGTCGGTGTGAACCCGGACACAGAGGCCGGAGACGAGGTCGGCTCCGGTGCGGTCGGCGGCCTCGATCATGTTGCGGCAGGCGTTCCGCTCCAGCGTGTCGTCGCTGTCCAGGAACATCACGTACCGGCCGCGGGCCACCTTGACGCCCTGGTTGCGGGGCTCTCCGCAGCCGCCGCTGTTCTCCGGGAGCCGGATCGCCCGCACCCGGTCGGGGTGGGCCGCGGCGAGCGCCTTCGCGACTTCGTGGGAGCCGTCCGTCGAGCAGTCGTCGGCGATGATCACCTCGACATTGCGGAGTGTTTGCTCGAGGACGGAACCGACGGCTGTCGGAAGTCGCTCTTCGTCGTTGTAGACGATGACGACGACACTGACGTCCGGCTCGGGCGCGACGATCGACACGGCCACCTCTCGTCTCTGTTCGTTCCGTGGGGGGTGGGCGTAACCCTACAGCGTGTAGGGGTCGCTCCGGCCCCCACCACCTTCAAACTACGCCAATGCGACAATACGCCGTCCCACTGACACGCAGAGCACAACCACCGGACTGTGCCGCTCAGTGGGTGCGGCCGGCCACCAACCACCTCGACGGCAGCTCGACACGGACTCCGTCCGCGGTGAACTCGTTGGTACTCAACGGTATTTCGCCGTCCGCCAGAACGGTGAGGCCGGCAGAGCGCAGGTACTCCGGCACCGCGGCGTCGGCGACTTCACCGGGCGCGATGCCGTGCCGCAGGACCGGGACGAGTCCGGGCGGCGGACCGGCGGGGTCCTGCGCGAGCCGGCCCAGGACCGGGCGTGCCGACTCGGACAGTTCGACGAGGAGGGCCCGGCCTCGCGTGCCGAGGAGGGCGGCGATCCCGTCGGCGAGTGCCTGCCGGTCGTCCGGATCGCACTGGTGCAGCACGCCCCGCATGTACACGTTCGCTTCGCCCAGCTCGGCGCGCAGCGCCTCCGTCCCGCTCTTGTCGGCGGCGTCCAGCACCCGGTACACGGCCCGGCCCGCGCGGTCGCCGCGCCGGGCCCGCTCGACGGCCTCCGCGGCGATGTCGACGCCGACGACGCGCCCGAAGCGTCCGGCGAGGAAACGGGTCTGCGTGCCGTTGCCGCAGCCCAGGTCGACCAGGGGCAGCGCCGGATCGGCCAGGTGCGGTCGCAGCAGGGGCAGATGGAGCTGGGCGGTAACCTCGGGCTCCGCGTCCCAGAACACCGCACCCGGCTCCTCGGGCGCCTCACTCCAGAACCCCTCCCACGCCTTCCGGTACCGACTCGTCGCACTCATGCCCAACTCCCTTGAGAAGAAGCCCTGTTCGGGTTTCTCCGGTCTACCTGCCGAGGCCCGGCCCCACAACCACGGGGAGTCGGAACAGGACCCGGGGAACGCGGGGAACGCGGGGTCCCGAACGGGGCGGGTCAGCGGCGGGGCAGGGTGAGTTCGAACCAGACCGTCTTGCCGGTGTTCGTACGGCTGGTGCCCCACTCGCGGGCCAGGGTGCTGACCACACGCAGGCCGCGGCCGGACTCGTCGGCCGGGCCGGCGCTCAGCAGGGTGGGCAGGTCGTGGTCGTCGTCGTCCACCTCGCACAGCAGCGTGTCGCCGCGGACGAGGCGCAGTGCCACGGGGCGGCCGTGGGAGTGCCGTACCGCGTTGGTGACCAGCTCGCTGACCATCAGCTCGGTGGGGTCGGCGAGCCGGGCCAGGCCCCACTCGTGCAGTTGCTCGCGGACCACGGCACGGGCCCGGCCCACCTCGGCCGGATCGCGGGCGAGACGCCACTCGGCGACGTCGTCCGGCCCGATGCCGTTCAGGCGGGCCATCAGCAGCGCCACGTCGTCCTTGCGGCCACCGCGTGTGTTCAGGGCGCGGATGATGGTGTCGCAGGCGTCGTCCATGGACGCGGCCGGGTGGGCGGCGGACGCACACAGTGTGGCGAGCCCCACACCGATGTCCTCGCCGCGCACCTCGACCAGGCCGTCGGTGCACATCACCAGCCGGTCGCCGGGTCGTACGGGCACGCGTACCGCCTCGAAGGGCACCCCTCCGACGCCGATGGGCGCACCCGTGGGCAGGTCGAGCAGTTCGCTGCGGCCGTCTTCGGCGTGCACCAGGACCGGCGGGATGTGGCCGGCGTTGGCGAGGTGCACCTCGCCGGCGATCGGGTCGTACACGGCGTACAGACAGGTCGCGAGGTAGGTGTCGCCGAGCCGTTGCGCGAGGTCGTCCAGGTTGCGCAGCAGTTGGGCGGGCGGCAGGTCGAGCGCGGCCATGGTCTGCACGGCCGTCCTCAACTGCCCCATCATCGCCGCCGAGTTCAGGCCGTGCCCCATGACGTCGCCGACGACCAGGGCGGTACGGGCCCCGGGCAGCTTGACCGAGTCGAACCAGTCGCCGCCGACCCGGCCGAGCAGCGTGCCGGGCAGATAGCGGGTGGCGATGTCGCAGCCCGCCATCCGCGCCGGGATACTCGGCAGCATGCTGTCCTGAAGTGTCTCGGCGACGCTCTCCTGGTAGGTGTACATGCGCGCGTTGTCGAGCACGAGGCCTGCCCGGGCAGCGAGTTCGGCTCCGGTGACCCGGTCCATGTCGTTGAACTCGGCCCGCTCCGGATGGCGCAGCAGGATCATGAAGCCGAGGACGACGTCCCGCGCCTTCAGCGGGACGACGAGCATGGAGCGGTGGGTGATCAGCGGACGGATGTCCCGCTTCTCGAACTGCGAGGCGATGGCATGGCCCATCTCCTCGCTGATCCGCGGCACGAGCACGGGCTCGCCCGAGGTCATGCACTGGAAGAACGGCGTGTGCGCCGGGAACGGCATGGCCTCGCCGACCGGCACCACGTCGTCCCAGCGGCCGGGTTCGTCGGTGTGTTCGAGAGCCACCCGGTGCCACATGGTCCTGGTGTCCGGCACCCCCTCGGGGAACCCCTCGCCGGCGACGACCTGTTCGCGCAGGTAGGTGCCGGCGACGTCGGTGAAGCGCGGCACGACGGCCCTGCTGACCTCGACGATGGTCCGCGCGAGGTCGAGCGAGGTGCCGATCCTGCCGCTGACCTCGTTGAGGAACTCCAGGCGCTCGCGCACGGCGGCGTACTCCAGGTCCTCGCCCTCGTCGTCGGCCCCTCGCTCCGGTAAGGGCAGCCCCTGGGCCACCGCCCGCGCGGCACGCTCGCGGCGCGCCCTGCGCCCGGCTCGCCGCGGCACCCCCCAGTCGGGGGTGACGGGCACCCGGTCGTTCCGGCTGAACTCCATGACCGGATAGCCCAGTTCGAGCACCTGCGCGGCGATGCGGGCGCTCTCGCCGACGCTCATGCTGGGCAGGATCTCGGGCAGCCGGCGCGCGAGTTCCTCGGCGCCGGGGAAGTCGGTGTGCAGGGCGAAGGCCGGTGCGACCCGCTCGAAGGCACCCGTCTCCTCTTCCCGGGACGCCTCCTCGGGCCCGTCGCCGCAGCGCAGCGCCTCCGCGTCGGCGGCGAGCACCAGCAGCCGCTCCCGCCCCGGGCCGGCCAGCGGGTAGGCCCACCACAGGAGGTCCACCCGGTCCCGTTCCGGCACGGCGAGCCTGGCCCGTCCGGCGGCCGGGTAGGACAGCCGTCCGCCCAGGGACGGCTCCAGACCGGGTCCGAGCCCGTCGTAGCCGCCGTGCAACCTGTGCGGGACGCCGTCCGCCTCGTCGGGCAGGACACCGGAGACGGGCAGCAGGTCGGCCGCCGGCCGGCCGATCGCCTCCTCCTTGGCCCTGCCGAGCAGCCGCCGCGCGCCGCTGCTCCAGTGCGACACCAGACCGTCGTCGTCGACCACGACCACGGCCAGCGGGACCCTTCCGGCGGGGACGTCCTCCACCGCGCGGTTCACGGCCCCGCGGCCCGGAGGTACGTCCCTTTCGGTGCCACGGTCCATGACCCCAGGCCCCTCTCCCCACGGCTCCGCAAGATCTGTTCCCCCGGGGACCACGGTACGGGGACGGCCCGTCACGATGTGCGGCAATACCCGAATTGGCGTCAGGAGGAGCGCGCCGGCGCGCGGTGGTGCGCTCCCCCTTGTACGCTGGTCAGTCCTCGTGTCCGAGCTGGAGATCGCGTTCCGTGCGGCCTCCGCCCGCCACCTGGAGGACCGTGGCGACGGGCGGGTAGCCGGCCGCGATCACGGTGTACTCGCCGGAGGACAGGTCGACGAACCGGAACGTTCCGTCGGGTCCGGTGGTGAGCGTGTCGACGACGTTGCCCGCGGCGTCGAGGAGGGTGACGCGCGCCTCCTCGACGGGCCGCCCGCCGCCGGCCCGGACGGTGCCGCGCAGCACGGCCCCGCCCGCGAGTTCGACGTCCTGGCGGGTCTCCCGCGCGGCCTGCACGCTGACCGGTAGCGCGGCCGGGCGGAAGGCGGGGGCGCTGGCGGCGAGGGTGTACTCCCCGGCGACGAGTTCGGTGATGGCGTAGCCGCCCTCGCGTCCGCTGCGGGTGCTGGCGACGACCTCGCCGTGCACGTTGGTCAGCGTGACGGTGGCGTCGCGCACGGGGCTGCCGTCGGCGGTGAGTACGGTGCCGGTGAGGCGGCCGGCGCCGCCGAGGACGACGTCGAGTTCGACCGGCCGCTCGCCGACGGTCACGGAGACGGCCTGCGGCTGGTGCCCGCCGGCCGCCGCGATCAGGACGTACGAACCGGTGCCCGGCGTCGACAGCGCGTACCGCCCGTCGTCGCCGCTCGCGCCCCGCCCGATCTGCTGTCCCGCGACGTCGATCAGGGTGAGCGCCGCGCGGGGCACGACGGTGCCGTCCGGGTGCTGCACGGTGCCGCAGACGGGAACACCGGCGGCGAAGGGCGAGCGGGCCTGCGGCACGCCGGGGTTCAGCGGCGCGGTCTCCGGGTCGGTGACATGGGCGTTGTGGGACACCAGTGGTCTCTCCTTGAGGAAGAAGGCGATGAGCAGGCCGAGGACGAGCACCGGCACCAGGTAGAGGAAGATCCGCGGCATGGCGTCCGCGTACGCCCGCACATAGGCGTCGCGCAGGGCCGGCGGCAGCGCCCGCACGGCCTGCGGGGTGATCGACTCGGGGTCGGGGAGGGCGGCACCCGCGCGCGTGGGCACGCGGTGGCGCAGGGCGTCGGTGAGCCGGCCGGCGAACAGGGTGCCGAAGACGGCGGCGCCCACGCTGCCGCCGATCTGCCGGAAGTAGTTGTTGGCGCTGGTCGCCGTGCCGAGGTCGGCGGGGCGCACGGAGTTCTGCACGGCGAGCACGAGCACCGGCATCACCAGGCCGATCCCGGCGCCGAGTACGGCCATCCACACGCTGTATTGGAGCCGGGGCGTGTCGACTTCGAGCCGGGACAGCAGCCACATGCCGAGGGCGGACAGGGCGGTGCCGAGGAGGGGGTACATCCGGTAGCGGCCGGTGTGGCTGATGAGCTGACCGGAGACGATGGACGCGCCCACGATGCCGCCCATCATGGGCAGCATCAGCAGTCCGGACTCGGTGGCCGAGGCGCCGTCGACCATCTGCAGGAAGGTGGGCAGGTAGCTGGCCGCGCCGAACAGCGCGACGCCGACGACGAGCCCGACCAGGGCGCTGACGTTGAAGACGGAGTCGCGGAACAACCGCAGCGGGATGAGGGGTTCGACGGCGAAGCGCTCGGCGACGAGGAAGAGCGCGGTGGCCGCGACGGCGCCTGCGCCCAGGCCCAGGATGACCCGCGATCCCCAGGCGTACTCGGTGCCGCCCCAACTGGTCAGCAGCACCAGGCAGGTGGAGGCGGCGGCCAGCAGCAGCGCGCCGAGCACGTCGAAGCGGGCCCTGACCCGGGGCCGGGGCAGCTTGAGCACGGCGGTGATCACGGCGAACGTGATCAGGCCGAAGGGCACGTTGATGTAGAAGCACCACCGCCACGACAGATGGTCGGTGAAGTAGCCGCCGAGCAGCGGTCCGGCCACGGAGGCGAGTCCGAAGGCCGCGCCGATGAGCCCCATGAACCGGCCGCGCTGCCGGGGCGGCACGATGTCCGCGATGATGGCCTGCACACCGATCATCAGCCCGCCCGCGCCGATGCCCTGCACGGCGCGGAAGGCGATGAGCTGGTCCATGGTCTGCGCCCGCCCGGCGAGCGCGGAGCCGGCGACGAAGACGGCGATGGCGAACTGGAAGACGCCCTTGCGGCCGATCAGGTCGCCGAGCTTGCCGTAGACGGGCAGGCCGACCGTGGCGGTGAGCAGATAGGCGGTGATCGCCCAGGACATGCGGTCCAGGCCGTGCAGCTCACCGACGACCTTCGGCAGCGCGGTGGCGACGATCATCTGGTCGAGGGCGGCCAGCAGCAGCGCGAGCATCAGCCCGAAGAAGACCAGCCGCACCCGGCGGGGGGCGAGCGGTGCGGCGGGGACGGGCGGCGGGAAGGGGATCCTGGGGGGCGCCGCGACCGGCTCGTCCTGCACCAGAGTGATCCCGCCCACGTACCGCTCCCTCGTCGCACCTGCCGCACGATTGCCGCGCAAAGCGACAACTGTGGGCAAGGCGACGGGTTACGGCGGGCGTCCGGTCCGCGGAGAGATCCACCCGAACCGGTGAGGAGCCAACGGGGGCCGTCGGCAGCGGAGTTGCTCCAGTCGGGCTACTTCTCGACCTCGCCGGCGAGCTTGGCGAGCATCCCGTCGTAGATCCGGACGAGGCCCTTGGGGGCGAACGTCCGCTCGAAGAAGCCGCCGATGCCCCCGGCGCCCTTCCAGGTGGTGGTGATCACGACACGGGACGCGCCCTCGCCGGCCGGGGTGACCCGCCAGACGGTCACCATGGAGGAGTTGCGGTCCTTCTCGACCAGCTCGCCGTCGGTGGGCTCGGAGACCTCCATCAGGCAGTCGCGGACCCGCTTGCTGGTGGCCTGGAGCTTCCAGTGGACCAGGGTGCCTTCGCCGTCACCGCCCTCGCGCACCTCGTACTCGCTGAAGTGCTCGGTCAGCACCTTCGGACGGGTGCCGCTGTAGTCGGCGACCGCGTCGAACACCGTCTCCGCGTCGGCGGCGACGACCCGCTCCGTAGTGGCCTCGACCTGCGCCATGGCTTCCTCCAGGACATCCGTTCTCAGGCTTGGGCCAAGCCAATCACCCCGCCGCCCGGCCCCCCAAATCGGGGCCCTCAAGTGATCGGATCCGGCACAGCGAGTGATCGGGAACGGCGCCTGTACGGTCAGCCGCACGATCAAGAGAACATGTGTTCTATTCTGGGGCCAGCACTACCGGAGGAGGCGCCATGCGCTGGGACAACCTCACCGTGGACCCGGAGAACTCCGGGGACCCCGGTCACGGCCGGGCCGCCGACGCCGCGCTCTTCGGGGCGGACGCGGTCACCACACGTACCTTCGACACTCCCGAGTTCCGCGGGATCACCTTCCACGAGATCCGGGCCCGTTCGATCATCAACCGGGTGCCGGGCGCTTCGCGCATGCCCTTCGAGTGGACGGTCAACCCGTACCGCGGCTGCACGCACGCGTGCGTGCACTTCACTCCATGACCCTATTTGCCGGGGAGGCACAGTGCTGAGCGCATCACGCGCTGACCAGGCATGGAAGGCCATGACTCGCCCCGCCCGCGACCAGGCCCTGGACGACCCCCTTGCGCGAAGGGCGGGTCCGGCCGCCTACGCCACGCTCCTGGACGCAGCCGACCAACCGAGCGCCGGCGCCGCCGGACCGTGGCTGTTGCTGCGCGATCGAACGGCGGACCGCACACAGCAGAAACCCGCCCCACCGGAGGCTTGCAGTCCTCCAGTGGGGCGGGAGCTCAACAGCACCGGACACCACATGTGACGGGCCATCACCAAAAGCATCAGGGCTGGTGCTGACATATGAACATGCACACTCCACGTTTGTCGAGTGCCTCGCGATCACCCGGACTGGATCATTCAGCGGCGCCGGGAGCTGGGCGAACGAATCGCAGACCTGCGCACCGCGGCGCACCACACCCAGGAATCCTTCTGTGAGGCCACAGGGCTGAGCCGCAGCACGCTCCAGCGCATCGAGTCCGGTGAGGGCGACCCCCGCTACAGCGACTTACTTCGGATTGCGGCTGTGCTCGACACCCGCGTCTCCGTTCTCGTCGGCTGACGGCAGGGGAAGGCCCCGCCCATCCGCCACGGGGGAAGCGGACGAGCGGGGCCGGTCATGGGGCGATCAGCCGGGCAGGTTCCAGCGTGTTCCGTCCGGCTCGTACCAGGCTTGGGTGACACCGTCGGTGTCCCGGGCGTAGCCGAACCGGTCCTGGGCGGGGCGGCCCGCCCTGTTCCACCAGTCCCAGGCGGCTTCCGCCTGCCTCCACAGCTCGCCGTCACCGCCGTAGCAGACCGTGCCGGTGTCGTCGCCGGCAAGCGGGACGCGAGCCCACGCCCCGTCACGGTCCTGGAGCTGGAGCGCCATCACGCCGGCCTCGTCGACGTGGTAGACGAGCTCCACGCCTGGCAGATGCAGGGCCAGGACCAGGCGCAGCGGGTAGTGGGCGCGGATGTCGGCCGCGGTGAGCGTGGTCGGCCGGCGTCCGGCATCCGGCGCGCGTTCGGACCGCGGCGACGTCGGGTAGGTGCGGGCCTCGCCGCGCGCGGGCATGAAGCGGCCCGCCGTCGTTGTGAAGGCGCCTGCGGCGCCTCCTTCCTTGTCCACGGCGAGCTGTACGAGGCCCCCCTCGATGCCGAGCGCGACGTCGGCAACGATGACGCCACCGGGTCGTGTCTGCGCGATCCAGGCGGCCGGGATCGACGGAACCGAGCAGGTCGCGATGACGCGGTCGAAGACGATGTCGTTCGGGTAGCCGCCGCGTGCGTCGCCGGCGGCGAGGTGCGGCCGGTGGCCGAGGCCCGCGAGGCGTTCCCGCGCGGTCTGGAGCAGCTCGGGGTCGACGTCGCTGGAGTGGACGAAGGCGTCACCGAGGCGGGCGCACAGCAGGGCGGCGTTGTAGCCGGTGCCGGTGCCGATCTCCCAGACCTTGTGTCCGTCGTCCACCGCCAGGTCCTCGAGCATGCCGGCCATGAGGCTCGGCAGCGTGCTGGACGAGGTGGGGATGCCCGTCCATGCGGTGTCGTCGACCTGCTCGGCGGTCGCGGGGTCCAGGGCCGTCACGAGCGTCACGTCGCGGTAGACGGCGGCGAGGGCGCCCTCATCGGAGGCGTGCCGGTGACGCCACACGGTGATGCCCCGGTCGTTGGTCTCCTGCTCCAGCCACTGAGGGACGAACAGGTGCCGCGGGGTGCTCGCGAACGCCTCGGCCCACGGGGCGGTGCGGACGGCGCCGGTCTTGGTCAGCTCGCCGGCGAGGTCCAGCATGTGCGGGCGGGCCGTGTCGACGGGGAGGGTCATGCGGGCACTCCTTGCAGCTCGTCGGCGATGGCCTGGGCGATGGGAAGGCCGGTGGCGTGCTCGATCCAGTCCCACTGCCCGCACGGGTTGGCCTCCAGGAACGTCCACTGCCGGTCGGGGCCGACGATGAAGTCCATGGCGGCGAAGCGCAGCGCGAGCCGGTCCATGTAGCGTCGCACGCCGTCGGCGACGTCGGCAGGCACTTCGGTGACCTGGTACGTGAGGGAGGCGTAGTCGCTGCGCCAGTCGGTGTGGGCCGCGTCGCTTCCCGCGTGGACCTCGGCGGCGAGCAGCCGCTCCCCCACGACCGTGAGCCGCACCTCGTGGGCCTTGTCGACCCAGGCCTGGAACAGGTGGGCAGTGGTGTCGATGCCGCGCAGGTCGGAAAGGTCGCCCTCGGTGAGGCGGCGGGTGTAGACGGTCTTGAGCTGGTCGTCTTCGATCAGCACCGGTGAGGCGACCGGCTTGCAGACGACCTGGCCGCCGACGTCGCCGACGAACGCCCGGACGGCGTCGGCGTTGTTGGTGATGAGGGTGGCCGGGATGGTGAGCCCGCAGGCGCGCGCGGTGGCGAGCTGCAAGGGCTTGTACTCGGCCCGGGACATGACCGCCGGATGGCTGACCCAGCGGCAGTCGAGGGCTGTGATGATGCCGCCCAGTCCGGAGCGGGCCTGCGCGGCGGCGAACCGCCTCTCGGGCTCGGACATGGTGGCGGGCAGCGCGAACGCGTTCGGGGCGCGGTAGTAGACGGCGGTGATGTCGGCGAGGTCGACGGCACGGTGCGGGGAGGCGAGCCCGCCGGCCCACCCTCGCCGGGCGTCGATGCGCCCGGCGAGGGTGAGGTCCTGCGGGAACTCGGCGGTGTCCATGCGGAACACCTCCGCACCGCCGTCCGTGAGCGTCTTGACGACCCGGTCGGTGGGCCAGTCGTCGCGTGCCGCGATCACGAGAACGGCGGGCATCACGGCATCAGTCCTTCGTGCCCTCGTCGAGCGGCGGCGGGTTCTTCACGTTGCCGTCGGGGATGGTCGGGCTGTGGGTCTGCATGTACGGCAGCGGCCCGTCGTACAGGCCGACCGACATCTGCACGGCCGGGTCGTAGACCGCGGGCGGCAGGACGGTCGCCTGCGTGGCGTCGGGGACGCGGGCGAAGCGCAGGGCCCACGGTCGGCTGTCCGGCCCGGTCGGGGGCTCGGTGCTGTGCGGGATGCGCCCGCCCTCGGGCGCGAGCGGGAACGCTTCCCGCACATCCACAACTGTCATCGGTTGTCTGTCCTTTGCTCGAATCGCTGAAACGGTGTCCCCCCGCGTGCGGCCGTATTGGCCGAAGGGGGCTGTGACCCGTCTCGCCGGGTCTTGCAGGGCCCGGCGGGACGGGGGCTTGAAAGGGTGTGCGGCCCTGTCCCCCGGAGCGGCCGCCATGGGGGTGCGTCAGTGCGGGGTCCGCGCCAGCACCAGGGCGAGGACGGGGGCGGTCACGGCCATCACGTAGGCGAGCAGGCCGACGATGGCTCTCATGACTCGAAGGCCAGCGCGATCAGGACGCGGGCCAGGGCCCGCTCCGCGACCGGGTCCGGGTGCACCTGGTCGACGTGCGCGCGGTGTGCGTAGATGTCCCAGCCGGGCCCCGAGTTGCCTTCCTCGTGCCCGAGGAACACGGCGTCGTCCGGGTCGGTGATGTCCTCGCGGCAGGCCTGGCAGAGGCGAGCGGCCGTGATCACCGCGGGCCTCCGAGGTTCTCGTAGTGGTCGGCGAGCGCGTTCACTGAGCGGGCCAGCCTGACGGCCACGGCAAGGCGGACGGCGTCGTTGTCCCCGTCGCCGATGCGCAGCCTCATCCGCGCCTCGCCGACGCACGCCATCGCGCAGGCCTTGGGCACGTCGTTCTTGGGCAGGCTGCGGGTGGCGGCTTCCACGGCCGGGATGAGCGTGTTGATGTGGCCGCGCAGCAGCAAGGCCAGCGTGGGCAGCTCGTCCGGCGCGGGCGGTTCGACGTCCTCAGCGAGCAGCCGGCGGACGCTGGCGCGCATCGTGACGATGTCCGGCGGGCACGCGTCCCGCTCTGTCGTGGCTGGGGCTGGGGTTGTAGCGTTCCTCATGTCGACGCTCCCTCTCCGGATTGAGCGTTGGCCGCGCCCCGGGGCCGGTCGCTCGGCCGCCGGGGTCCACTGATCCTCGGTGCACCGGTCACGCAGCAGCCCCTTTGCTGCGGCATCCGCACGTGAAGATCTCCCACACGCGAGTGCTGCCACGGACCACGACGTGTCCAGCCGCGCGCAGGGCCTTGTGAACCGCTCCGCAGTCGAAGCAGGCCTCACCGTGCAGGCGGACAATGCTCACGCGCCCGTCGATGACCGTGGGCGCGAGCGGGAGTGCGTTGGGCATCCCCGATTCCCATCTGCTGGTTCCTACGCGTGCAGCAGATGGTGGGGGCTCGAATGGGCAACAAGTACCCCAGCGAGGGGTAGTTGGGGTAGCTCGCTCAGGTGGCGGCGCACCACTCGGCGAAGTTGGTGAGGGTCTCGGAGTCGGCGCGCTTCAGGCGGCGCAGTGTCGCGGCGTCCTCGCGGACCCACGGGTGCTCACGGGTGTGCTGTGGCGCGATGTGCCGGGCGACCTTCAGAGACTCGAAGGCGTCGTCTGCCAGGCCAGTCCAGAGCTGGGCGCGGGCGAGTTCGATGTAGAAGCCGCTCCGGCGTTCCGCCGGCAGGTCCTTGGGGGGCTTCCACTCGGTGGCGAGGTCCAGCGCGCGGCCGATGTGGGCGTCTCCGAGGCTGACGGCGACCGACACCTCATGAATGCGCACTGAGTCAGGGCCGAAGGCGGTTCCGCAGTAGACGTCTTCGGGGACTTGGTCGGCCAGCGCACGGGCTTCGTCCAGGTGGTGAGCCGCGGCTGAGTTGTCGTGGTCCCGACCTGCGATGACGGCCGCCCGCATGTGGAGCGCGCCTCGTGCCGCGATGGCGGGTGTGGCCGCTGGAGCAGGTGCGGCGTCCAGCGCCTGCTCCAGTGCTCGTAGGCCAGCCGTGTGGGCGCGAGCAGCGAAGAATGTCTCGGTGCGCACGTAGGCGACGGATGCGGTCAGTGTGGGGTCGTTGGCCTCGGGGACGGCCCACCGCATCAGGTCGATCAGGCGGGCGGACAGGTCCCGGGATCCGAACTTGTAGGCGACAGCGTCAGCGGAGCGGTACGCCTTGACGAGGAGGCCCGCGAGTTCGGCTCGGTCTTCCGTCGGGGCCGAGTGGTAGGCGCGGGCGAGCTCGGTCAGCAGATCGGGGAGCACACGGACGATCCGCGTGTACTGAGCGGCGACTCGCCACCGGACGGTTTCTTCGACCGCTGTCCGCAGCTCGTGCAGGGGTCGGACAGGACCGTCCTCGGGAAGGTCATAGGTGGCGATCGCTGCAGAGAGCGCGGGAAGTGCGTCGTGGACTCGGGTAGGTGTGGCGTCGCGATCGGTGCGCAGACGGCTCGGGTCGACACCGAGGGCGTCCGCGATGGCTTCCAGGGTGGCGTCGGTGACGCCTCGCTCACCGCGCTCGATCTTGCGGATAGTGCCGAGCGAGACACAGGCCATGTCGGCGAGCTGCTGCTGTGTCATCTTCGGGCGTACGACGCTGCGGTAGTAGGCGATGCGCCTGCCTACGCCGTCGTCGGCATGTGCGGGCATACTGGCTCCAGTTCGGTGCGTCCACTCCGAACGGTACCCGCGTCTACACGTCGCGTGTACCTGAACGGCCCCACCAACCCCCGGGCTCGTGGGGCCGTTTCACACCATCAGCGGTCGAGGACGGCGGTCAGCTCGGTGAGGCTGTCGATCCGCCAGTCGGCCGCCTTCACGACGTCGGGAGTATCCGCCCACAGGTGCCCCCACGGGCCACGACGGATCAGCGCTGCGCGCAGACCTGCGGCCTTCGCCGGGAAGATGTCGTTGGCCGGGTGGTCGCCGACGTAGAGGGTTGCGCTCGGTGCTGCCTGCGTGACATCCAGTACCCGCTCGAAGAACTCCGGCTGCGGCTTGGCGACCCCCCACTCCCCCGAGGTGACGATGAGGTCTGCAGGGAGGCCCAGACCGCGCAGCAGTTCACCGGCCCGGGGTGTCTGATTCCCAGCGATGACCAGACGCGCCCCGAGCTCGTGCAGCGCGGTCAGGGCAGGGCGCACATCGTGGTAGAGGTCGCTCTCGTCCAGGTACTCGCCTCGGCCGGCGGCTTCGCGGGCCTGGTACTCGGCAGCGACGTCGATGCCCGGTCTGACGAGGCGGAGGGCTTCGGCGTTGTCTTGCCCTCGGGCGACGACTGCTCCTACAAGGGCGGAGAGGGTGTGCCGGGGGACGTCCAGCCAGTCGGCCCAGGAAGCCCAGTATCGGTCGTCGCGGGTGATCGTCTCGCCGATGTCGAACACGATGGTCTCAATCACGCCTGGAAGCCTAGGCCCGCAGCCCTGACACCGAGTGGCCAGTCCAGCAGCGTGGAAGTCCTGACAGAAGTGAGCCTCTGCTGTTGATGAAACAGCAGAGGCGGTGGCGCCACTTCCACCCGGGGGGATCGAAGGGGGCCGACCACCGCCCCCGGGAGGCGCCGGACCCCTTGCGGAGAGCACCGGTGAGGCGGTGGAACGCCCACAATGCGCCATGGTGTCCTGAAACACAAGCCTCAGGACATGACGAAGCCCCCGCCGCCCGGAGGCGACGGGGGCCAGTAGACGATCTGTAGCCGTCTGTAGCAGGTGCGGCCAGGTCAGTGGATGAAGAAGGCGACGACCGCGGCCGCCAGGCCAGCCACGCCGACCAGGGCGCCGAGCTGAGCGAGCGGCCAGCGGGCCTGCTTCAGGGCTTCCACCTCGTCCCGAAGCGGCTTCAGCTGCTCCTCACGGATCTTCTTGAGCTCCTCTTCCATGTCGGCGCGCAGCTGGCGGACATCCGCATCGGTTCGCGTGGTGCGCTCGACGAGGATGCCCAGCGTGCCCTTGATGTTCTCCAGCCCCGTGTTGATCTCCCCTCGTAGCTGCGCCAGCTCCACTGCGACGTTGGTCGTCGGGTCCGGGGCCGCGGTCATCAGCGGTCCTTGGTCACGGTCTCGGTGAGGCCCGGCCCTTCGCTACCGCCGCTGGTCGCCACGGCGGTGAGCACGGCGAGCACCGCGGCGAACCCGCCGGTACTCAACGCCGCCTGCCACGGCGCATCGAGCAGCCCGAACGAGCCGGCCCCGAGCACGGCCAGCGTGGACTGGGCGAAAGTGCGCACCGCCCGCTCGGCGCTGGCCTCCCAGAAAGCACGAGTCAGCATGGGTTTCATTTCCCCTCTGGTGGTGGGCTACTTGCCGTAGGCGAGACGGTGCAGCGCAGCCCAGCCCTGCGGGCCGATCGCCGGGTCGTAGGACACGCCCTTGGCCCGGAACTGCGGGTGGGCGTTGTGGAACGCGGCCACCCCCTTCTGCGTCTGCGGGCCGTAGTTGTCGGCCTCCGCGACCGTCTTGGGCATGAACCCGGCGGCCTTGAGCGCGCGCTGAAGGCCACGGGCTGACGGCTTGGCCTTGTTGGGGGCGAGGCCTGCGGGGAACGGGGGCGGCGTGTACGGAGCCGGTGCCGGCGGAACTGGCTTCGACGCTCCGGGCAGCTTGAGGACCTGGCCGACCGAGATGTGGTTCGGGTCCTTGAGACCGTTGACCGCCACCAGTTCGGCCACGGTCGTGCTGTGCGCCTTGGCGATCGAGGTCAGGGTGTCCCCGGCCTTCACGGTGTAGGTCGTGCCGCCCGACGCAGCCCCGGCGATCTTCTTCGCGCGGGTGACGATTTCGGCGAGCTGCGCCACGACGCGGGCGCCCGGGCACGACGGGTGGTTGCCCCACGCCTTCGCGCCCATCGCGTGGTAGCCGAGACCCTTCCCGTTCGGGTCGTTGGTCACCTGGAGCGGCACGCCGTGCGTCTTGTGCGCCCATGCGAGTACCTGCGCGTTGCGGTCGAGTTGGGCGGAGGTGAGGTCTTCGCCGCCGCGGCCCTCGTTCTCAACGCTGAGCCAGTTGGAGTTGCCGTCTGCTTGGGCCCACGCGCGGTCGGCTGTGTCGACCCACTGGCACAGGTCGCCGACGCGGCTGGTGCCGAAGTGCGCTGACGCCTTCGCCTCGGGGTGGTTGCGAAACCAGGAGTCCGTACCGGCGTAGCTGCCATCCATGATGTGGACGACGACGCCCCGCACGGACGACTGGCCACCCTTGGTGTAGTTGATCGAGATGAGGCGCTGAGTGGCGCCGGGCATGCGTGCCATGGATCCTCCAGCAGGTCACGGAGAACGCCCCGGCCGGACGGCGCGGGGCAGGGGACGAGGGGGCCGGGTCAGCCGTCGTCGAGGGGCGATGGGGCGGGTCGGTCGAGCAGGTCTGCGCCGACGGTGAGCCGGATGACTCCCTGCGCTTGGCGGGTGAGTTCGGCGACCTGGGCGACCGCGTCCTCGAGGCCCGCGGCGCCCGACGCGACCGCGGCGAGGTATGCCTCGTTGACGGCGAGGTCGACGCGGGCCTGCTCCAGGAGCACGGTCTGCGTGGCGCGGCGGGCCGTGTCGGCGATCTGCTGGTCGGCGGAGGCGTTCTCCGCATCGGTGAACGGCCGCTCCTCGGCAAGGACTCCGCAGTCGTAGCGGCGGTAGGTGCGCGACGGCACATCCCACTGCTCGGCAGTGCATGAGTCCCGGCGCTCGCTCGTGTACGGCGGCGAGGGGCTGAAGTTCTCGTCCGGCGGAAGCTCCTCGGGGCTCGTCACGGTCAGGCCCGGATGGTGGTGACGATGACGATGCCGGGCCCACCCGCATTGCCGGGGCCCGACGTTCGGTCGTTGCTGTCTTTCGAGTTGGATGCCCCGGACGCGCCAGCGCCGTAGCTGAGGCCCGTGAGTCCGCCGGCTTTGTTGATGGACCCACCGGGAGCCCGGGTGATTCCGGCGAAATAGGCATTTCCGCCGAAATTCATTTTCACGGGGTAGCCGCTCAGGGTCTGGCCGACGCCGCCTCCGCCGCCACGCATCCGGAAGTCACCGCCAGTGCCGCCGGTGCCGCCGTCACCGCCAGCGTGAGACTCCGACGCGATCGCCGATGCGTACCCCATCTGGCCTCCTCCGCCGCCGACTGCGGTGATGGTCGACCCGAACGAGCTGGTGCCGCCGTTGCCGCCGTCGTTGGCGCCCGCGGGCCCGGCGCTGCCGCCCGCGCCGACAGTGACGGACACGGTGGAGCCCAGGGCGGACGCGGCGTAGGTGCCGCGCGCGTACTCGCCGCCGCCTCCGCCGGTGGAACACGTTCCCTGGGTGGTGGTGATGGCTGGGATGCCGCCTGAGCCGCCGCCGCCGCCCTGCACCTCGACGATCACCCAGCGGGCCCCGGCCGGTTTCGTCCACGTGCCGCTGGAGGTGAACGTCTGCACATCGACCGAGCCGGGGATGACCGCGTCAGCGTTCTCGGCGAGGGTCTTGAGGTGCTCCCAGATTCTCGTGTGGTCCGAGCTTTCGGGGTAGGTCAGCCCCTTGCCGGTGGTCTGGCTCATGGACTACGCCTCCAGTGGGCATACAGAAGGCCCCACTGCGCGTGGGGCCTGGTAGGTGGTGGGTGTCAGGAGCTGCGTCGCCAGTAGAGGGTGAGCGTCCACGCAGCGGACCACGAGTCACGGCCGGCCAGCCTGATGTATGGGTCGTCGGAGGCGACGGTGATGGCGAGACCACCGCGGCTGCCGTCAACCATGGCCTGCCCCCACGAGGTGGGCAGTTGGAACGTGCTCTCCCACGGACTGACCTGGTTGATCACGCCGAGCGCGGGCCCGGCCGTGGTTTCGTTGAGCGAGGGCGCGCCGGAGGGTCGGGTGGCCTGCGACACCAGCCGTAGCGTGGGCGAGCGGCGTGCGTAGTCGCCGGAGGTGAGCCTGCGCAGCCGCACGGTGGCCTTGGTGACTGTTGCCCCGGCGATGCTGCGGGGCTTCGATCCGTAGAACGCACACCCGGTGTTGCGACCGTACCCGGAGCCGCCGTACCGGCCCTGGAACGTGTCCGCACTGGTGGAACTGCCGATGTCCGTGCGCCACTTGCCGTCACGCCACGACGACGTGGCCACAGGTGGGCATACCAAGGTGCCCGTCGTGGTCACGGGCTTGGGTGCGGGTGCCGGGTCGCCCCGGTCGACGGGCGGGGTGTCGTTGACAGGCGGCGGCGGAGGCGGGGGCGGCACTGCGGGGGCCGCGGTGAGCACGGCGATCGCCCAGTACACGCTGCCGCGGCGCAGGATCAAGATGTTCTGCTCTGGAGAGATCGTCAGGTTCGGCGGGACGCGGACGGTGACGCGGATCCCGGCGACGTCTGCCAGGCAGGCGCCGTTCGCCGACGCGGTGACGGCCAGGGCGACGAGGGTGCCTTCACCTGCGAGAGAGACGCGCGTGTCCGCCCAGTCAGCCATTACAGGACCCGTATTCCGAGGCTCATCTCGCTGGGCGAGTACGGCAGTGACATCGACTCGATCACGCACGGCGTGTTGGCGAGGCCTGCGCCGGTGGCGGTGATGATGTCACCGGCGGTCAGGCCGGGATGCGGGACCATGGTCACCCCCAGGCGGCGGGATGCGGTGCGGCGCAGCCGCAGCAGCGTGGTCTGTGCGCCCTTGCGGCACTGGGCGACGGTCGTCATCAGCGGCGACTGAAACACGTGCGGCACCGGGAGCGGGTTGAACGGGCCGCCATACATGAACGGCGACAGGCTGTCGCGGTCGTAGGCGACGCCTTGGATCTGGTTGCCCCACGGGTCCTCGCCCTGGGCGATGACACAGTTGAATGCGCCGTCCCGGGACGTGCTGCCCTGCCAGCGCATCACCGTGCCGCCCAGTCCGTCGGTCAGCGCCATCACTGGCGATCCGTCGTCGGTGAGTGGCTGGACGCGGAGAATACCGTCCGGGGTGACGTAGGCGTCCGCACCCCAGGCGTCCAGCACTTCCGTCAGGCCGGCCATCCGGTCGTCGTCCCACTGCATCCCGACGGGTACGGACCGGTCGAGCAGCGTCCCGTCGAACTCGACAGTCAGGGCCGGTTCGACTAGCGCGCGCACCGTGGATCCGAGAGTACCGCTGGGTTGGAACGGTGCGACAAATTTGGCCTCGTCGACCCACGTGAGCAGGCCTTGGGCGGTCACTGTGACGGTGTCGCCGCCGTCTGCGCCGGATTCGGTGATCAGGAACCAGCCGCGGTCGATCCACTCCCACGAGCCGCCTACGTCGATGCCGTACAGGATGCGGATCTGCTGCCCGTATGCGGCAAGCGGGTGCCCAGGATCGGCGCCCGGGTCCCAGGTGACGCCACGGTCCCTGAGTGGCACCGACAACGTCACCCGCTCGGGCACGGCCAGGGACCGGTCGCGGTCCTCGCTGCCGTCGGCGACAGGGATGTCCGCGGCAAGCAGTTCCCCGTCCCGCCACGACTCCGCACGCACGGTCATCGTGAACGACTGCCGCACGATCTCCAGTGCACGGTCCGACATCTCCAGCACGTCAGACACCCCAGTCGTACAGGGCGATCGCGAGCAGCGTGGGGAACTGGGCGGCCAGATCCGACAGGGTGCTCACGTTGTCGGCAATGTCCTGGAGTGTGTACCCGCTTGCTTCCAGCACGTCGGGCCACGGCTCGGTTTCAGCGGTGGACAGCTCCCACAGCCGGTACGGGATGGACCACTGGCGTCGCTCGCTGTCTTCGATGACCGCCTGGTAGCCGTCCACCCCCTCAAGGCTGATCTGCTTGCGGATGAGGATGGTGCCTTCGGTGGCGTGGTCGAGGACTTCCTGGAGGTCGTCGCCGTCTTCGCTGCTGTCCGTCGACACGGTGATGCTGGACTGCGCCGCGGACCGTGGTTTACCGACCGTGACGAGTCTGCCGCCGACGTTGAAGACGGTCGCTTCCCGCGACCGTCTCTTCTCCGGCCAGTCCTCAATGAACACTCGGGCGCCGGTGCCGCGGACCGCATCGGAGATGACGTCCCCGTCCACGGTCGAGGTGATCGGCCCCGAGTAGGCCCTCCACGTCTGCCCGTTGATGTCGGTGAGGTCGGCAGCGTAGTTGTGGGCGACTCCGAAGGGCTGCTCTGCGTCCACGCGCAGCAGCACGTTGGCGTCGGTTACGTCGACGCCCGCGGCGGCGCGGACGGGGGTGAGGGTGGTGCCGACCTGCCGGTACACGGTGACGGACGTGATGTCGTCCCCGGCCAGCCCGGTCACGGACACGAGGTTCCGCGGTGGGAATACTGACTGCGGCGCTGCGGTGACGTCGGAGCTGGCTTCCCGGATGCGGAGCATGCCGGCGACACCGGTACCGGCCGCGGACAGAGTCGCGGTGATGGTGGGGGCGACGGTCGCCGCGCCGGAGGACACGGCCACTGAGGCGGCGGCCGTCCGTGCCGCGTTCCCGGTTGTCACCGCGGTGGTGACCCGGTTCGCTGTCACGGTGCCGAACGTGACACCGGCTGCGGTGGCGCCCTGGGCGGTGAAGGTGGTGCCGGAGGCGGGCAGGGCGTAGCCGAGCCAGCAGAAGTCCCCCGCCTTGAAGGTGAGCGGGCTCTGACCGGTGGTCGTGAATGCGGTACTGGAGGTGGTGCGCTCGCCGAAGCTGGAGGCCCACCGCCAGCCCTTGCCTGCCGACCGGGCGAGCAAGGTGATCGTGCCGGCGATGATCGACCCGGACGACCCGGACGGGATCGCCGTGGTCGGCGGCGCGTCCCCGCCGCGCATCTCCCGCACGAACCACGTCAGCCGCCTGGGGCCCGTGCCCGATCCGAAGCCGCCACCGCCTCCGGAGAGAGTGCCTGCGAGCGTCCACCCCGATGGTGTGGACGGGACAGGGCCGGTGGCGTGCCCGGACACCACCTGGAGGATGCCGAGCTGGCCCACCTGCGGGGTGGCCGAGTATGCGGGGGCGATCGTGCTCGCGCCGGACGCCGTAGCTCCGGAGCCCACGTAGGAGATGGTCATCTAGCGCCTCCCGACGTTCGCCCGGTACGCCTGCTCACTCTGAGAGGACTTGATCAGCGGCTTGGTGGTGACCCGGATCAGGTCGCGCAGGGCCGGGTCGTCGAAGTGCACGTGCACCTCTGTTCCTCCGAGCCGCCCGCTGTTGATGAGCTGGGCGAGCTGATCGAACGTGGCATCCGCGCGGGCCGCCCGGGCGCCGCCGGTCGCGGTGTCGGCGAGGCGGCGGGCCGCGGCGGCGACGTGCGGGCGGTGTTCGTCCATGCCGCGGGCCATGCCGAGCGCCAGTTGCTTGCCGACCTGGTCGCGGAACACCTGGCTGGGGCTCTTGATCTTCAGCTTCTTCTTGATGGACGTCAGCAGCGCATCCGCGAGCTTCTCCATCGCCTTGGCGAGTTCCTTCTCCTGCGCCTTCAAGCCGCTAAGGAAGCCCTTCCCGGCCTGCTTCCCGGAGTCGAACATCGTGTTGGCCATCGACTGGCCGAAGCTGGTGGCCAGCTTGTCACCCGACTGGACCAGGGAGTTCAGCTGCTTGATGTCCTTGGTGGTGACCTTCCGGTCGCCAAGGATCGATGCGAGCTGACTGCCTGGCCCGGCCTCCGCGAGCTGGTCCAGCAGCCCCTTGGATGCGCCGCGCGCTTGCAACTGCTTGGTCAGGGTGGAGAAGGAGGTGACCGTCTTCTGCTGGGACTTCATCTGGGAGATCAGGCCGCCCACCGACATGGCGTTCGACCCGGAGATCCCGAGGAAGTCCTGGATCTTCCCGGACTGGTCGGCGGCGTACTCCTTCGCCGCCTTGATCTTCGCCGCGACGCTGGCCTTCTTGTTCGCCAGCGACTGCAGCTTCGCCGACGCTTTCAGGTTCCCGGCGACCAGGCTGCCGAAGCCGGCGTTCTGCAGCCGCGTGTTCAGCGACTTGATCGCGGAGGCGATCTTCGACGCCGAGCCCGTCGACAGGGCCTTCTTCAGCCCGTTGGCGATGTAGTCGGCGACCGACGCCTTCCCGCGGCGCCGCGCGTCGGCGAGCTGCCGCTTCGCCGTCTTCAGCTTCATCTCGGCGGCCTTCAGCTCGCGCTCGGCCGCCTTGATGCCGATCTTCCGGGCCTTCGCCCGCTCCAGCCGGTCACGGGCCCGGTCTCGCGCATCTTGCGCGTCCCGCACCTTCTTCTCGGCGTTGCCGAGGGTGCCGGACGCGTAGCCGGGCAGCCGGATCCCGTAGGCGCTGGCGACGGACATCGAGTCCTTGTGGTTGAGGATGTCCTCCCCGCCCCGCAGGTTGATCAATTCCGGGCCCTGCTCGCCGACCCACGCCCAGCCCGGCGCCGCGCCACGACCGCGGGTGCCCTTGGCGTAGCCGCCGGGCCGGGTCATCACGCTGATCCAGTTCTTGCCGTACCGGTGCATGGCGTAGTTCACGCCGGCGTAGATCGAGGCGAGCGGGTCGTAGATCCCGCGCGACTTGAAGGGGCCGGCGTAGGCGTTGAACGTCGAGCCGATGGTCTGCATCAGCCCGCGGGACGGGTCGCCGGCCTTGGCGTTGCTGTCCGTGAGGTTGATCGCGTTCGGGTTGCCGCCGGACTCGATCTGGATCCGCTTCAGCACCGGGCCGAGCGCGGACGCGGGCGCACCGAGCATGGCAAGGACCTGGGAGACGAGCGGCGACCACTGCTGGACGCCCTTGCCGCCTCCACCGCCGCCGAACCCGAGGAGCCCGGCAAGCTTGCCACCGAGGCCGCCAAGCGCCTTCAGGGCCTTGCCCGGCAGGGAGGCGATGGACACCAGGCCCTTGCCGACGATCGAGCCGAGCGCGGACGGCAGGTCCCCGAAGACCGTCTTAGCGATCTGCGCGCCGTTGGTGGAGGCGAGGCCCTTGACCAACCCGGTGACCAAGTGGCCGCCGATCCCCATGAACACGCGCGAGGGGCTCTTGATCCCGAACCACTTCTTGACGGCGCTGACGATCGGGTCGACCAACGTCTTCTTCAGCCAGTCGCCGATGCCCTTGACCTTGTCGGTGATGCCGTCCTTCAGGCCTGTGATCAGATGGCCGCCCTTGCTGGTCAGCCACGACTTGGCGTCCTTGAAGGTGTCGACGGCGGGCTTCGCGGCCTTGTTGTAGAACCAGCCGCCGATGCCCTTGGCCCGGTCGACGATGCCGTCCTTGAGTCCGCCGACGAAGCTCCGGCCGTGGGTGAGCAGCCACGTGTGGGCCTTCGCGAACCGGTCGATGGCAGGCTTGCCGAGCCTGGTCCACACCCAGTGGCCGATGCCCTTGGCCGCGGACAGCACACCGTCCTTGAGGCCGGCCACCAGGTAGCCGCCGATCGAGGAGAACACCTTCGACGGGGACTTGATCCCGAACAGGCGCTTGACCCAGTTGACGACCGGGTCCACCAGGTGTGCCTTCAGCCACGAGCCGATATCCGACAAGATGTTCTGGATGCCGAGCAGCATCGACTTCGCGACGTTGATGCCGATCTGGTAGAGGCTGAATCGGGCGAAGGTCTTGTAGAGGAAGGCGATGAACCGGCTTCCCATGCCGGGCAGCGTCTCGGTCAGGCCGCGGCCCAGCCAGCCGACGAGTTCGGTGCCCTTGCGCAACAGCAGCCGGCCCAGATCTCCCAGCCGGGTCGGCAGGAGAATCAGCTGGTCCTGGAACCAGCGGGTGATGCGCGGAAACTGCTGGGCGAAAGCTTCACCGAAACCGGAAGCAACTCGGGCGCCCCAGCGGTAAATAGCCCCGACGATCGGCCCGAGGGATTCGCCGAGCTTCGAACTGAACGGGATCATCTTCGTCCAGGGGATCTTTCCGAGCCCCTTACCGACGACGCTGAAAAGCCCACCCCAGGGGATCTTTCCGAGCCCCTTACCGATGACGCCGAACACCTTCCCGAAGGGGATGGCGGAGAGGACGGCGAGGATCGTGTCGAGCCAGTGCTTCTTCCAGAAGTCCGCATGGAACAGCGGCTCGAACAAGTTGTTGACGAAGCCGATCGCGGTCGGCAGCGCGACTTTCCCGAACTCCTTACCGACGTCGACCCAGTCCAGGGAGCCGAGAACCTCCCCGAGTTTCTTCGTCAGCTCTGCACCGTTTGCGGCGACCCACTGAATCGCTTTCCCCAGCCCGGAGCCGACCGATTTGCCGACCACCGCCCAGTTGATGTTCTCGATGCCGCCGGAGATAGCCTTGCGGATCTCCTCGCCCCACTTCTGGGCATCAGACTTGGGGATCTTCGGCCGGGCGAGCATCACCGGAGGTGCGGGCGCCTTCAGCATCGGCGTCGGCATCTTCGGCAGCGGCGCAGGCTTGGCGAGGAACGCGGGTGGCTCCGGGGCCTTCAGCATCGGCGTCGGTAGTGGCAGCTTCGCCTCCGACTTCTTCTTGCCGCCGACCAGGCCCTTGAAGAAGTCGGAGACGACCGTCTTGGCGTCCGAAAACTGCTTCTTGATCTTCCCGAGGGGGAGCAGGTCGCCGAGCGTGTCGCCGAACTTCTTCGCTGCGGGCATGCCGTACTGGTGCACGAAACCCGTGAAGTCCCGGGTGGCCGTCGTCAGGCCCTCAAGTCCCTTGGTGGCAAGGTTGAGCAGGCCCAGGTCGCCGATCTCGATCATGAGGCCTTCCCAGGCGCTCTTGAGCGAGACGAGCTGGCCTTGCAGGCCCTCCATCTGGATCTTCGCGACGCGGTCGGCGGTGCCGCCGGACTTCTCCAGCTCCTTGGTGAGCTTGACGAGCGAGCCCGAGCCCTGTTCGACGAGGGCGAGCATGGCCGGGCCGGCACGCTGACCGAAGATGGTCATCATGTCGCCGGTCTTCGCTCCGGACTTCTCCAGCTGCCGGATGATCTGATCCAGCGGCAGCAGCTTGCCGTGGGAGTCCTTGACGGTGATGCCGAGTTTCTTCAGCCGGTCCGAGATCTGCTTCGTCGGCGCCAGCAGACGGGTGATCGCACCGCGCAGCGAGGTACCCGCCATGCTCGCCTGGAGACCGGCGTTGCCCATGAGGCCGATCGCGGCGGATGCCTGCTCGAACTTCACGCCCGCGGCGTGAGCGACTGGGCCGGCGTACTTCATCGCCTCGCCCAGCTGGATCAGGTCGGTGTTCGTCGACGTGAACGTCTTGGCCAGGACGTCGACGATCCGGTTGGTTTCCTTCGCCTTGAAGCCGTAGCCCGTCATGATGTTCGACGAGATGTCGGCGGCCTGCGCAAGATCCATGTTCCCGGCCGCGGCCAGCGACAGGGTGCCCGGCATCGCGGCGAGGATCTGGTTGGCCTTGTAGCCGGTCATGGCCAAAAAGCCCATGCCGTCCGCGGCCTGAGACGCCGTGTACTTCGTGGTGGCGCCCAATTCCTTGGCCTGCTCGCGCAGCGCCTCGAATTCCTTGCCAGTCGCACCACTGACGGCGCGGACCTGGTTCATCGACTTTTCGAAGTCGCCGGACGTCTTCAGAACGTTGAAGGTCAGCCCGGCGGCGGCGACCGTACCCACCTTGAAACCGGCGGCGAGCGCCGTCCCAATGCCCTGGCCCTGCCGCGACAGCCGGCCGGCCGCGCCACCAACCCGGTTGAACGTACGGGATGCGTTGTCGCGCGCGACGAGGTCATACAGGACACGAGTGGTACGCGTGGGCACGCCGCGGCACCTCCCCTCGAAGGGGTCGGGACGCGGCGGAACCGCCGGTCAGGATGGATCAGAGAAGGAGAGGGGCTCAGCGAGAGGCGAGCACCCGATCAGGCCGCCCAGCGCAGCGGCGCCGGGCCTCATCTGCTGCTACGTGATGTCCTTGGCCACCTGGTCGATGGCCTTGTTCACGTTCCGTCGGGTCTGCTGCCCCAGCCGGTCAACCGTTTTGAAGAAGTACGGCTTGGCCGGCTGCTGCACCCAGACGTCGTGGCCGAACACCGGGTGCCGCCAGCGCGGCTTGACGCCCTCCATGTAGCTCTGGAGAGCCTTCTCCTTGTCGGGCATCTTCCGGCCGTCCACGCGGATACGGACGCCAGCGTCCCGGCCGCTGGTGCGAACCTCGAGCTTCGTGGCCTTGGACATGCGGCCGCGCAGCCCGGATGCCGTGTACCGGCGTTTGGAGGGGATCTCCCGGATCGCCTTACGCACCGCGGGCACCATCGGCTTCGCCGCCTCGCGCAGCTCCCTGGAGAACCGCTTCTTCAACTCCGGCTCGTTCATGCGCCGCAGCTCGGAAGCGATCCGCTTCAGCTCCTTGCCGGTGCGCAGTTCCAGCCCTGCAACCATGAACCCTCCCCCTGGTGATCGAGTTGACCGGGTATACGCCTGGTGGGAGCATCCGGCGGAACAGGCCGGAAATCTGGGGGTTGAGAGATGGCCAGCAAGTCGAGAGCCAAGATGGTTGAGCACTGCCGGCACTGCGGCCAGGACGTGAAGCCAGTCGTGAAGGACGGCTGGGTGAGCGTGCTCATGTGGGTCGTGCTGTGGGCGCTCGCGTCGCTTGCAGCGTGTCTCGTCGCCGCGATGCACACCTTCTCCGACGCCACCGTGCACGGGGCCGCGGGCATCGTGCTGTGGCCGGTCGCGATCGCCCGGACCGGGTGGGCGCACCCGCACGCGTTCGCCGTGCTGATCGCGTTCGTGGTCTTCCTGGCTGTGGGCGGGGCGGCTGGGAAGGCGAATGAGGCCGCCGAACGGAACGCGCGTTGCCCCGAGTGCGGTCTGCGGCTTGGTGAGCCGCAGACCGCCGACGCCTCCTAGTCGTCGACGTCGTACTCCTTCGCGAGCTGGTCGCAGAGTTCGGCGAGCACGTCGAACTCGTCCAGCGTCAGGGCGCCAATGTCGGCTGGGGTGTACTTGAAGCGGTAGGCGAGGGCACCGAGGTACTCCCAGTACCGTCGCTCGGGATCGTCCCACTCTGGCCAGAGGCCGGCGTAGGGTCCGGCCCCGCCCCCGCAGCGCCCTCACCCGCGGCCGCCGCCTCGCCCTGACTCTCGCCGTCGGCGTTGCCGGGCTCGATGATGTCGAGCTCGATGTCCGCGTAGTCGAGGCTGTCCAGGTCGCTGTACCGCAACGCCTCCCCCGCCCGCTTCTTGGCCAGGTAGATGAGGTAGGCGGTCGCGTCCGGGTCGGCGTCGTCGAGCGCCTCGAACCACCTCGGGGGTGTGAACCCGGTGTACGTCTTCAGCTCGCGCGCTTCGGCGAGCAGCAGTCGCTGGGCGTCGACCTCGTAGACGGCGCCCTGCACGGTCAGCTTGATGATCATGCGGTGTCCTTCGCGATGATGCGGACCTGGATCGGGGGGTTGACCTCGTCGTCGTAGGCCTCGAAGTCCGTGCTCATCTCGACGATGTCGGGGCCGCCGACGTTCGGCGCTGCCGCCTTGATCTTGGTGGCGGGGAGGATGATCTCCAGGAGCTCCCGCTGCCCGGACTCGATCTCCTCACCCTCCAGGGCCAGCACGAGCGGCATGGTCGCGTTCGCGACGAACTGGTCGTACAGCTCGGTCTTGTTGAATTCCGCGCTCAGCGACCCGGTGATGGTGGGGGTGTCGTTCTCCAGCTGCTCCGCCTTCAAGCCGCTGTTGCCGATGCCGAACCGCTCCGTGGCCATGGGCGCCTCACCGGACACCGACACCTCGGTGACGACGGTGGCGATCGCCTGCGCGCCGGTCACCGTGGTCTTTCCCGACGATGTGGCGGCGGTGCCGCCCAGCTTGAGGGACGCCCCAGCGAAGGAGAAAACGTGCGCGCCGGCCGGGTAGGCGGCGGCGGCGAGCGCCTTCGTGGTGTCCTCGTCGCGGCCGTCCACCGTCAGCTTCAGCGTGGGGATGCCGTTGTCGGAGACGGTGAACTCCCACTGCGACACCTTGCAGCCGGAGTACGTGAACGGGCGGACCAGGCCGGTCGACGGCTCCGGCCGGCCCACCTGCACCGTGAGACCCTTGCCGCGGAAGTCGCCCGGGACGTGGACCTGCTCGTAGGCGTCACCGTCGGCGACCTGCACCGGGGTGGCGTTGGAGGCCAGGGCGTGCTTCCACCACAGGCCCATGCCGCGAGTCGAGTGCTCCATGGTGACGTCGCCGGACACCGAACGGCGGGAGATGCTGACCCTGCTCGCCCGCTTGTACTTGCGGCCCGCCCCCAGGCCCGTGGGCTCAAGGAAGCTGGGTTCGAGTTTCAGGCCTTCGTCGTTGAACTCGTAGGCGGCGGTGGGGGTCACGCTGGTGCCCCACACGGATTCCTCCGCTACGACCAGCTGGGCGTCCAGCCCGGATCCGGTAGGCATCAGCTGTCGCCGCCCTTCTCTTCAGCAGCCGCCGTGGCGGCGGTCTTCTTGGCGCGGGCCGGCGGTGCTTCGACGGCCCACTGCGACTTGGGGAAGGCGCGCTCGTGGCCGTCCGCGCCGCAGACGTAGGCGTCGTCGGTCTCCGTCATCGGCCCGGCGACGGTGATGACCTGCCCGGCGTCGACGGGCAGGCTTTGGGGGCTCCCGGGGGGCGCGTACAGGTGCACGGCCTCCCCGAGGTTGCGCAGGCGTACGGCGCCCATGGGGTTCTCCTTGCTGGGGGTCAGATACGGGTTGGGAGGGTGGCGAGAGTGAATGCCAGCCGGCCTTCGATGCCTTTGTCGGTCTGCGGCGCGCTGAAGGCGGTCTCGGTGATGCTGCACACCGTTGGTGGGGGCAGGCCGAGGGACGGATCAGCCCGCACGACGGCCTCGGCCTCGGCGAAGATCGCGAACGCGCGGTCCCGCAGCGGCCTGACGGCGGTGGACCCCCTCCGCACGAGGATTGCGCAGGTCAGCTGGATCTCCTCGTTCTTCGCGCGAGCGCCCAGGCCCGCCCACGTCTGCGTGGTCGAGGCGACGTTGGCCTCGCCTTCCGGGTCGCCGTCGTAGCCGACGAACAGCCACTCCCTGGCCCCGGAGAGACTGACGAGAGGCCCGTCCACGATCTTCACGCCGGACAGGCCAGGTGCGGCGGCGAGGCGGGCCAGGTAGTTGTCGATGAGCTGCGGGACGCGGGACGGGCTGGGGCTGGCCATCTACGCCACCACCGGGGTGGGCGCGCCCAGGAGTTCGGCCGCGCGGTTCGGGATGGCGTATCCGGCCGGGACCACGACGTCGCCGGCATAGACGGCGCCGGCGCGGCCGCGCTGCGTCTCCCACAGGTGCTGGATGACGATCAGCGCTGCCAGCTTCTCGCCCGGCCGTGGCACCGCGGGCCCCGCCGTGTAAGTGAACTCCAGGGCGCCCACTAGTGCCGGGCCGGACAGGACACGCACCAGCCCGGACGGGCTCACACGCAGCCGGGACGTGTCCCACTCCTGCCCGCTGTCCACGCCGACCACCGAGACCAGGTCGACGACAGGGGTGTGGGACAGCCGAAGCACCGATCCCCCGGCGGTGACCTGTTCGGTGAACTCCCGGCGCTCGATGACCTCGTGCTTGTGCTCCTCGAGGGCGCTGGTGGCAGCGTCCGCGTACAGCATCAGCTCAGTGTCATCGTCCGTGTCGTCCACGTTGTTCAGCTGCGCCTTGACCTCGGCGAGCGTGACGATGGCCATGCGTCAGTCCTGCGCGGCCTGGTACTGCTCGTACACGCTGTCGGGGATCTTGCCGCGGGCGGGCACATCGACGCCGTTCTCGGCCGCCCACGCCCGTACGGTCTTCGCGTCCGGCCGCGGCGCCGGCTCCGGTTCGGGGGCCTGCTCCGGCTCCGACTCGGCGTCCTCGGGGGCGGCCTCGGTGTCGTCGGGAGCGACGCTCGCGCGCATCGTCTGGGCCAAGGCCCCTTCCGGCTCCCCGCCCGAGTCGTCACCCGGCTCCCCCGCGGCCTCGACGTCGTAGTCGACGTGGAGCGGCATGAACATGTGCTCGCGGCCGGTCAGCAGCGCGTGCCCGGCCCGCACGGTCGTCTTCCCGGCCGTCAGGATGATGGTGCGCCCGCCGTGGATCACGGACGCGCTCACCTTCGCGACGAGGATCTCTCCTGCCATCGCAGGCTCCTTTCATGAGGTCGGGCCCCGGCCGTGTGGCCGGGGCCCGGCGCGGATCAGGCGGGGCTGACGACGTTCAGGGCGCGCAGCGCCTGCGGGACGAGGATCTTGGAGTTGTTGCCCCAGTAGGCGTAGATGCCGCGCTGGCCGGTCGGGCGGCCGTTCGGCCCGAACAGGTGCGGGACGAGCTCGATGCTCATGCCGATGCGGTCGACGATGAGGAAGCCCCGCTTGTAGTCGCCGAACAGCAGCACCAGGTTGTTCCCGCCGCCGCTGGGTGCGATCGAGTCCTTCATCGAGGACAGCTCGCGGGCGGCGTAGCCAGCCAGCTCCGGCGGCAGGCCCGCACCGAGCCGCGCCCACAGGTCGTTGGACAGGCCGCCCATGGTGGCCGCGACGGACTTGATCCGGTTGTAGATGCTCTTGTTGCCGAGCCACGACGCGCGGGCCCGGAAGCGGGGCGCCAGCGACTCCTCGACGGCGTAGATGTCGTCGGGGACGCTGAGGGTGCCGGTCGCAGCGGAGGAGACACGGCGGTTCGACGGCAGGGTGCCGATGATGCCGCCTGCGTTCGTGCCGGTGCCGTCACCGAGAACGAACGAAGTCGCCTCTTCGGTGTCCTTGGCGTCCTGGAGCAGCATGGTGATCTCGGAGCGCATCGCGTTCCACGACCGCTCGATCTCCACGCTGAACGGCACGAAGCCCTGGACGCGCTGCGTGACTACCTTGGGCTGGGCGAGGGTCGGCGACGAGTCGGGGGCCTCGTCGTTCTCCGCGCCACGCGTGACGGTGACGCCGGCGGAGGTGACGCCATCCCACTCCTTGCCGACGATCTGCTCGATCCGCGCGACCTCCCGCAGCGGGTTGATCGTGCCATCGCTCGTCAGGATGACGGTGGGGTCCAGCTGGAACGGGACCGCGAAGCCGCCGGACGCGTCGACACCGAGCTGGAGCGCGCGGGACTCCTCCGCGGTGAGCCCGTTCTGCGACAGCGCGCTGATCATCTTGCCGAACGCCCGGTTGTAGACGGGGCTGCCGGTCTGGAGCATGCGCCGGGCGAGCGTGCCGTGCTCGTCGTCGATGGTCTCCACCAGGTAGGCCGCGCGGGTCTGCGCGTCCTCCCGGGACTCCATGCCCGGGAACTGCGACAGCTCAATGGCGCGCATCGCCCGGTCCCGGTAGATGCCCGGCAGCTCCTCCAGGGAGCGCGCCTGCGAACGGGCCTCGGTCAGGTCGTAGATGTCCCGGGTGGTGATGACTGCCGGGGCGCGGCCGCCGTAGCCGACCGTCGTGGGGGCCACCCGCTCGGTCGCGGTCGGGTTGTCGAGCACGGCACGCAGCTGGGCGCTGCGCAGCTCGGACTCGGCGATGGCCCGCCCGTGCTCGTCGTTTTCCTCCAGGAGCCCGTTCCACTCGGTCTGGATCTCGTCGGGCATCGTCGCGCCCGAGTATTCGCCCTCGATCTCCTGGAGCCGCGCCCGGATCTCGCTCTGGCGCGCGGCGCGCTCTTCGACCGTCATGCGGTCGTCCATGGTTCCCTCCCGGGATGTGCTGGTCTGGGTGGTCACCGAGTGCGTTCGCGGCTCGGTCGCGGCTCCGTGCGTGGTCTCGGTCCTGCCGGTGGCGGCTCCAGTGCTGGGGGCGGCTGGAGTGCCGTTGGCGGGCTCGGTCCGGCCCGAAGTGCTGGTCGTGTTGCCGGCGGCGGTGCCGGTCGTGCTGCCGCCGGAAGTCGTGGGGGTGCCCGGCCAGTCGGCGGGGATGAGCGCCTGGAGGCCGAGGGCGTGGGCGCGCTTGACGATGTGCGCGCGGATCTGGTCGTGGGATCCGGAGCCGCGGCCGACGGCGTGGATGGCGGCTTCGAGGTCCTGGCGGCCGTGCATCTCCAGCGGCCGGACCGGATACGAGCCGTCTTCCATCGCCCAGCCCTCAGCGGCCGCGTAGGCGCGGGCCTCGGTGTTCAGGTCGGCGGCGTTGGGGGTGTCGATGTTGCCCCGGTCGGCGGCGGTGCCGTCCGCTCGCACTCCGACGATCTCGGCGTCGTGGTAGGCGGGGATCGGGGTGGGCCCGTACTCGATCAGCGCGATCTCCTGCCGCGTGACCAGCGTCAGGTCACCGGCCCGCGCCGGCAGGTAGGGGCCCTTCGGGTCGGACTTGATGAACCGTCCGGTGAAGGACTGCCCGGTGATGTCCCCGTTGCGGATCGCCTCGAGGACGTCGTCCGCCAGCGGCGTCTTGTTGTACCGGGTGACGGTGAGCAGGCCGCGCCCGTCGGGGCGGACCTCCAGCGGCGTCCCGATCGGCACCGAGCCCTTCTCGCTGGGGGTGCCGTGCAGGGTGCGGGCGTGGTTGTAGAACACGCCGACGCGGCCGGCGCGCTCCTTCAGCGTCTTGTCGAACGCGCTGCGGGAGATCTGCTCCTGGTAGTGGCCGTCCTGGTCGCGGATCTCGGCAGGGCTGTCGAAGACGGCGGCGTATGCGGTGACAGTGCGGCCGTCCCCGCCGGCCCGGATGGCGATGTCGTCCAGCGCGAATACGCGCGAGTAGAGCTGTCCGGTCACGGGCCGGCTCCTTCCATTTTCGGCATGGGCTGGACGCCGTCGGTGGGGCGTTGCAGCTGCACGGAGGTCAGGCCCGTGTGCTGGAGCCTGGTCCAGTCCTGGTTCATGACCGCGTCGATCGCGGACTGGGCGGTGAACCCGTCCCTGACGAGGGCGGTGATGGTGGAGGCTTCCTTCTGCGCGATCGCGGCCCGGTCGCCGGCGTCTTCGCGCATGAACGCGACGGCCTTGGTGTCGAACCAGAGGCTCGCGCCGGCGTCGGGCGGGGTGAGGAGGGGCTCCAGGCTCGCGGACGCGTTGCTCCACAGGTGTTGCATGGTGCCGTCGGCGAAGCGGCGGCGTGCGGCCGTGAAGTTTCCGGCGTTCAGACTTGACCCCTGGAGGCCTTCGGAAAACCCGACCCAGGACGGGGGGACGCCAGCTGCGGCGGCGAGCCGGGACTCGCCCTTGCCCTGCGTTGCGGCGAAGTCGAGTTCGCGGAAGTCCTTGCCGATGACCTTCGCGTCCGCGCCGCCGCCCAGGTACAGGGTCTTGTAGGCGTTCCAGGCGCCCTTGTGCTCGGCCTCCATGAGCTCCTTGAAGTCGCGGACCTGCTTCAGCGACACCGACGGGTCGAACTTGATCGCCATGTTCGGTGTGGCGGCGTTCGTCAGGAAGCGCGCCTTGTGCTCGGTGGCGAGGCTGTCGCCCTGCATCTCCCGGATGACGGGGGTGATCCACGACTGGCCGAGGAAGTGGAAGTCGGGGTCGGGCAGCGGCGCGTAGTGCGCGATACGGCCCTCGCTGCCGTCGATGGGGAAGAACTTCATCGGCCCGGAGGGCGGGTCGTAGACGTGCCCGACGACTTCGACGTCTGCGGCCTCGGACGGGTGGTCGGCGTTCTCCTTCGAGCCGAGGACGACGATGACCCAGTCCGGGCGCAGCCGGTTCAGCCGGTCCGCTCGTGTGCGGCGGATGTAGGCGTTCCCGGCGAGGGAGGCGTCGACCTCCATGCGGGCGAGCAGGTCGCCGGTGGTGCCGCCCGGCCACGGCCGCTCCAGCACCCCCAGCTCCGTGGATCCGAAGAGGCTGGTGGGCTGTCCGGCTTCGAAGCGGGTCCACTGGAACCGCACCTGGGAGAACACCTGCAGCCTGGCGACGACCAGGGCGAACACGGGCCCGTTGCTCTTGAAGGCTGCTGACGAGGTGAGCGCGATCTGTTCCTCGTTGATCGCGTTCATCGTCGTCTGAACCATCGGATAGTTCAGACCGCCGAACGTGAAGAACTGCGCCCACTCATCCAGCCCCAGCGGGGCACTGTCCCGCCGGCGCGCGCCGGCACCCATCGCGGCGGAGACACGGTCAAGAAGCCCCACGGCGCGCCTCCTGCCATCCGACCTTCACCGCGGTCCCGGCCCACGCCACCGCCAGCCACAGCACGCCACAGGCCTTCGCCGCAAGCCAGCCGACCCCGAACAGCAGCCCGGCCAGGACGGTCAGCACCGTCCGCCAGAACCGGACCTTCCGCGCCTGCTCGGTGATCTCGTCGAACGCGTCAGGGCCAACCCACACCGCCACCGGCGCCGCCCACCTCTCCTGTCGTCATCGGATGAAGAAGGGCTCCACCGGCTCGGCCACCCCGAACGCGGCATGTCCGTGCCGAGCCAGCGTGACCGCCACCAGCGGGGAGATGTCGTCCTGGCTGTTACGGCGAGACCACGCCCACGCCTCCGCGAGCGGCCGTGTCGCCGCCCCTTCCACGGCCTTGTTCAGCGGACCCTGGTCGGGGTGCCGGAACCGGCCATTGGTGACGTCATCGGTGAACGCCCCGCAGGCCTGCGCGTACTCGCGGGACCCGACCAGCTGAAGCCGCCACTCCCCGCCGACCGGCTCGACCTTGAAGCCGCGCTCGTTCAGCGCCTTCTCCAGCGAGCCGGCCGGACTCGAGGGATCCAGCACCAGCACGCACGGCCGCCACTTCTTCGCCAGGTCCACCAGCCGGTCGACGACCCATCCCGTCCCGGGCCGGTGATCGACGAGCTCGCCGTGGACCAGGCCGTCCGCGCGGCGCCCGGCCATCGCGATCGCGGACATCGACCGGTCCGGGGTGATGTCCACAGCCATGGCAACCGGGTCCTGCACCGCCGACCCTTCGTCCGCGCACGCCTTCCACGCGTCCGCGCTGATCGGCACCAGCCCGCCGACCGGCTCGTCCCACCAGCCCATGTGCTCGCGGGCGAACTCGGCCGGCGGCAGCGCCCGCCGGAACGACGCCATCGTGACCGGGCTGATCCGCCGGCCGAGCTGGGGGTTCGCCATCGCCCAGAACTCCGGCCGGTCGCAGCCACAGCCGACAGCGTCCAGGGCGTGCGTGCACTTCACGCCGTTCCGGCAGGCCTCCGCCGGCGGCGGCGCGCACCACTCGAAATAGGCGAGGCGCGCATCCTGCCCGGCCCGGCCGCGGTCTCGGATCCCGCGGAGCACCACCGACTCGGCCAGGCCCGCCGACGACCCGTATACGACCTGCGGGTCCGGGCGGGCACCGAGCGTCGGCAGCAGCGCACCCATGTGCATCGGCTGCAGCGCGAACGCCTCGTCCAGCATGACCTTGTCGCCGGACAGGCCGCGGCCGCCGCCCTTCGTCCGCGCCTTGAAGATCAGCCGCCGGTCTCCGTGGAGTTCGATCGCCTCGTCGCCGTTGCCGCGGTGGATGTGCTTCACCCGCCGCGACAGATACGACGACGACTCGATCAGCTGCTCCATGTCCCGGAACGACTCCTGCGCCGTCCGGAACTCGTGCGCCGACCAGACGATCAGCCGCTCTTCGGTGACGAACAGCCAGCCGAGCGCCATTTGTTTCATCGTGCCGGTCTTCAGGTTCTGCCGGCCCACCACTGCGGCGACCTCGAACGATGCCGACTTGCCCCGCTTGTCGATGGCGAACGTCGCATCGAGGATCAGCTGCTGCTCAGGATCCGGCGCGAACCCTGCCAACCTCGACAGGTCGGCGACCTCCGGGCCCAGCGTCCTGTGCCACTCTGGCTCGCTGCGGTAGGCCGGCTCAACCAGAACGCTTGCGGTCACGCCGCGCCCGCAGTTCGTCGACCGGGTCCACGGCCTCCCCGGCGCCCTCGAGGGCGCCGGCCAGCGCGGCCCGGAACTCGCGGACCATCGCTGCCAGGGACGAGCCGGATTCCGCGCTGTTCGCGTCGATCCGCCGGGCCAGGACCAGCACGGCCTGGCCGGCCGCCGTACGGTCCCGGCCCACCGCGGCGAGCTCGCCGCGCGCGGCCGCCGCGAGCGACTCGGTCCCGTCTTCGCGTTGCACCGGGGGCTGTGACGTTACGGGGGCCGGCTGGTCGCCTTCGGCGGGCCGCCGGTGGGCACGCATCCGGCACCGGTCCGAGCAGAACCGCGCCGTCGTCCGCTTCGCCTCGAAGGACTCGCCGCAGGCCTCGCAACGCTTCTTCACGCCCGACCCCCTTTCCTGCCGGTGTGCCCCAAAAGATGTTGGAAAGAAGGGAGTTGTTCGGGTTGACACCCAACTGCCGTACTGCCATGCTTAGTTCCACAGGCAGAACGGAGCCACCGGGAACGGAACACCGACCGGGTCAGGCTCGAAGCCTCAAGAACTCAAGATCTCCACCGCAGGGCCCCTCCGGTTAATTCCGGAGGGGCCCTTGTTACGTTGCCGAAAATCCCAGGGAGAGAAATGTTGAAGGGGGGCGGGGTCAGTGGGCGCCATGATCACGTGGCGACCCCACCCCCCTACCCCCGGCCCCACCACCTCCGACGAGGCGCAGCAAGATCACCGAGACGAAGCGATCAAGCATTCGCGCAGGTCAGAGGCTTGATCGCTGCGGCCTGCCGGGCCGGGCGCTACGGCGGGGCGAGTTGAGGAATACGGGAGCCAGGGGCCGGCCGGTCGGGTCGGCTACCACTGCCGGGAGGTCCGCCAGGTGCGCCGGGCGCTGCGCTGGGCGTTGCCGCGGCGTGCGCCCTCGCTGCGGTTGCAGGAGGCATGAGCGAAACCTCGATACGAGGTTCGGTCAGCTGTGTGGTCAAGGTCGAGCGGTTGACCAGGCAGCATCGGCTGCTGGCAGTGCGGACACGGCTTGCCGTAGGCAGAGGGTAGGAGGGCGCGGCGTAGGGACTGGTGGGTGTAGCCGTAGCCGGCCTGGGTGGTGTTCTTGCTGTTGTTGCTGGCCATGGTCACCTCACTCGGGGCGGGTGGGGGCCGCTGGTGTGTTGCCCCGGGGGTGGGTGTCTGTCGTGGGCCCGGGTGTGAGGGCGCTGCCGGGGGGGGTGCGCCGGGTGGGTGCCGGTGGTCGGGGGCCCCGTTGGTGCGGCCCCCTGTGTCGATGGGCCCGGGTGTCCCGGGCGTGGCGCGGTGAGCTGCGCGTGGTGGTGTGCTGCGGCGTGGGGCGCGAGTGGGGGTGTGGTGTCTGGGGGCCCGTGCTGGTGGGCCCCTTGTGGTTCGGGCCCCGTGTTGAAGTGGGCCCCGTGGTTCTTCAGCCCCGGTGTTGGAGTGGGCCCCGGACGTGCTGGAGCCCGGCTCTGTGGCCGGGCTCATGAGGCAGTACGCGCACCATGACTGATGATGCGTGTCAGGTGATCTTTGGTCAAGCGGCGTTCTTGTTTCGCATGGCGTCGGTGAGGTCGGCGAGGTCCCACAGTGCGGGGGCCTGGCCGGTGGTGCCGGGCTCCCGTTGGTAGGTGGTGGCGGTGATGCTGTGGCGGCGTGCCCAGCTGCGGAAGCTGCTGGGCTTCATGCCGAGGGAGTAGGCGGCCATGGCCGTGGTGACGAGGGGCCGGCCGTCTCTGCCGGTGCGCGCGGTGGTCACGCGTCCAGTGTGCCTGGCTGCCCATCGAGTTGGACTCACGCGGGCGGTCGAGACCAAGACGTTCGCTCCGCCAGCGCCTCGTCTTCGAAGACGGGCACTCCCTCGTCTGACCTCGGTTCTACCGGCCCCGTCCACGAGCGTTCCCCGAACGGCTCCGTCGGGCTCCGGTTCAGCTCGTGTGCTCGCTCCTGCATCCCGCGGATCTCATCAGCCCGAGAGGCCCGGAGACCCGACTCGATCACGAAGTGCCGCGCCCAGTCGTAGTCATCCGCGCTCAGCGCGCGCACCGAGTGGAGGTCCACGAAGCGTTGGCTGCCATCGCCGTAGCCGTAGACCGGCGGCGCCATCACCCTGAAGCGAGCCATGCTCGGATAGTCAATGCCGAGGCTGATCACGCGGAGAGCGTCTTGCGCATTCATGGCGAATTCACTCAGCTTAAACTGAACCACATCCGTCCGGTACAAGCGCGGGCCGAATCTGAAGGGCGACTTCCCTGCAGGTCGGTCACCCATTGCATAGTGATCCAGGAGAGCGTCGAAGGCGAGCACCAGCCCCGCCATAGCCATGGCGTAGTCGCCGATGTCGGCGTGTGTCTGTGCTTCTCGAACGAGCCGCGCGGTCTCAGGCTGCGTTAGCAGGTCAACCAATTCGATTGAATCGAAATCGACTCCGAACACCTTGGGTGTGACAGTGGTGAAGAAGTCGGCGAGCGTCTCCCGGGCCTGGTCGATCTGATGGTTGGACGGGAAGGTGCCGTTGTGCTTCAGGGCCACGCGCGCGTCGTTCAGCCGGCGCATGGGTTCCTTCTTGGGCAGCTCAAACTTCGGCTTGATCGCTGCCCAGTAACCAAGGAACTCTGTGGCCCGGGGTAGCTCGACACCCAGGTGCTGCGCGACGAGGCCGACATAGTTTTCGACGGCATCGTGGAAGGAAGTGACGGCCCTGGACCGGAGTGGGGCTGGCTGTCGGCTCTGTTCGATGCCTTCTCGGTACAGGTACCGGACGTATGCGAGCCGCTGCACGGTCAGCGGGTCAAGCGATGACGGCATGGGAACTCCATGACTCAACGGGGGAGGGGGTGATTCTGCTGTTGGTGCGCCCTGGCACACCGCACGGATATCCATACGGTGGCCCGTGGATTCCGCGAGGGCCCCGGCCTCCCTGCTGGGCACGGGGGGGCCGGGACCCTCGCGCCTCGGTCAGCCGAGGGCCTGGGTCAGGGCAAGACCGATCAGGCTGATCGCGACGACAGACAGACCGAGGGCCGTCCCCTGCTGCTTGGCGACCTTGCCGAGGTACGCCTGCCCGGCCAGGGCCGCGACCATGACGACGGCCGCCTGCTGCTTCTTCGACATATCTACTCACCTCCTTCACATAGTTGAAGTGCAGCATGGCACGAGGGGCTGACAACGGCCCGTCGCTTAACGTCTGTTGTGCGCGAGCTGGGCATTTAGGAGACGGTTTGCGAATCCACGCGGCCGGATGCAGAGTGCCCGCCATGCGCTACTACGTGATGAGCGGCCCGCACCAGGGCGACAACGGAGCGATGACCGAGGGCGTCGGCGAGATTCGTCTGCCACACCCCACCGCGGCGGCCACTCACTGCCGGTACAAGCTGAACAGCACCGACACGGTGATCGAGCAGGAAGGCTTCGAGCCGGGCGTGCAGCTGCACTACGCCGGCGACGTCGCAACGAGGGAGGACGGGCGGGAGTAGCACATGGCCCGGGGCGCGTTTTGAGCGCTGAGGTTCACTGCTGCACGGTCCCGTCGAGGGCCTCCGCAACCTTCGGCGCCAGGCGCTGACTGTCGGTACGGGCGGTCTTGCTGGTGGTAGGCAGGCTGACCGCCCAGGTGTCGCCGGTCACGGCGACGCCGCCGAAGGACTTCGAGAGCGGGATCCACGCCTTAAGGGCTTCGGGGTTGGGGAACAGGTTGATGCCGGCGTCGCCGGGCGCCGGCTGGTGGGTCTTGTCTGTGACTGTGAAGTCGTAGGCGGTGCCGCCGACGTCGGCGATGTACGAGCCGTCGGTGTTCTCTCGGGGCTTGGTCACGGTGAACCCGGCGGCCTTGAGGTCGTCGGCGATGTCCTGCCCGGTGGTGTAGTGGTGCGCGGCGGCCGGTGCCTTGCTGTCCGCCTTGGCCTGCGGGCTGCTGTCGCAGGCGGTGAGGGCGGCGGCGAGGATGACGGGCGTGGCGTCGCGCAATCGCCCTCGCCGATCTCGGCCACGTCCAGCTCAAACGCGGCAACACCGAGACCGCCCTGGCCACCTGGAGCGAGTTCCTCGACTGCGCCGACGGCGTCCACTCCGTCCGCATCAACGACGTCCTCACCAACATCGCCGCCCGTCCTACTCCTGCATCTTTACTGTCTTTGGATTGACTCAACACTGCCTGTTTACACGTAAGTTGGGAACTGCCACACTGCACGACGCCGGTACCAGCTGACTGGCAGCGAGGGGGCACAGGCCTTACCGGCACACACAAGGGGGAGGGAAAAACGTGCGCATCCGTTCACGCGCCATGACCGTCCTGGCTGCCGCTGTTCTGACGGGTGGTGGACTCACCGCCGTCACCAGCACGCCGGCCAGCGCCGCGACCTGCTACGGCAGCGCCAAGACCTACTACACCAATGACTCCTGGGAGTGGCCTGTCGGAGGGACCTACGCCACTGCTACGTCCAACTGCACCGACATCAACGTCAAGCCCACTGACCGCGACATGCTGGTGCAGACCTGCTTCCTCAAGACGGGCACGTGCAACGGGTGGCACTCACTCAAGAAGGGCACCTGGGGCGTGGCGGCTACGAATGTCCTCAGCGGTACGAAGTTCTACCTTGACTTCTGGGGCTACAGCGAGGGGTACGTCGCCTACTAACCCGACGGTCACGCTGTGGGCTCCGGCGCATCGCTTGCGCCGGAGCCTTGCCATTCTTCGGGTACGCACTGCTCGGCGGAGCGGCGGGGAGAAGGTGGGGCGGCACTTCGTTGCGGTTCTTCCGCATGATGTGCCGAAGGGCGAGGCCGCGGGCCGGGGAGGGGGCGCCGAGCCATCCTCCGCGTCTTGGCAGAGGGTCACGGCTCGTCTGGCCAGGTCGTCAACGTGGTGCCCGTGGCCTCGTCGGTGAGGGTGATGCGGGCGCCGGGCAGGCTGCCGTACTCGCCGATCCAGCTCGCGACCTTGTGGCGGGCGGTCGCCTCGCTCCCCCACCAGCCATGCATGGCTGGGCGGCCGCCGGCGGTGAGGGTCAGGTGGTAGCACTCGGGCGCGGTCCCGGTGGATTGCGGTCTCACCCCCCGATCATAGAATCGAACGTGTGAACGACCTGCCCCCGGATCTGCCTCGCCTCCGCACTCTGGAGACGTGGCTGGTCTACAGCCTGGAGCGGGTGCGGCAGCGGATCGCCGACGTCGAACGGCGCGAGGCTGAGCAGCGGCGCGGCATGGAGGCCCGGCCGCCTGTGCCGGAGTGGATCCTGGAGCAGGGCCTGAACAGAGACTCCCTGCCGGTGGCGGTGCACGTGGGCGGCTGCCACATGGCGGGTAAGCGGTGGAGGGGCGTGCCGCGGGACGTGGCGGTGCGGGCGCTCACCGAGGGGGTGCAGGCGTGCGGGCACTGCCACCCGGACACCGTGCTCGGCATCCTCGACTGACCCACGCCGCGATGCGTCCTGTACGGTCCGGCCGCAGGATGGTGGCATGGCTGCTCGCGTGATCGTGGACCCGCCCGGGAAAGGCGGCGGCCGACGGGTGCGCGCCGATGGGACCATCCTTGGCACGGCGTACAGCCTGCGTGACCTGTCGGTTTTCCTGGAGCGGGCCGGCCTGGAGGGCTTGGATGAGCTGGACGTGGCGATGTCGCCCTTGGTGGAGTGGCATGGCGGCGGGCCTGAGGTGTGGCCGGCGACGGATTGACGCTGGAGCGGCCCTGGGCGGCGCGCCTTGGCTGATGGAGCAGGACGCCGGTTGCCGTCGCTGATGTGGTTCTCTGTCCGCCACTCGGGTGGCCGTCGCCGCGGGATGGTGTCCTCGATGGCGGCTGGCTGGTTGGTTGGTCATGGCGAACGACCAGATGCATCTGCCTCAGGGCGAAGAAGAGATCATTCAGCAGGTCGAGGCGTACACGATGGCGGGGATCACCCGCGCCATGCTGCGTGGATGTATCGACCGTGGCGAGTTGCGCATCGCCGACCACAAGGGATCACGGGGGTCGGCGCGACTGTTCCGTGCGGACGTGGCGCGGCTGATGGCCGAGAAGGGATGGAGAGGGCCGTCACCGGCAGTCAGCTCGCTGCCACAGCAGACGGTCGGTGACATCTGCCGACGGCGTGAGTGTGCTGAAGGACGAGACAAGATCAGGGCCCTGGAAGAGGAGCAACGGCAGGACGCGGAAACTATTCGCCGGATGCGGATCGCACTGAACGCGCTCACCTCGTAGAAATGAAGTCCTCGTCGTTGCAGGGCCGCCGTCGGTTCGTCGGCGGCCCTACGATCGGTCGTGCGGGGACCGAGGTCAGGCGCTGCGCGGCTTGCGGGCCGGCTTCTTCGCCGCAGTCTTCTTCCCTGCCGTCTTCTTGGCCGGCTGCTTCTTCGCGGCGGTCTTCTTCGGCGCAGGCATCTCGTGCACGTCGGCCTCGCCCTCGCCGCGCGAGGCGCGCGCCTTCTCCACGGACGCGTTCAGCGCCGCCATCAGGTCCAGCACCTGCCCCGGCTCGGCTTCCGGCTCCGGCATCGCGGGCGGCGCCCGGTGCTCGCGCTTGGCCTCGATGATCTGCTCCAGGGCCTCGGTGTACGTGTCGCGGAACTCATCGCCGGAGAGGTCGTCGCGCGCCATCGTCTCCATGAGGGCGAGGGCGCCGTCGATCTCGTCGTCGCTGACCTGGACTGCGGGCGGGGCGACTTCGGCAGAGTCGCGGATCTCGTCCGGCCAGCGCATCAGGTGCAGGACCAGGACGTCGTCGCGTACCCGGAGGATGCCGAGGCGCTCGCGGCCGTGCCATGCCCACTTGGCGACCGCTACCCGGGACGAGCGGCCGAGGGCCTCCCGCAGGAGCTTGTACGGCTTGGCGGCGACCTGCCCGTCCGGGGCCAGGTAGTAGCCCTCGCCGATCCGGATCGGGTCGATGGATTCCAGCGGGAGGAACGCCTCGATCTCCACGGCCTTCGCGGTGGGCAGCGGAAGGTTGTCGAGTTCAGCGTCGCTGATGGGGATGACCTGGTCCCGGGACCACTCGTAGCCCTTGCCGATCTCGTCCTGTGTGACTTCGCGGTTCTCCAGCTCGCACACCTTGCGCACGCGCACCCTGCCCATGTCCTCCAGGTGGTACTGGTGGAAACGGACGCTGTGGTCTTCGGTGGCGGACTGGAGGTGGATCGGCACCGTGACCAGGCCGAAGCTGATCGCGCCGCTCCAGATAGTTCGGGGCATGGCAGACCTCCGCGACAGGCCCCGAGCAGGATCAGCCTACGAGCGGCACGCCCGGCGCGCCATGCACGCGTCCGCCTGTCTCCGTACCGCAGTGGTGCGAGTCCACAGTCCGTGGCGGCGACGGACGGAGTCGCATACTGGGCGTCATGACGGACACCTGGGTGCGCCTTCCGGTGGGGAGAGTTCGCGGGCCTGGGTCCGTAGGGTCACAGGTGCTGATGTTGTGCTTTGGCTGGTCCGACTCGGCGCGCGGGGTGGTGCCCGCGTACGGCGAGGCCCCCGCCGTGATGGCGGGGGCCTCGTCTCGGCGGGCGGCATGACAGGGGCCGCTCTTCAGGCTCGCGGCAGCCTGCCGGTGCAGTCGCCCGTAGGCCGGCCCGGTCTCACCTATTCCCTCTACGTGATGAGGGGGACGTTGCGGGATCCCCGACGCTCACCGTCTGGTCTGCGAAGTGCCCCCGGGGAGCCCAGCCCCCAGGGCGCGCAGGGGTCATCCGAGGATGATGGGGTGCCACGAGCCGGGCCCGTCGGGAAGAAGGATGATCACGGTTCTACTCCTCTGCCTAGGTAGGTTGGGAGCAATCACGCTAGGTTCCCGCGGCGGTTGCCAGTGGCAGAAAGCGCGCAGCACCACCTCATCGAGTGGGGGTGGATGCGCATGTTTACGCAGGAGCCACCAGCTACGCCTCTCCCTGTCCGGGGCTCCCGGGCAGCGCATGCCGATTGGCGGTCAGTCGCCTGCGGCCTTGCCGTAGCCGCGCCGGGCGGCGAGTCACGGCAAGGGGAGGGAGCCCACGATGAACACCAGCACCGCCGCCACCATCCGCACCTGGTGCCGCCGCGGAGCCATCACCGCCGCCAAGGTCGCCGGCCGGTGGGTCATCGACACGGCCTCCCTCGCCGCCCGTATCGCCATCGGCGCCATGAAGCGCCCCACCCGTACCAACCGCCGAAGGTCATCAGCCATGCACTCCCCCGTCTGGGACAAGAAGCCCCACCGCGACGGGGGATCTGTCGTCGACCTTGCGGACAGTCGCGAGCTCGGCGGTTCGCTGACCGGCGCGCCGACCGCCGCGGCCGGGTTGCGCTTCAGCGTCCCGGCCACGCGGGCGGCACCAGACCGTCCAGCAGCGCATGCGCGGCGTTGTGGTGTTGGCCGTGCTGGGCTACGGCTTGTAGCTAGGATCCATGAGGTACAGGGCGGCCCCGACTTCGGTAATCGTGATGTCCGCGCTGCCCTGGCAGGCGGTACTGACGTCCTTCTGGAAGCGAGAGACTTCCGAGTCGGCTGGCAGGCTGTTCCCACCGTCGGTCTTACGTGCGCCGGCGAGCATGTCGGCTGCGGTCACCCATCGTTCGTGGCCGTTCATCTCGTTGAGGTAGTCGCCGCACGGGGTGTCCGAGTAGGGCGTCTTCCACGTCTGCTCGTACTTACCGACCGCCTTGGGAGCCGGCTTCGATTCCGGCGCTGCTTCTGCTGGCGCTGCGGGGGCCGCGTTCTTCGGGCGCTCAGCCTGCGAACCTGTGCTGGTTCCACCGCATGCGGTCAGTGTGCCCGCGAGGACAGCAACGATGAGAAGTGCGGTTCTGGCGTGCATGGTTCCCCCAACTCTGGTGCTGACGGCTGCCATTGTGAGTCTGGTGTGAAGTTAATGAATGCGATGCGCACATTTCATGTCAGATCTGTGACATGAGTGCGGCTGGCATGGTGGTGATCTTCGCGCCCGAGGACGCGGTCATCGGGTCTTCCGGTGCATGAGCTTCTTGTCGTCGTACCACGCGGGGAGGCTGGTGAGGTGCCAGACCAGGTCGTCGGCGGGGCAGCGGTAGGCGCGCCGCTCGTACTGGAGGCCGTGCTGTCTGACGACGCGGTGGATCGTGACGTCGACGATGGCGGCCTTCGCGCGGGCCGCGGTCGGGTAGCGGCGTTTCCCGCACGCGCACAGGCTGGGCGGAAGGTGCGGGTCGATGACCTGGCGGCGGGTCAGGAAGGCGGCCAGGTCTGTGGGGTGGATGGCGCGCCAGCGTGGCACGGCCTTCTGAGTGGCGGGCAGCACGTAGGCGCTGATGTCTTGGCCGCGTACGGCGGTGAGTACGACGGCGGCCCCGTCGGGCTGGCCCGCCTCGAGGCGGGCCCGGTCCGCGGTCCGGGTGAGGACCGCCTTCCAGCCGGTGCGGTCCATGAGCGACTGGAAGGGGGCGAGCCTTTTTCGTGGCGCGGCGCCGTCAGGAACAGCCGCGGGCTGTGCCGGAGTGTCGGCGGGCGGGTCGGCCGGTGTGTGGGCGGCGACGACCGCGTCCCGGACGGCGCGTTCTTCCGGGTTCAGGTGGCCGTCCCGGGCGAGCGCACGCCACACGCCCGGCGGCCGGGGTATCGGCGCGGTCACCGGTCCGGCTCCTGCTTGATGGTCTTCCGCGGCGGCCCGAACTTCTCGGTGAGCTGGGCGGTGAGGTCGGCTTCGGTGCGGCCGCCCATGAGCAGGATGCGCAGGGCCGGCAGGCCGAGCTCGGCGAGCTGGACGACGATCGGCTCGTCGGCCATGAGGCGGGCCATGTTCTCGCCGGACAGGCCGAGGACGACGACGGGGGCGCCGTTGGGTTCGCGCAGGACTCCCTTGATCACTGGCCGGTCACCTCCGCATCACCGGCGAGTCGGAGGCCGGCGTGCTCGCAGAACTCTGCGAGGCGCATGGCGCCGGCGTACTGGCCGCCATATTCGAAGCGGACGAGTGGCCGCGTCCGGAAGTGCGGGGTCGTGGACACGATGCCGACGCCGAACCGGTAGCGCAGGTACAGGTACTTGCCGTCGACGGTCCAGGCGTTCCACTGCGAGGGGTTGGTAATGCAGGTCTGAACAACTCGGGCGAGGACGATCGGGTTCTTGCGGGGCAGGGAGCAAGCTTCGTCTCCTCCGGCGCACCGTATGCCGTCGCCGCCGGCGACGTGGACGTGCCGGCCGGCCTTCACCGCCTGGTCGACGGCCGCCGCAGCGGCCGCGGACTTCCCGGCCCGGCGCGGGTGATCCACGAGGACCAGGCGGGCGGTGCCGTGCCTGAGGGTGCGGCCGAACTCCGCCATGGCAGCGACGGCGGGCATGCGCGTCCAGAGTTCCGCGCAGTCCTGGCAGGAGACCGGGCCCTTGCCTCGTGTGCAGACGGGCTGCCCGTCCTCGAGGGCGTGGCGGCTGACGTGGTGGTCGCAGACCGGGCAGCGCGTCGGCTCGGGCGCGCGGCCGCGCTCCACCTGGTGCAGGGCGCGGTCGGCGTTCGGGTAGGGGCGGTGGTTCATGACTGGCCTTCAGCGTGTATCTGGCGGGCGGCGATGATGTCCGGGTCGGCGAGGACGGCTTCGTGGGCGGCGGCGCGGATGTGCTCGGGCAGCCTGTTGAACGCGTCCTGGTAGCGGTGGGAGGTGACTCGGTTGCGGAGGTCCGGGGGCATCGCAGCGGCGACGGTCGGGTGCATGGAGCTCGTCAGGTCCCGGAAGGTGATGGCCGCCATCAGCAGCGCGGTTGCAACGGCCACCTGCTCGCCGGCGGGGTCGGGTCGGTGGTTCATGAGGGGTCTCCGAGGGCGCGGCGGCGGGCTGCGATGTCTTCGGCGGCGGTGCCCGCCAGAGAAGTGCGAGGGACCGGGCAACATCTCGGAAGGCAGCGCCCAGTGTGGACAGCAGCATCTTCATCGGTCGGAACTCTCCGTGGAGGCCGTGAGGCGCCAGCCGCCCGGGCCCGGGGTAGCCCGGTACCGGCCGGGCTCTCCGTTCGGCGGGCCCAGCAGCTCGGCGATGGATCGATGCAGGGCGCAACGCATGAGGTCGTCGTCCAGGCGCTCGCGCAGCGGGTGCCGGATGGTGAACCCGGCCTGGTCGAACTGCACGATGTGCTCGGTCTCCCGGTCGCGCAGCAGCTCGTCGACGGCGTCCGGCCGGACGCATGCGGGGCTCGCGCAGACGATGGCGCCGTCGGTGGTGCGCCGCTGCAACGTCTCGCCGCAGCCCATCGGGCAGTGCCCGGCGACGGGCAGGTTGCCGGTCACTCTGCTGCCTCTTCCGGCTCGTTGGCCTTGGCCAGGGTGCGCTGCACGCGGTCTTCCCAGTCGTTGGCGAGGAGGTCCAGCACGGTGAGGTTGTGGGTGAAGCGGAAGGTGTGCCAGTTGTCGGGCTTGATCTCCAGGCCGTCGGAGGATGCGCGCAGACCGTCCATGGCGATGCGCCACTGCTCTGCGGGCTCCAGGTCGTGCCAGGCGTCGGAGCGTTCGGAGCGGGCCTGCTTCTGCTCGTCGGTGAGGGCGTCCCAGCTTCGCGCGCGGCCTTCGGGCCAGGGCGGCATCCAGTCGCCGATGCTGGAGTTGGGGAAGCCATCGCACACGGAGAAGGAGGTGACGACGGGTTCGTCGTCCCTTTCGCGTAGCAGGGCGATGACGTCCTCCCAGCCCTGCGACACCCATTCCGGCTCGGGGTGGCCGTGGTCGGGTTCCGCGGCGTACTGGATGCCGCGCCGGTAGGTGCCGTTGTCGAGGCCGGCCTGCATGATGTCGGCGAGCCACGACCGGTTGGGGCCGTCGACCCAGGCATGGAGCTCGCACTGGCCGTGCAGGCGCGCCGCGAGTTTCACCTGGTCGCTGCCGAGGACGGCCGCGGTGTTCAGGGCGAGGGAGAACGGGTCGATCGTCTGGCCCTGGTACTGGATCAGCGGTGTGCCGTGGTCCCAGCCGACGGCGAAGGCGGTGGTGTAGCTGGACGCCCATCGGGTGAGCCAGCCGATCCCTGTGGTGGGCAGGTTGGCCATGTAGTGGCCGGGGTGGATGAGCGGGCGCAGCCGGTCGACCCGGGCGGAGTCGTTGAGGTCCAGGACGCCCACGGCGATGTCCCGGACGAGTCCTCCGAGCCAGGCGCGTTCGGAGCCGCGCAGTTCGGCGGTGCGGGTGGGGCTGTGGAAGTAGACACGGCTCACGGGGTGGTGCCTTCCTGGCGATGGTATTGCTGGGCTTCGCGCACGGTGTCCGCGGTGACGCGGATCGCGGCGCGGACGACGGCCACGTTCTGCTTCGGGGTGTCCGGTGCGCCGCGGGTGGCGCGCAGGACGGCGAGGGCCTGGCGCAGCGGCTCGTCGAGGACCAGCACGAGCGTGTCGCGGCCGCCGTCGTCCGGCGGGGCCGGTGTCTTGCCGGTGTCGCCGGTCGTCTCCTGCGACGTCTCGGCTTCGTCGCGCGCTGTCTCCTGCGACGTCTCCTCGGCTGCCTTCGCTTCGTCGCGTAAGGCGGCCTTGATGTCGCGGCGGGCGGTGTCCTTTCCGACACCGAGCCGCTGGCCGATCTCGCGGAGCGACAGCTTCTGGCGCGACAGTCGCAGCGCCTCGGCCTGCCGTCGCGCGACGTCGAACTCCCTGGTCGGCGGCTTGTTGTGCGGCTCGGTCAGGCCGGGTCGCAGCGGGATCACCGGTGTCTCGCGCGACGTCTCATGCGACGTCTCGGCTCCGTCGTGCGACTGGCGCACGACGTTGTCTCGTGCGGTGCTCACCGCTCCCCCTTGCTGTCGCAGCCGGTGTGCGACGTGTCGGTCTTGTCGTGCGACGGCGTCTCGCTGGTGGCCGGCCGGGTGCGCGTCGTGTCGCGCGCCGTCTTGTCGGTGGGGCACCAGTCGCCGTCGCTGTCGCTGCGCCAGCCGTGCCGGCGGTGCGCCAGCCGTCGGGCGTGCGCCGCGTCGCGGGTGTCGGTGACGGTGACCTTGGCGCGGCAGCCGCGCCGGTCGCAGAACAGGGTGTGCGCGTAGCCGATGGCCATCACGAGCCTCCGTCGGGGGTGTGGGTCCAGACGTCGTTCCACATGGCGTTGTCGGCGGAGAACAGGCGCCATTTGCCCTGCCGGAACCGGAACCAGCCGATCGCGGTCCGCTCGCCGGTCTCCGGGTCCGCGGTGACGGCGGCGCAGCGGAACTGCCATGCGCTGTGCTGGTAGGTGTGGTCGGGCTGGAAGAAGTCGGCAGTGGACTCGCCCGCGTCCGGCTGGGTGCCGGCGCTGGTGTCCTTCTCCCGCCCTTCGAGCGTCGGGGTCCGCAGGATGCCGAGGTCCTTGGCGATCGCCACGGCATGAGCTGCGTTCATGGCCCCGAGCCTCTGGTAGACGTACTGCCGGTGGCTCTTGACACTGTTCACGCTCATCCCGAGGCGGTCGCCCGTCTCTCCAGATGACTCGCCCGCGGCCAGGCCGACCAGGACGGCGTACCGGTGAGGGGTGATGAGCAGGTCCGGTGCCGGGCCGCGGGCCGCGTGGTCGGCGACGCGGTTGGCGAACCGGTGGACCTGCTTGACGCTCAGCGGAAGGCCGAGCTCGTCGGCAGCGCGCAGCATGTGCTTGCGCAGAGCGGTGATCACTCGTCCACGTCCCGGTAGTCGTCGGCGTAGTCCTCCGGGCCGAGCGCGGTGGCCATGCCCTCGGCCGCCCACTCCTCCTCCGCAGCCGGATCCGGCATGACCGGCATCGGCGCGACGACGGCGAGCGACGGACCACCAGGCGTAGGCAGGTCCACGAACACGTAGTCCGGCACGCCTTGACCGCCGCGCCTCTCCGCCTCAGCGCGCTGGTCCCAGCCGGAGGCGACGTCGAGGGCCGCCTCCTTGTCCGCGTACAGGCCCTCGAAGCTGATCGTCGTGCGCTTCGGGCCGACGGACAGCACCGCGAACAGTTGCTCGGGCAGAGCCGGGCACTCGTGCGGCGGGGAGACGTAGTCGGCGCTGTCGCTGCACGGGGGGCGGTGGCCCTGCGGCCGCGGGCAGTCCGGCTGCTCGGGGGTGAAGCCGGGCGCCCCGCACGGCGGCAGAGGCTTGTCCGAGCGGAGCCGGGCCAGCGCGAGTTCCGGCTCGCCACGCTCGAGGTAGCGCTCTGCCTCATGGATCGCGGAAGTGAGGGCGACCGCTGCCGTGCGTAGGCCTGCGGCGGACACCGTGCGGCCGTTCAGGCTCGCGAGTTGGCCGTCGTGGACGACCTGGCCGTCGCGGACGATGGTGAGCCGGTGCGGGCCGGCCTCGAACCACAGCTCGAAGATCGGGTCGTCAACAGCGTCGACAGCGAAGCAGCCAACCATGCCCTCGATGCCGTCGGTGGCGGCGGGAAGGGTGTGCGCGAGGAGCTGCATGCCCATCAGGCCGCCGTCCTCGGAGCCGACGATGTACGTCTCGCCGAACGCGGACGCCTGGCCGGCGGCTTCGTAGTGGACGTGGACCAGGTCGCCGGGGCGCACCGGGTGCCAGGGTGCGGACTCCAGGTCGGCGCCGGCGGACATGAGGATGCCGACCTCGCCGATGATGTCCCGGGCGCGCTTGGCGTCTTCGGCCTGGGCGAGCGGGCTCACCTGGGGCGTGTAGCGCGGGCGGCCGTACAGGGCGGTGAAGATGCGTTCGGCCAGGGCGGCGGTAGTGCCGTTCCAGGTGTTCTCGCGCGGCCTGGTGTCCAGTGGGGAGGTCTCGGTGACCGTCACCGACAGGAACGCCGGTATGGAGCCGGGGATGAGCCCTTCGATGGTCTCGGTGATGATCTGCAATCGGACGTCGCGGAGCATGGGTGGTGGTCCTTCGCTGTGTGGTGGCCGGGCGAGCGGGACAGAGCGAGTCGATGTCCCGCCCGCCCGGAGATCAGGGGTCAGGCGTGGCCGGCGTCAGGCGCCGGGCGTGCCACCGGCCGGGGCCGCGCGGTCGGCGAGCTGGGCGGCGATCCACTTGGCAGCCGCGGCGACGGTGCGCAGCGTGTCCTCATTCGTGCGGTCCCAGTTGAAGCGGCTGTAGCGTCCCGGGGTGGGCAGGGCGGCGGACGACCAGGTGACCGCGCGGCGCTTGCCACGGGACTGGGTGATCGCGCCCACGACGTCGGCCTCCGTGACGCGCTTCACGCCCGGGCGGGTGACGACGAAGTCGTACGGGTCGGCGCTGCCGAGCCGGCCCACATTCAGCCAGGGCTCGCCGGGCCACAGCAGCAGGCCGGCCAGCTTGCGCGGCGGCAGCCCGTACCCGTGCGTCGTGGTCGACGTCGTGTCCTCGTTGATGCTGTGTGCCTCGCCACGGATGACGACGGCGGCCTGGCAGGACGGGCACACGATCCGCACCGTGGTGCGCGGGTAGCGGTCGCCGTGGCCGCAGTCCTCGTTCGAGCAGGCATGCTTGCCGCCGCCGCGCCGGTCACGGAACTCGTCGTCCGTGCGGTAGTCGACCGTCCAGGCAGGCTTCCGGCAGTCCGCGAAGTGCCGCGGCTCCTGCCAGCCCAGGTAGGTCTCGATCGCGGAGGTCACAGGGCGCTCCCGGACACGGCGAGTTCGGCGGGGGTGGCGCAGGCCGAGCACAGGGGGACGTCGCGACGGTTGGCGACCCAGTGGCAGCCGCCCGGGCAGGCCTGGCTGTCGGTGCAGCCGCAGCGCACGCACTGCGGCTCGTCGTCGCCGACGGCGTGGGCGGTGGCCTGGGGGTTGTCCTCGGCAGCGGGCGCGCACGGGACGAGGTTGGAGTGGGCGTCCTTGCCGCAGCCGCAGCGGATGCCGGTCGGTCCGTAGGCCAACGGGTCACCCTCGGGCAGCGGGTCGGACGCATGCTCGTCGGGGTCGACGGTGACGGCCAGGCCGACGATGGCCTGCTGGTAGCGCAGGTAGACGTCGTCGGCGAGGATCCGGCGCAGGTGCTGGTCGATCTCGTCCGGGGCGGCGTTGAACCGGTCAGGCAGGGCGATCGACGGAGCCGGCTCGCGGGCCGTGGCGGCGCGTGCCACCCACGAGGCGATGGTGGCGACGGTCGCCCACTCCCAGCGGGACAGCCACTCGATGGTGCTGCGCTCGTAGGTGCCGAGTTCGATGCCGGCCGCGGTGAGGGCGCCGCGGAGGACGGCAGCTTGCTCGCCGAATTCGCAGAAGCCGGCGGGCCGGTCCTCGACCGGGCTAGCAGGTATCTCGATGGTCATGACGGGACCTCTTCCTGCGGTGTTGGGGCCCGGCGGCGCGGAAGCGAGTCGTTGCGCCGTGGCGCGGATCGCGTGTCCGGCCGCCGGGCGGTCTCGAAGGGCTCAGCGCCCGGCGATCTCGCTCAACTGCTTGAGGGCGATCTGCTGATTCGCGTACCAGAAGGTTTCGCTGGCCTTCAGGCCGAGCGCGTCTTGGGCGACGTCGCAGATGAGGCGGCTCTCGTTGCCCTTCCTCGCGTAGACCTGTGCCCTGGTGGGGGCGTCGTTGCCGTCGTCATCCCGGCCGGTGACCTCGTGCTGCTCGTCCTCGGCCAGGCAGACCAGAGTCCAGCCGGTGAGGTGCGCGGCCCACCCTGCCGCGCACATCGTGGTGCCGCAGTCAGGGCGAGCTCCGGGGGCGAGAGTGCCGCCCCCGGGGTTCCAGAACCAGCTGTTCATGTCGAAAGCGTTCGACTCGTTCTTGATGGCGTCCAGGACGGCGGCCGCCACGGCGGCGGGCGTGTCGAGAAACGGGGTGGCCTTGGTGTCGGCCATGACAACTCCAGTCGTGTGACGTGCTGTTGAAGTCACGCTGGTGGGACTCGAACCCACGACCCAGGACTTATAAGATCCGCGCTCTGCCAACTGAGCTACAGCGTGTCGGTGTTGAGTTGTGCGGGCCGCGCCCCCGCTTCAGGGGGAGGGGAACGGGGGCGCGGCCCTGGGAGGGCGGCCGGGCCGGGGGGTTGCCCGGCCGCCGGTCAGTGGGTCAGGTGAAACAGGCGAAGTCGAAGGTGACGTCGCCGCTGGAGTCGTGGACGGCGATGGCCCACGCCTCGCCGCGCTCCGCGTGCCGGCTGATGATGCGGCCGACGGTCTCGATGCCGCGCGCGGGCAGGCGGCGGGTGTGCGTGCCGTCCTTGTCGCTATAGGTGAGCGTGAAGGTCTTCACGAACCGGCCGGTGCGCCGGTCTCGGCGGCGGACGGTGTGGGTGCGCGGCGTGGTGAGCACGGTCACGATTTCTCCCTAGTGGTGCTCAGCCGCAGGCGGCGGAGCGGGTGATGGACGCGCGGCGGGCGTGGAAGGGGCCGGGCTGCTCGTCCCAGGGGTCGATGAGGGCGAAGCGGACGTCGGGGAGGCCGAGGGCGTCCATGGCGTGGCAGATGTTGCAGGGGCACGGCATGGCGAGCCACAGGCCGTGGGCGTCGGTGAGGGTGCCGTGGTAGAGGACCAGGTCGCCGGGCCCGATGAGGTTGAGGGAGTTGAAGAGCGCGTCCATGGCGGGGTCCTCCTCACATGGGGTGGTGGGGGTGGTGGTGCGCTGTCCCCATGTCAAACAGAGTACAAGAAAGTACGAGTCCTCACAATGTACGGGTCGTACTTTCTTTTACAACTGCCGCCACTGCGGCACCTCTTGATCACGGAGTCCTACGAGGCCTTGTTCTCCGTCAGCAGGTACAGCCGCGGCCCCTCGTACCGGGCCGGGGCCCCGGTGTCCCCGTCCACGCAGGCGTCGTTGACGCACCAGGCGCGCGGCCGGTCGTCGTCGGCCCGCCCGTACACGGTCCGCTGCCCGCACGCCAGGCACAGTGCGGCCCGGAAGTGGACGGACGGGCCGCGTAGTCCGAGGACGGTCAGGACGGTGCCGTGCCAGCGGGTCACGATGCTGCGCACCTCCCGCTCCCGGCCGGCGTTCTCCGCTCCCGGCGGAATCGCTTTCAGCGCACGGTCCCAGCGCTGTGTACGCGAGGACTGCCGCAGTCGCATGTCGAGGCCTATCGCCTCGCGCTTGATGCGCTGCGACCAGGACACGGCCTCCAGCGATGTCGGCGGCCGGGACCCGGGCGGGGCGTGCCCGCCGTCGGCCGGCTGCCGGCTCCTCAATCCGAGGGTGTCGAGCCGGTGAATGAGGCCGGGCCCGCCGTCACCGGGGTGCTCCTTGCCGCCGGTGTACCGGTCCGCGAGGTCCGCGACCATAGCGTCAAGCGTCTGCAATTCAGGCCTCCGCATCGGCAAGATGGGCCGCATGGATCAGGGCGATGCAGCTGTCTGGGCGGCTGGACTTGGAATTGCTGGAACTCTGGTGGGGGCGCTGGGCGGCGGCCTTCTCCAAGCGCGTGCTGCACGGCGACAGGTGCTGGATCAAGAGGCGGTAGAGATCCGCCACCGGCTGCGTGATGAGCGACGGAGCGCCATTGCCGCGCTGTTGGACAAGTACGACGCCTTCAACCAGGCCATAGCTCCGGCTCTCGAGGCTCATCAGGCCCGAGAGCCGTTCGACGGAGCAGCGGCTACGAACACATGGCGCGCCGTAGACACAGCACTTGGTCTCATGAGCCGGGCTCGAACGAATGTCGCCGTTACAGGGCCAGAAGCGATGGCTGAGTTGGCTGAGAGTCTGCAAAGGGGTGCCGAAGAACAGGCTCGCGTCCTCCGGACACCAGGTATCCCCTCGCAGCGACGAACTTCCATGCTGGTCCCGATTCACATGACGCTTTCGACCGATCGCAATGCGCTGCTCCGGGAGGCCCGGCGGAGCCTTGCACCGCCTGAGGCTGAACGACGCGCACGTAACCTCGTTCGCTGGCGCTCTCGGAGAGAGCGAAGGCAATGACGACGCAATCGTCGACGGTGTGGAGGCGCAGGACGTCTCGTCTCCGAGGTCGTCGCCGGGCCGACGGACAGTGGGTGTCGGCCCGGGGGCGAGTGCATTCACGGCACCTCACCCGCTCCACGCATTACCTGCTCGTACAGGGAGCGGCCGCTGAGCCGGTCCTCGATGTGTCCGTCCTGCCCGCGGCCCGGCTCGCCGGTGCCGTTGATGGCGCGGGCGACGTCGATGGCCAGGACGTCGTACATGCCGCGGGCGGCGACGTACTGCGCCTGCTCTTCCAACCAGGTGGCGATCGGCTCGCGCAGCCGCAGCAGGATCCGGATCATCTCCAGCAGTTCACGGCTGCCGGAGTCGACTCGGTACCCGTTCAAGTTCCGGTCGTCGCGCAGCCGGGCCGCTGCGGTTCGCAGTTCTTGTTCCAGGCCGGTGGTGCTCACGGGCGGGTCACCTCCAGGCGGCGGCGTCCGCCGCGGTCCTGCTGCGTGCCAGCGACGTGGTAGCCGGCCGCCCGCAGCTCGTTCGTGATGGTGTTCAGCTGGTCGGCTTCGCCGGGCCCGTCCCAGAAGACGTTCACCTGGCGGCGGCCTGCCTGCGCGACGCGGACGCCGGGGTCCCAGTCGCCGCCCTCGAACTCGGAGAACTCGTGGCCCTGGTCGCGCAGGAAGCCTTCGACCGCCGCGGCCTTGATGCGCTGCGCCACGTCAGCCCCTTCCCTCGTAGTTCTGGATGAGGTCGGGGATCGACGGCTTCCCTGCGCGGCGTGACGCGTGGTCCTGCCCGGTGATCACCTTGAACAGCTCGTCGAACTGCTCGATCACGCGGGCCGCGCTGTCGTCCATGGCCTTCTTGGTGTGCTCCCCCAGCGTCTCCAGCTGCTTGGCGACCTCTGCGGTGAGGAGCTCGGTGACGATCTGCGGGGCCACCGCGCGAGCGTCCTTGACCGCGGCGCGCAGGTCCTTGAGAGTCTCGCGGGCCTCGCGGATCTCGGCGCGCAGCTGGTCGCGGACCTGCTCCAGGTCCTCGGGAGTGGGCTGGTTCTTGGGCACGTCAGATGCCCCTTCGCCCGAGTTCGAGCAGGGTCTGCTCCCAGTTGCGGAAGTGCAGCCCGCGGTCGTCGATGTAGACCTGGGCGGGCAGTTTCCGGCTGGTGACCAGGAGGATGCCTCGCTCGTTCCAGAACTCCCGGTCAGCCGCTGCCTCGTAAGTGACGGACAAGGCCATGTCGTCGGGTGCGTTGTCGATCAGCCACTGGGCGACTTGCTCGGGGGTGCGGCTGGTGTGGATGAACACCGGATGGGTGGCCATGAGCTGGTCGAGAGCCTCGAACGCGCCGGGCATCGGCGGGTCGTAGATCTCTCCGTTCTGCCAGCCCTTCGTGTAGGCGTGGATCACGCCGTCAAAGTCCACAGCGACGGTCATGGGTCAGACCTCCTTCGAGCGGCGGGCGGTGTGGACGGCGTCGAGGGTCTCCACGCGGTCCTGCTGGACGTGGATGACGACGTTCATCTGCTCCGGGGCCGCCGGAGCGGTCCTCCGGTAGCGATCGGTGCGGTGCTGGCAGAGGCAGGCCGCGTCGGGGCCGCCCTGGGCGTCGCAGTGTTCTTCCTTGCCCAGCTGGTTGTCGGCGGCGTGAGCGCAGCGGGTGCAGATCACGGTCAGCCCTCCGTCTCGTGCGGGAGGCGGCAGAGCGTCTCCGGGTCGGGCTGGTGGTTGAGGACGTGACGCATCCATTCCGCGTCGGTTTCAGCGACGTGGGCGCCGGCAGAGCGGGCGACGTGGATGGTGGTGGGCTGTCCGTCGCCGTCCCGGGCAGGGCCTACCCAGACACCCCACGGCTGGCTGCCGCTGGTCGGGGGCTGGTGCCCATCCGGGCAGTGCGGGCAGTCGCGGCAGATCGGCGCCGTGGCGGGCTGCTCCGCACCGGCGAGGGCGATGCGGACACCGCGGGCGGCCTCGTGGATGTACACGTAGCGTCCTTGCGGCATGCGCTCCCATGCTTCGGCCATGGCGCGCACGCGCTTGATGGTGGCCTCGGCCTGCGCGGCGCGCTGCACGGTTTCTGCGAGGCCTTCCGCGAGGGCGTCGGCGATCTTCTTCTTGAGGCTGGCGAGCTGGCCGGCGATGGTGTCGGCGTACGCCTCGTCCGCGGCCGCGAGTTCGTGCGGGGCGTGGCGGCGCAGTGCGTCGTACCACGACCATCCTTCGACCGCGGGCAGTACGTCCTCGCCGACGTACTCGCGGGTGAGGCGCAGCGCCTGGGCGAGTTCGGCGACGGCGGTGTCCAGCGCGCGGATGCGCTCGGCCTTCGTCAGGTCCTCCGTGCCGCCGGTGCACGCCGTACGGACGGAGCGCCCTTCGGCGGGCGGGAGATGCCCGCAGGCGCACCCGCCCTGGCCCGGGTGCTCGTACGCGCAGTCCCCGCACTTCGTGCAAGCGTGGTCGGGGTTGGAGCAGCTGCTCTCCGGGCGGTCGTGCTGCGGCTCCGGCTCCCCGTAGCGGGAGCTGACGTACTCCTGCCCCCGACGTACGGCAGCGGCCGGGCTCTCACGCAGCGTGCCGTCGGCGAGCGGGTACACCGCCGCAGTGTCGGACCAGTGGTAGCCCTGCTCGTCGATGTGGTCGCCGCGGTGCTGCGCGGCGCGGATACAGAGTCGGCCGTCGTCGAACCAGTGATGCTGCGCGGAACACTCGGCAGCAGGGGGCAACGGCCCTGAGGCAGCGGCGGCGTATCCCTCTCCTGCGTCCCCGTCCAGCTCGTCACGGGCGTTGTCCAGGGCCTCCTGGAGTTCAGCGCCGGCGGCCCGTACGAGGCACATGGCCGAGCCGTGGGCATCCTTCCAGCGATCGGCGAGCGCGTACGCCCGTGCGACCACTTGAAGCGCCCTGTCCCGCGCGCCCAGCAGCGCGTCGACGGCCGGCATGACTGCGCCGACGATCCGTTCATCGCCTGCTTCGACCGGGGCCGCCTGGCCGTCCTGAACCGACTGGATGGCGTGCGAGATCTGCCGGCGCAGGGCGGCGCGTGCCGCCTCGGTGCCCATCACCGCGGCCGGGATGTCGAACATGGCCACGGCGTAGGCCAGTTCCTGGCGGCGTCGTGCGGCCTCTTCGTCGGCCCACGCGATCCGGGTGGCCCCGTTGTGTCCGTGGATCTTGGTGATCGGGTGGGTGCCCTTGTGGTGCCAGACGTCGGTCTTCGGCTCGTGCATGGGCGGCTGGTCAAGCCAGTGGGTGACCACCCATCCGTCGGAGAACTGGACGCCTTCGGCGACGACGCCCTCACCGGAGATGCCGCTGACGTCGTGGTCGCGGACCAGCCGGAATGTGGCCAGAGCAGGGTGCACGCTGTTCATCGCGAGGCCCTTTCATGCTGGGATGCGGCGGTGCGTTGCCGCGGGATGGGCAGGGTGAGGGTCTGTTCGGTGTCGGGGTCGAGGAGCTTCGCGACGGGGATGCGCATGCGGATGGTGTCGTCGTCCGGCAGCGTCACCGGGCCGGCCGCGATGGTGGCCTCGGCTGCCGGGTTGTCGAGGGCGACTTCGGCGCCGTTCTGGCGAGTCCCCCAGCCGGTGCGGGCGCAGGTGGCCACCCCGTACCAGCGCATGAAGCGCAGCACCGTCCAGGAGCCGATGACGGCGAGGGGCATGAGCAGCCAGGTGGCGAGCCGGCCGGGGAGGGTGTCGTCGCTGCGGGCCACGGACAGGTAGCGCAGGGCCTGCGCCCAGCCGATCAGGAACGGGACGACGAGGAAGCTCGTGGGCGGGGTGTGGCCGTAGACGGTGGGTTCGACGATGAGGAGCCAGCCGATCACGACGGTGGACAGGGCGACTTGGAACCAGCGGAGCAGGTGCGCCCAGTAGGCCCAGCTGGTGAGGGGCAGGTAGCGGAACCGCCACACGGAGCGGATCGTGGAGCCGCGCATCCAGCGGCAGTACATCCTGAGAAAGTGCCGCGGGCGTTCGGGCAGGGCGGTGAACGCGACCGCGGTCGGCTGCTGGACGGCGCGGCCGCGGAGCAGCGCGTACAGGGTGAGCAGGGAGTCGTCGGAGAACATGACCGGGCGGCCCATGAACCGCTCGTTGAGGTAGGAGTCGAGGTTGTCGCGGACGACGTCGGCCCGGTAGGCGGCCAGCGGGCCGGAGTTGACGAGGACGGCGCCCATGGCGGACAGGGCGGACCGGTCGGTCAGCTGGCCGGTGGTGAACCACAGGTCGGTGACGCGGGTAAGGAGGTTCGTGCGGGCGTTGGTCGCGAGGACGATCCCGGCCACCGACTGCACGCGGGCCTTCGCGAAGGGCAGCAGAATTTCCTCGAGCGCGGTGGGTGCCAGACACGAATCGGAGTCGACGGTCACGTACACGTCCGCGTCCGGGGACATGCGGACGCCGGCGGCCTGTGCGTGCCGCTTCCCCGAGTTGGGGGTGCGCTGCCACGTCGTGGTGATGCCGGCGACGCGGGCGGCCTGCGTCCACCAGGCACGGACGTCGGCGTAGTCGATGACCTGGATGATGTTGCCGTCCTGGTCGCGGACGCCGGAGCCGTCGTCGACGACGTGGACCGAGTCCGGGCGGCGGGTCTGGGCGAGCATCGACTCCAGTGCGAGCCGCAGGTAGCCGGGGTCCTCGTTGTAGACGGGCAGCAGCACGGCGACGTGCAGGGCGTCGAGCTGGCGGCGGGCACGTGGGGTGACGCGGCGGGGCCGCTCGCAGTGGTACATGACGGTCTGGGCGGCGAGCAGCAGGAACGTCACAGCCCATACGGCCGCGAGCCGGGCCCCGTTGGGGCCGCCGTAGCCTGCGGCCTGGACGCCGTGCTGTACGGCCCATGCGGCGGCGAGGATGAGGCATATCGCGCCGGTGAGTAGGACGCTGGAGCGGTGTCTGTGCGCGGTCAGGGGCCGGTTCACTGCTCGCCCGCCCCTCGGCCGTGGCGGAAGCCCAGGCGGATGCAGATGGCGCCTACGGCGACGACCGCGAGCGCGACGGCGAGGAGCCACCAGCCGGTGATGACGGTGGTGCCGATGACGAGGGCGCCGGCGGCGGTGCCGGTGCGGGCCAGCTGTGCGTGGTCGGACATGATCGTCTTTCAGTGGGTGGGGTGGTCGGGGGTGCGGGTGCCGAGCGCGTCGATGGCCCGGCAGGTGGCGAGGGCGCGGCGGCGTTCGCGGCGGGCTTCGCGCCACTCGTAGAGGCGCGCGTAGCCGAGGTAGACGCCAGCGGCGAGGGCCGCCGCGGCGAGCAGGGCGATGACGACGGTGAGGCCGCCGATGACCGCCACGACGTAGGCGTCCGTCCGGGTCACCGCGGATTCCGTTCGCGGCTGGCCGTGTGGGCGGCGTGGGCAGCCGCGCCCGTGCACACGGCGCCGCCGATCAGCAGGAGGACCGTGTCGAGCTTGCGGTCGCGGTAGGCGGCGTCGGCGCTGCCGAGGAGACAGGCCAGGGCGAGCAGGGTGAAGAACCAGCGGTCGGACAGGTGGAAGCACAGGCCGATGACGGCGGCCAGGGCGAGACCGATCGCGATGAGGGTGGGCGTGGACACGAGGTGGTGCCTTTCAGGCGGAGGTGGGTGCGGTGCGACGGACCGCCTTGAAGGAGCGGCGCAGTTGACGCAGGCGGCGCCGGGTGCCGTCGCCACCACCGCCGTGCCACCACACGTAGAGGCAGAAAGCACAGACGGCACCGTTGAACAGGCCTGTCAGCCAGAGGCCTTCGCGGATGCTCTGAATGCTGATCAGGCTGTTGGCCAGGCCGGCCAGACCGGCGGTGGTGTGAGGGGCGATGCGGCCGGTGAGGCGGCCTGCGACGGCGCAGGCCAGGAGACCGCCACCGATGACGATCAGAAGAGGCACGGTCAACTTCCCTGTACGAGTTCGTGAGTGGCGGTCTTGCCGCGGGCCGGCTTCTGCGCGGCAGCGCGGGTGACGCGGCCGAGGCGGTCGCGGCGTACCTCGGCGCTCCAGCAGTCAGGGTCGATGCGCTCGCCGAGCCACAGGTGCCGCAGCAACGCGCCGTAGGTTCCGCAGCGCGGCGGATCGCCGGTGAAGACGAGCGCCGGCGAGGCCTTGTCGTGGCCGGGGGCGTCGGCGTCCAGGCGCCACCGCTCGTGCGCGGTGAGCCCGGCGACGACGCCGTCCCGGCGGTCTGCGGCGGCGCCGTGCTCGAGGCGCTTGACGTTGGCGAGGCACTGGGCGCGGACCGGGCAGCGGACGGCGCAGATGATGCGCGCCTGGTGCTCGTGCCGGGACGTGGAGAACATCGCGGGTTTCTCGTCGCGGCAGGCCATGCGTGCCATCCAGTCGAAGCGGTGGGCCGCGGTGTCGGGGATGGATCCGGTGTAGGCCATGGCTCACTGCCCGGCGCCGCTGGTCTTGCTGCCCTTGGGGGCCTTGTCGATGGAGGCCTTGCGGTCGCGGCGGCGTACGGCGTCGGCGAGCGCGGGCCCGACGCGGAAGCTGACCTTCTGGTGAGCGGCCACGATCACCGGCTCGCCGGTCTGCGGGTTGCGGGACTTCCGCCGCGGGGTGCGGTACGAGCGCCACGTGCCGAAGTTGGTGATGGCGACGTCGTGGCCGGATGCGGCGGCGCGGGCAATGGCACCGAAGGTGGCAATCACGGCCTTGCGGGCCTCCGCGGGCGGGATGTCCAGGTCGGCGGCTACGACGTCGATCAGCTTCGTCGTGGTCAGCCGCTCGGTGATCGGGGCGGGGCGCCTGATCTTCAACTCGTGCTCCAGGGGTTCAGTGGCTGGTGGGGTGGTGGGAGCTGCCGTGCTTCAGGCAGGGGAATGGGGCTCCGCAGAAGGGGCAGCCGGACATGGGGTGTTCCTTGGGGTGTGCTGGTTCGGGGTTGTGCCCGCCCGCCGCCAGGCCGGTGGCATCCGGGCGGCGGGCGGTGCTCAGGGGGTCAGCTCGCGGCGGTCAGCGCTTGACGTCTTGGATGCGTGACGGGCCGAGCGGCTGGGCGTTCTTGTACTGCGGAAGGTCCAGCGGCTGGTCGTACAGGAAATAGCTCTGGTTCTGGCCGACGGAGAACTCGACGTAGGCGCCGGTCGTGGCGTCCTTGCCGTAGTACGAGTTGCAGTTCGAGTTGCTGCTGTACGTGCCGTCCATAGACGGGCCCTGAACGATCAGGTCGCCGTCGTACTGGCCGAGGTCTGCGCGGGTCTTCACCTCGGGCGGCAGGAGGCTCACGCAGTACGTGACGGGCAGGCCCTTGAGGACGAAGTAGCCGAAGCTGCCGTTGGCGTTCTGGATGTAGACGTACGACAGTTTGCCCGGCTGCTTCATCCACGTGTCGACCCAGAAGTTCTTCGTCTCCCGGGTCGGCGAGTACGAGCCGGTGTGCGCCGGCTGGCGGGCGACGAGCTGGTCGTAGTTGCTGTTGCGGGCCGTGCTCTCGCGGGAGCGGGAGGTCGGCTTGTCGTCGTCGCAGGCGGTGGCGCCGAATGCCAGACCGAGGACGGTCAGGCCGGTGAGGGCGGTGGTGGTCAGGCGGCGCACTTCGTCTCCTGGGCGGTCATGTCGAGGCGGTAGGGAAGATCGGCGTCCAGGAACGACCGGCGGTGCTCCTGGGAGGCCTTGGAGTTGTAGGTGTTGATCGACTCGGCACGGCTCGCCTTGACGGCCGTGATGCTCGTGCGGATCCGCTCGGCACGGTCCGGGCTGGGCTTGTCGTCGAGCTCGTCCTGGAGGGCCTTCATCTGGGCCTCGCTCGTCTGCACGGAGGCGCAGAGGTCGAAGAACTCCTCGTAGGCGCTGAGGCGGAAACTGCCGCTGCCCACGGTGCGGTTCTTCTTGTCGGTCTCCCCGCGGAAGCTCGAGGTGAGCTGGCTGACGCCGCCGAACGCGAAGACCGCGACGAGCGAGCAGACGGCGAGGCCAACGATCGCGGCGATCGTGTAGCCGAAGAAGCGGCTACCTTCCTTGAACACGGTGTTTCTCCTCGGTGGTGGTGCCCACCAGCCGCCGGACCTCGGTTCATCTGGGTGGCGGGGCGGGGGCTGGGATGTCAGGCGCTCGCGCGCCAGGCCGTCGGGGTGGCGTTGACGAACTCCTGCGCGTGGTCGGGCAGGGCGCTCGCGCTGGGCGGCTGGGTGTCGCCGTGCGGCGGCAGCTGCGACACCTTGCGGGCGTTGGCGAGCGCCGCCTCGAGCGCGGTGTTCGCCTCCCTCAGCTGGTCCCGGTCGCGGACCTGCTCCTCGAGCTCGTCGATCCGCCGACCGGCCTTGTCGAGGGCGGCCTCCAGGTCGTCACGTTCGACGCTGACGGCGTCAAACTCGACAGCCAAGCCGACCAGCTTGCAGGTGGCCTCTTCGGCGGCCGCCGCGTGGCGGGCGGCTTCGGCGCGCAGCCTGGAGCGGGGCACGACGTAGCGGTGCGCACCGCGGCCGGCCGGGGCCACGTAGTAGGCGACCGCGCCGACACCGGCCACGCTGATGGTCAGGAATGCGTACGCGATCACGCGACACCGTCCTTCGTTGCGGGCGGGCACAGGGGGCAGTTGGCCGTGATGCAGACTGCGCCGCGCGCGATGGACAGCTCGTGGTAGGCGCCCACGTTCGCGGTCTGGAGCTCGGCCAGGCGCTGCTCCAACGCCCGGTTGCGGTCCCGCTCGGCCGCGAGCTGCGCGCGCAGCCGGTTCTCCTGCGGGGTGCGAAGCCACTGCCGGCAGCGGCGTATGAGGGTGGACGTCCTCATCGGGTCCTCCGGGTGGTGTCGGCCGCGTCCAGGCGGCGGGAGAAGTCGTCGAAGCTCTCGGTCAGGCCGGAGGCGATCGACTCGCGGAAGTCGTCGCGGGGGTACGCGTCGTGGGTGCGGCCGTCCAGCTCGCGGCCCGCGGCGCGCTTGCCGACTCGGACGGCGAGGGTGTCGGCGTCGAGCAACACGGCCCCGCGCGTGCGGTCTCCGGGCTGCATGAGCCGGATTCGGCCTCCGCGGAAGGTCCCGCTCGGGCCGCGCTCCCGCAGGGTTGCGGAGCTCCGCCCGCCCAGCGGGCTGTCGTACGCGCGGCCCCCGGCGTACGTCGGATCGTCCTCGACGACGGCGCTTACGTACTCGCCGTGCTGCTTGAAGAAGAACGGCACCTGCGCTTGGTCGCACTGATCGCGGATGTCTCGCGCCCACTGGGGGTGCATCGGCCGGGCTCGGGGGCCGGACTCTCCGCCGACGATGACCCAGTCGATGGAGGGCTCATCCCGCCGGTGCGGGTCGGAGCCGATCCAGTGGTCGGCCAGGTTGACGGGGCCCAGCAGCGGCTCGCATGAGAGGAACCGCACGGCGGCCGGGGTCTCCAGCAGCGCCGGGACACGCACGTCGGCCCAGTTCTGGTTCTCCACCGACACCCCGAGCCAGATGTTCGCTGGCGGCCTGGTCGCGCGCGCCCGGGCGTCCAGCGCCGCGGGGCTGTTCCGCATGGCTTCGGTCGGGCAGTCGTCGAACTTGGCGGCGTACTCCTGCTTCGCCTTCTGCCGGGCCTTCACGAAGGACCGCATGCGGGCGTGCCGCTTGGTGAGGATCAGGAACGTGTGCCGGGCGTTGAGCTGGGCCTCCATGACGTCGAAGACCTGGGTGATGCAGAGGTCCGGCACGCTGTCGTGGAACAGGTCGGACATGCTGTTCACGAAGACGCGGGCGCTCTTCTTCCAGCGGAACGGCTGTTTGAGACGGTCCTCGTGCAGCGTCACGGTGAAGCCTTCGGGGAAGGCCTTCGATCCAGCGAAGCGGCGGGCGATGTTCTCGGCGTAGCAGTTGTCGCAGCCCGAGGAGACCTTCGTGCAGCCTGTGACGGGGTTCCAGACTCGGTCGGCCCATTCGATCTTGGTGGTCGTCATTCGGGGGCGCCTTCCTGCCGGGCCACGTAGCGGACGTACAGGTCGGCGCCGTCCTGCGTGAGCTCGGTCCGTGCCTGGAAGGTGCCGGCGGGCCGGTAGGCGGGGATCTTCTCGCCGGTGCGGACCTGGAGGGACGCGGCCACGGCGCTGGCGCGGCTGCCGTACGTGGCCGCGAGGACCCACTCGCCGGGCATCTCGCGGGCCTGCTGGGCGGCGTGCTGGTGGTCGGCGCGCGGCCGGTGCTTGAGGCGGCTCATGAGGCACGCTCCTTCGCGTGGGCGGGGCACAGGTCGCGGTTCCGGCCGGCCCACCGCCACCCGGCGACGCGGGCGCGCCGGCGCAGGATGTGTGCGGGCAGGAATTCGGTGTCTTTGCCGAACTCGGCTTCGCACTCGTTGCAGATCAGGGTTCGCACGGTTACGCGGCTCACGGCTGCTCACCTCGCAGGCATGCGGGAAGCCGCACCGTGTGGGGGCGCAGGACTCCGGCGGTGACGTCGTAGTCCTGGGCGAGGGACCAGTCGGCGTCCGGGAACGTCTGGCTCAGGAGGAGCGCGATGTCATAGTGCTGGCCGCCTTCAGCGAGCGGAACTTCGTGACGCCGCGTCGGGGCCGACGGGTAGGGCCGGTAGTTGACGAGGGCGAGCGCGACCCAGCGGGGACCGTCCGGCCAGTGGACTCGGGTGATGCGGACCTCGGTGAGGGCCCGGCCGGTGATGGCGAGCAGTTGCGCGCGGACCTGGTCGCGGGCGCTGTCGTCGAGGCTCTGCGGGGAGACGGTCATGACGTGCCGCCCGTCACCGCGTCGTACAGGTCGCGGGCCCAGCGTGCGTCGGCGAGCGCTGTGTGCCGGGCGTCGCCGGACGGCGGGGTGACTCCGAGCCGGGCGGAGATCTCCTCCGAGTTCCACGGCAGTCCGGCCGGTTCACCGCGGGCCGCGAGCGCGCCGATGGCGAGGGCTTCCACGTCGATGAGGTGGTAGTGCCAGGGGCGCGGCCAGCTGTCCATCAGCAGGCCGCGGGCGATCATCTCGGCGTCGAATGAGACGACGTTGCCCACCAGGTGGGCCCCCCGCAGGTCGTGCTCCAGGCGGGCCACTCCGGCGCTCCACTCGGTCCAGGTGAATCCGGGCGCGTTGGTGCGCTCGTGGAAGCGGCAGATGTCGAGGCCCTTGGCGTCGGCGCGGGCCATGTCGTACGTGGTCGGCTCGAAGTTCAGGACGGTTTCACGGTCGGGTCGGCCGGGCTCACGGAGGACGTAGGCGACCTCCCACGGCACGTGAACTTCAGGGTTGAGGCCGGTGGTCTCGGAGTCGATGAAGGCCAGGCGGGTCATCGCGATCACGTCCCCTCGGTGGTGGTGTCGGTGTGGTGGTGCAGGGCTGCGCGGGCGGCGGCGGCTCCGCGGTGTGCGGTGTCGGGTGCGGGCGGGCGCCGGCGGTGGCGCCATGGCTCCGGTGTCCCGGCGAGCAGGTCGGGGGGCTCGGCGGCGGGGTCGGCGATCAGCTGGGCGACGGCGACGACCAGGCGGCCGAAGGGCATGTCGTTCTGGCAGCGGATCTGTGCGAGGACGTCCCGGAGTTGGTCGATGGACCAGTCGGGGCGGCAGGCCGCGGCGAGGGCGAGCAGGGGGCCGGTGGCGGGCCGGGGCACGTCGGTGTCGGTCATGGCTGCCACCTCCTCAGCAGGGTCAGCGGGTCGGGGGGTCGGCAGGCGCGGCAGACGCCTTCCGGAAGGGGGGTGCGGGACGGGCGGGCGCAGGCCTCGCACTCGTGCCAGCGGCCGGGCGGACGCGGGTAGGCGGGGCGGCGGGGGCCGTGCGGGCCGCCCGGAGGGCGTTGGCCGTCGGTGGCGCGCAGTTCGTTGCAGACGTCGCAGCGGGCGCCGGTGTGCCAGATCTGGCCGGACTCGCAGGCGACGAGGCCGCAGCCGTGGCGGACGATCGCGGCCCCGAGCAGCCAGCGGCCCGGGTCGTGGATGTCCTGGGTGCTGGCGAAGCGGAACTCCAGCCGCGCCCGGAGCCGCTCGGGCTCCTGGCCCTGGTCGAGCTGCTGGCCGATCTCCCGGGCCAGCGCGCGGACCACGTAGGGCGACAGGCCCGGCAGCAGCGCCTTCACCGGTTCGAGGACCTGCCAGATCCGCGGAGCGATCGTCAGCTGCGGCCCGGCGTACGGACGGCGCAACGACGGCGGCAGCGAGACGAGGTCCTCGCGGGCACTACTACCGGTAGATCGCCTACGGCGGATAGAACCACCGTCCGGCGGTTCCTCCGGTGAGTCAGTCGGGGGGTGTTCCTTAGACGCGAGGGAACCCTCATCAAGATCGCCACCCGATCCCTCGTCAGTGTCCGCAGTCAGCGGTATCTGGCGCGGTTCGTCGTGAACCTGGTACAGGTGGCGGCCGCGGTATCCGGCCCGCCGGTCCACGCTGATCCAGCCCAGGTCCTCGAGGTCCTGGAGGAGCCGGCGGACCGAGCGGGCGTTGAGGGGCTCGCCGGCCTTCTTGCCGGACCGGTGCCGCAGGATCCGGCCGAGGTCGGTGAGGGTGAGGTGGTGCCCGGTCGCCGTGGCGTACGCGATGGCCGCATACGCGCGCAGCTGCCGAGGACTCAGGGCCTCGGCAGCCCGCGTCGGGACCCAGGCGCCGTGCTCGGCGCGGCCGACGACCCTGACGCGGCGTACGGCCGTCATGCCGCGGCCGCCGCGGTGGGTGCGCCGGTACGACGTCACCTCGGCTATGTCGTCGTCCGGCGCCGGGCGCATCAGCTCGGTCAGCGCCCGCTCCACCGTGGACCGGGACAGACCGAGCAGCCCCGCGAGGTAGGCGACCCCCGCCTCGCAGCCGGTCTCTCGCCGCTCCAGGGCGGCGACCTTCACGTAGACGGGCAGCGCGCAGTCGCTGTAGTAGCCGACGATCACGCGCAGCGGGACTCGGACTCGCTGAGGCATGGGGGTCACCTCCCTTCAGGGGCGGACGGGGTGGATCACGGGCGCCTCGTGGGCGCGTGAGGGGGAGTCAGTCGTCGAAGATCAGGAGCGTGGCGATGCCGAACCAGGTCGCGACGGCGGCGAGGACGCCGACGATCGCGGCCAGGTGGCCGTCGGTGGTGAGCCCGTAGGTGACGCCGCCGGAGATGCCGCCAAGGGTCAGGCCGGCGAGGAACGCGCCCACGACTCAGTCCTCGCTGCTGTGGTCGGAGGCGGTGTCGAGCACCGCGGTGAGACCCTCGGCCAGGGCCTGCATCTCGTGCCGCATTTCGCTGATCGTCAGGTCAGGGCCGTGGACCAGGCGCTGCGCGTACTCCCGCCAGTGGGCCAAGCCGGCGCGCAGCCGGGCGACCTCGATGTTCGAGAGCAGGCCGGCGGTCAGCCGCAGCGTGGACTCGGACAGCTCCAACTGGCCGTCGTCATCGAACGTGCCGCGCGCGGTGCGCTGGAGGTGAAGGAAGCGCTGCGCCTCACGGACAGCATGTTCCTGCTCCTTGTTGGGCAGCTCCAGGCCCATGATGCGGACCTTGACCGAGGGCTTGCCGTCCGTGTTCGGGGCGGGCTCGGTCCGCTCCATGTGCGCGAACTCGATGATGGCCATGCGCCGGGCGCCGGGCTGGTCGTACAGAGGGCGGATGTGCGGCTCCAGCGCTTCCTGCGCGGACGCGGACACCTTGGGGTCGAACTTCAGGACGGGCACGATTCGGATTCCTTGCGGGTGTTCAGGCGCCAGACGCGGATGACGGCGCCGGGGTGGGCGAGGGCATCGGAGCCCGTGAGCGGGAATGCCTTCGTGGCGGACACGGCGTTGACGAAGCTGTCGTCGCGCCACACACCGGCGTCCGTGAGGGCGTCGAGCGTGGACCGGACGGTCTTGTCCAAGTCGGGCTTGCCGGTGGGGTACTCAGGTGCCGAGGGCTTGACCCGGCCGGCGTTCTTCCCAGTGCCGTAGTGGCTCTTGGGACGGGCCAGCGTGAAGACGATGTCCACGCGGACGGCTTCGGCGAGCGGCATCCAGGCCTCGTCGTACGCCAGCGCGTCCAGTGCGACAGACTTCACGGCCTCCCGCCACGGCTTGACCTTGGCGGACGACTCGATCATGCGGCCGCCGCCGACGTGCCGCTTGGAGCCCTGCGGGCCAGGAGTGCCGTGCACCGTGATGTGAAAGACCGCGGCAGTCATCAGCTCTCACCGCCGCTCGCGCGCTGGTCGAGGTTGTCGGCGGTGTAGCCGAGCAGGTCGGTGAGCAGCACGCCGGGGAAGCGGTGGATGAGCGCGGGGCCCGCGAGGGTGGAGGACGCGACGAGCAGGACGAGTGCGATGTCGGCCGGGGCGACACCGGTCTTGGCGGCCAGGTCGTCGGCGAGCTGCGCGCTCAACTGCTCCAGGGCCTGCGTACGCGGCTCGCTGGCGTGGCGGCGTCGGTTCTCGCGAAGGACGTCCAGGGCGAGTTGCGGCGTCCAGTCCTCTTCGAGGATGGCGCGGTTGCCGTGCGCCACCAAGCTCTGCACGAGCTGGTCGCGGTCGATGCTGGTCATCAGGGCTCCAAGGCGGGGTGCTCGGGTGGTGGCCGGGCCGGAGGCGGGAACGGTGTCCTCCGGCCCGGCCACGAGGGACCCGTTCCGCGCAGGCCGGGTCGCCGGAGCCTGCTTCACAGGGAGCTCCTCACCGGCCTTAGCTCCCACAGCGGCACTGCGGATACCGGCGGGTGACCTTGACGCGGAACGGGTGGTCTTCACGACAGCCTCACCGTCCGCACGGTGAAGCCGGGCGTAGGCGCGGTGCGGACGTGGTCGGCGATCTCCCGCATCTGCTCGGCCCACGACGGGGACAGCTCACGCGGCGTCTGCCCGGCCAGGGCCTTGACGACGTCGCCGTGCACCGTGTCCAGGAACTCCGGGTCCGGCAGCGGGCCGATCTCCGTGCGTGGGTTCCAACCGGTGAACGCGACCGGCCCGGCGTACGGCTGCACCCGTGCCCCGAGCGTGGCGAGCACGCAGGAGCCGACCACGTTGCGCGGGTAGTTCTTCGGGTCCAGCAGTCCGATGTCGTTGACCCAGCCGGCCACGGCCACACCCGGCAGGACCACGCGGGCCTTGCCCTCGATGCCGATCACGCGGTCCCAGTCCAGGTGGCCGTCGTGCTGGGTGAGTTCACCGTCGGCGCTGATGACGGCCCACCTCATCGGCGGCCGCCGATCCGGGTCTTGTTGCCGGGACGGTTCACGGCCGTGGCCGTGCCGCGGCGGATCTTCGCCACAGGCGCCCACACGCGCCACGTCAGGCCCTGGTCGTTGTCCCAGCTGACGAACACCATCGGCACGTGGTGGAAGTCGCCACCGAGGCAGACGGCGGTGTGGCGGCCGTAGTAGGCGCCGGGCACATGGACCGGATGGTCAGCCACGACGGTGCCCTCACGGCCGCAGGCATGGACGACGCGGGCGCCGACGGGGAACTTCTCGGCGAGTTCGAGCAGGTGCTGGCGCCGGTCGGTGTCGTGGGGCCGGACGCTGGCGTCGTAGCCCCGGAAGTCGAGTGTGCGGGCGGTCATGATCCTGCCCTTTCTGCGGTGGTACCGATGTAGCGGGCGCGGACGCCGTGGACGCCGTCCTCGCGGTAGGACTTGGCCTGCCAGGCGCCCTTGGGGCGGAAGGCGGTGAAAGCCCCCGAGCGGAGCCGGTACGCGCTCTGGGCAGCCGACTTGGCGGTGGCGTAGGTGGCGACGGTGCCCCACTGGCCAGGGTGCTGCCGCAGCTCCTCGGCACGGTCCCGGTAGGCGATGAGACCGCTGACCGGGGCCAGGTTGAACGGCTGCGGCCGCGTCACGGCCGGCTTCGGGAGCCACTCGTTGATGAGGCAGACGGCGACGGCCTGCGCGGGCGTGTCGGCACCGAGGCGGCGCATGGCCTCCTGCCGGTAGCGGCTGACCGTGGCACCGGACAGGCACAGGTCCCGGCCGATCGCCTTGCAGTGCTTGCCGTTGGCGGTGGCCGCGATGATCGCCATCTGGGTCTTGGTCAGCGGGCAGGCGTCCTTCGGCTCCGGCACGGTGGCCGACAGGCTCGTGGTGAGCCGGTCGACCTCGGCCAGCAGCATCCGAACGGCGCGTGCGCCTCCGGCGGTGGGGTTGCGCTCGACGCTGGCCCGCAGCTGCGCGAGCAGGCGGGGGCTGATCGGTTCAGCGGTCATGGCGGCCGTCGTCTCTGGCCTGCTCCAGCTGCCGGATGCGGAGCTCCAGGGCGCTGATGGCGTCCTGCTGGCGGGACACCTCACCGAGCAGCGCGGGAACGTCCCTGCGGGCGTGGCTGATGAAGGCGACGGTCGGCGCCAGGTCGACGTCCGCCCACGTCTGGAGGTAGGCGATCGGGCCGACCTGGTCCGGCGCGCCGAACTCGTTCGGCTCAACGTCCCAGGGGCCCTTGGGCGCGTCGATGACCCGGTCCTGGATCTCCGCCAGGTACGCGGCGGCGAGCGGCTCAGGCGGCACGGCGCACCGCCTGGTCCTGGCCGGCCTGCTGGGCACGGAAGTGAGCGACTTCGGCGGCGGTGAGCATCCGCTGCGCGTACACGACGACCTTGACGCCGGAGACGTCCGCGGTCGCGGTGACGCGTTCGAAGACCGTCTCGGGCGCGTAGTCACCCAGCTCGTGCTTCGCCTTGGCTCCGAGCGCGGTCGCCCAGGCGAGCGCGGCGTCGACGTCGGAGGCGTGGATGTCGAGTTCGGCGCGGCCGATCGAGACGGAGCCGGGCAGCATGTCGTAGATGCCCAGGTCGGGGTGGTCGCGGCGTAGCTGGCGGGCCGTCTGCGCGACACGGAACGCGGTGAGTTCCATCGCGTCGATGGCGGCCATGGGGTCAGGGGCGAGTGGATCGGGGATACTGGTTCCCATTGGGTCCACCTCAGTTCGCTTCAAGGTGATGGGCTGGTGGGCCAAGGGCTCGCCGGGGGCGTCCGGCGGGCCCTTTTCAATGCGTTCAGGCGGCTGTGCGGGCGGCGGGCGTTTCCCGGCGCGACTGCTGGGGCCTCATCAGGGCCCGGATGTGGTCGCGCTGTTCGGGGGTGAAGGGCGGCCAGTCGGCGACCAGCCGGCGGAGGTACTCCTCGGTGGTCACTGGCCTCCCACCTTGAATTCGCGGTCGGCCCCGCAAACGCGGCACTGCGCGCGGAGGATCCCGTTGCGATGTCCGCAGTTCGCGCACAGCCACCGGCATGCGGCCTCGATGGGCGCGCGCATCAGGCCGCGCTCCGGGTTGCGGGGTTCGGGGTCTCGTCGTCCGGCTCGGGCAGCAGGAGGTCGTGGACCTTGCAGCCGAAGATGTCGGCGGTGGCCTTGAGGTACTTGGGGGCGAGGCCGGCCCGGCCCTTTTCAAGGTCGCAGATGCGGCTCCTGCCGACCCCGAGCTGCCTGGCGAGGTCGGTCTGACTGAGACCGGCCTCGAGCCGTCGGCGGCGAAACTCCTTGGGGTCTTCGTTCATGCGATCGACTGTACGACCTTGTATCACTTTCCACAAGTGGGATGTCCTGAATGCTTCTACCGCTTGTGAACGACTGGTGCACGCGCTCGCGCTACCTACTGGACTTCCGTAAAGTTCTAGAAAGTACGAGCCATCACGAGGGGGACAAGGAATGAAGGCAGGAGAGCAGGACCAGAGCCCACCGGGCTATGGGACGCTCATCAAGATCGCCCGCGAAGCACAGGGCCTCAGCCCTGAGGTTGCGGCGAGCCACATGCCCTTCAAGTTCTCCGGCTCCAGCTGGCGGCAGATCGAGGCCGGCTACCGGGGCCGGGAACGCAAGCCGGTCGGAACAAAGCCGGCCACACTGGCCGCCATGGCGCGGACCGTGGGCCTGACAGCCGACCGCCTGCGCGAGCACCACCCGGAGGCCGCCGCGGTCCTACGAGAGATGGAGCTCCAGCATGCGCAGCAGTCACCCCCCATTCCGGAGGCGCTGCACGCGGCGCCACCCCATGTACGGCGCATGATCGAGGCCGCACTGGAGGATGTGGAACCTGCGGATCGCGCCGAACTGCTGCGCGACCTGGCGGCCGACTACGAGGCCGTCACGCGGCGCCGCGCGCGAACTTCCGGCCACCCCACGCCCCGTCGCACCGGGTAGCGGCGTTGGCCAAAACTCAATAACGGAACAGTCACGTTCCCGCCGAATGCGCGTGACCGAACACTTTCGGACGCAAGATCGAATCTCGTACAAGGGTGAACTTGTACGAGACCGACGCGCACATGCAAGGGGACGTGACATGACCTGCGTCATCGTCGCGGGTGCGCTCGGCGTCATCCTCATCACTGGGGGTCTGTTCTTGCAGCGCCTCCTCGGCAACCTGGCTCAACTTCGCCGCCAGGTAGCCGAGTGCAGGCGGCAGATCTCAGAGATCGACAGGCAGATGCGCGCCCAGCGAGCCCACATGACGATTCTCCGACAACTACTCGCAGACGAGGGCAGCGACGGCGAGCCGCCCTCGCAGCCCGCCGTCGTCAACGGCCACGACACCAGCACCCTGCCCGAGCCCCACCAACCAATGGGGCCTCAACCCGTCCGACGCAAGCGGCACCTATGGCTGTACCTAGGCGGTGCGGCAGCGGCTCTGACCGCGGCCGGAACAGCCACGATAGAACTCGGCCGCGCCCAGCGCGCCCAGTTCCTCGGAACGATGGTCGCGGCAGCAGTCACCGCAGCCACCGTGACCTTCTCAGTCCAACCCTGGACGGCGGACTCGGCGGACGAACCGCCGGCCGCCGCACCCACCGTGATCGCACCTCCCACCGATACGCCGCTGAGCAGCTACCTGCCGCAGCCCCCAGCCGTTGCACCTCCGGCACCCAGCGAGTCACCGCAGACGGCTCTTTCCGAGCCGAGTGACGGACCGTCCGCGTCGGCGGACGCCGACAGCTTGACGCCGGGCCCGGACCTCGCGGTGACGGTCCTACCCGTCGACGATGAGGTTCCTGCCGACGAGGCAGCGCCGCCCGGCGGTGGCCATGCGGAGGAGGCCGACGCGACCGCCCCCGCGCCGCCGCCGACAGGGAGACCCGGCCCGGCGGCGCCCGAAGAACACATCCCCGAGGTCCCTCCCTCACTGCCGCCGACTTCGGGGATAGATACCGCCCGACCTGAGCTGTGTCTGCACCTGAAGGTGCCGCCCCTGACCAGCACAGGCACGTGCCTTTTAAACGGGTAGCAGCGGGCTTCACCGGGCGGTGAGCGCCAGTCCGCCACCCGGAGTCAACGCAGCTTCGGGACGATCTCGATGGACTCGGGGTCGAACCTGTGCCGCCCTGGACCGCAGCTGTGGATCGTCACGGTCATCAGCATGTCGACGACGGCCCGCTTGCGGTCCAGCGGCGTCGCCGCCCACGCGGCAACGATGTCGTCAGAGCGGACCAGCTCGCCCAGGACGGCCGCCCGGGCCGGGCTGGTCATCTGCTGCTCGATCTCCTTCAGACGGTCCTTGATGCGGCGTACAGCCCTCTTGAATTCGAGGGCATCCGCCTCGTCGTCGTCAGCGAAGGCGTCAGCCATGTTCTTCAGCCGCGCCCGCAGCACTGTGGCCTTCGCGTTCAGCTCGTCCATGTCCGGCCGCTCGTCGTCCAGCAGCAGCCGGGCGGCATCCTCACGCACCAGCAACTGCGGCACAAGCCCCAGGGGCTGGCCCGGCTCGACCCCGGCGATGAGTCTGTCGATCGGCTCCGCCGTACGCCCCAAGTGCTTCACAGGCCCGCGGCACTTGTAGATCCGCGCGCCCTCGTAGGATCCCTTCGCGCTGCGCTGTGCGCTCGTGACCGTCGTCCCGTTGTTGCACACGCCGCAGCGGGCGAGGCCGGACAGCAGCCACTTGCGGGCCGGGCCCGGCGATGTCTTCCGCGACGGGTCGGTGAGTATCGCGACGGCCTGGCGCCACACGTCCTCGTTGACGATGGCGGGCCACTTCCCGGTATACGTCGTCCCGTTGTACTCGCGCAGACCGGCGTACCGTTCGTTCATCAGCAGGTAGCGCACCGCGTTGTGGGTCCAGGCTTTGCCGTTGCGGTTGAGGATCTCCCGCTTGTTCAGGTCGGCGGCGATGCCGGACAGGGTCCCGCCGGCAGCGAGGGCCTGGTACATCTTGCGGACCTCTGCGGCCTCCGTGTCGATGACCTCGTCTCCGTCCGGCGTGTAGCCGAAGCACCGCGGGCCCGTGGGGATTTCACCGCGTTCGACGCGCTGGCGCATCTCCCGTTGCTCCCGCTCGGACATCTGCTCGACCTCGAAGGTGTCGACCTCACCGAGCAGGCCGGCCAGCAGTCGCCCGGCGGCCGTGGTCAGGTCCAGCTCGGGGCCCTTGACGCAGAGCACGCTCACGCCGTGCTTGCGGAGGATCTCAATCCCGTCGGCTCGTTCTTTCCGGTTTCGCCACAGGCGGCCGAGCATGTAGACGATGATGACATCGACTTCACCCCGCTCCACGGCGGCTATCAGCCGGTCGTAGTCCGGGCGACGCTTTCCGTGTGTGGCGGACTTGTCGTTGTCGCGGAAGCGGCGGCCATCGATCGGGATGCCGCGCCTGCCGGCGAGTTCCTCGGTGTCCTCCCCCTGGCGGATGACCCCGTCTTCGTCACCAGCGTCGGCCTTGGAGATCCGCTCGTAGGTGGCGCCCCTCTGAAATGGTGTCACAACAAGAAGTGTACTTGCGTGTACTGCTTCGCGCGCAAGACGCACAGCTATCTGGACCTCGACACGGGCATCGGCTTCGACACCCAGATCGTGGTCAAGGTGAACGCGCCGGAGCTGCTGCGCCGCCAGCTCGCCTCGCGCCGCTGGCACGGCGAGCACATCGCCATGGGCACGAACGTGGACTGCTACCAGCGGGCCGAGGGCCGCTACCGGCTGATGCCGGGCATCCTGAGCGCGCTGCGCGACCACGCGAACCCGTTCTCGATCCTGACCAAGGGCACGCTGATCCTGCGCGACCTCGACCTGCTCACCCAGGCCGCCGAGGTCACCGACGTGGGCGTCTGCGTCTCGGTGGGCTTCACCGACACGGAGCTGTGGCGCACCGTCGAGCCGGGCACCCCCGCGCCCGAGCGGCGCCTGGACGTCGTGCGGACCCTCGGGGAGCACGGCATCGGCTGCGGGGTGCTGATGGCGCCGGTGATCCCGTTCCTGAGCGACCGGCCGGACCAACTGCGCGACACCGTACGGGCGATAGCGGCGGCCGGGGCCACCTCCGTCACCCCGCTGGTACTGCATCTGCGGCCCGGCGCCCGCGAGTGGTTCATGACCTGGCTCGAACAGCACCATCCGCGTCTGGTGCGCGACTACGAGCGGCTGTACGCCGAGGGCGCCTACGCCCCCAAGTGGTACCAGCGCCGGATCACTCGTCAGGTGCACGAACTGGCAAGGGAGTACGGGATCGGACCCGCACGTGCGGGAGCGGCCCGTCGCATCCAGCCGGCCGAGCCGAAACCGCCCACGCTGCCCGAACCGACGCAACTCACGCTCATTTGAGATCGTTCGAGCGCGTCACTCGGCCCAATTGGGTCAAGAATTTTCAGAACGCGTTCTTCCGCTAGGTCTTTCCGGGACGATGCGGCGAGGATCGCGAGACCGCGGTCCGCAGCCTCTCCGTCCTGGGAGGACTTATGAGAAAGAGCGCTGCCGCACTGTGCGGTGCCGCCGTCGTCATGGCCGGATCCCTCACGGCCGTCCCCGCCGACGCGAGCACCCCGCACTCCGCAGCCGCCGTGTCCGCTGCCAAGGTCACCTGGAAGAAGTGCGGCACCACCAGTCATCCCACCCTGCAGTGCGGGTCCGTGAAGGTACCGCTCGACTACCGACATCCTTCCGGCAAGATGATCACGCTGGCGCTGTCACGCGTCCCGCACACCGCCAAGACCTACCAGGGCCCCCTGCTGGTCAACCCCGGCGGTCCCGGCGGCAGCGGTCTCTCGCTCGCCGGTTTCGTCGCCTCCTCCCTGCCCAAGGGGGTCGCGGCCCAGTACGACGTCATCGGCTTCGACCCGCGCGGGGTGGGCAAGAGCTCCCCGGCGCTCGACTGCAAGCCCGGCTCGTTCAAGCCGGTGCGCCCCGACTCGGTGCCGAGCACGACCGCGATCGAGAACGCCAACCTGACGCGCGCGAAGTCCTTCGCCGCCGCCTGCGGCAAGAAGTACGCGAACGTGCTGCCGCACATCAACACGGTCAACGCGGCGACCGACATGGACTCCATCCGCAAGGCCCTCGGCGCCAAGAAGATCAATTACTTCGGTTACTCCTACGGCACCTACCTCGGCGCGGTGTACGCCAAGCTCTTCCCCGAGCGGGTGCGCCGGCTGGTCCTCGACTCGATCGTCGACCCGACGGGCGTCTGGTACAACAACAACATCCAGCAGGACTACGCCTTCGAGGGCCGCCAGCAGGCCTTCCTGGCATGGATCGCGAAGAACGACTCGACCTACCGGCTGGGCAAGGACCCGGCCCGGATCGAGGCCAAGTGGTACGCGATGCGGGCGGCGCTCGCCAAGAAGCCCGCCGGCGGCAAGGTCGGCGCCTCCGAACTGGAGGACATCTTCGTCCCGGGCGGCTACTACAACGGCTACTGGCCCTACCTCGCCCAGGCGTTCGCGGCGTACGCGAACGACAAGGAGACCGGACCGCTGGTCGAGGCGTACGCGAACTTCGGCGCCGTGGGCGCCTCCGGCGACAACGGCTACAGCGTCTACGCCTCCGTGCAGTGCAGTGACACCTCGTGGCCGCGCGACTGGCGGCAGTGGCGCAAGGACAACTGGGCCGTGCACGCCAAGGCACCGTTCCTGACCTGGAACAACGCCTGGTACAACGCGCCCTGCGCCTTCTGGCCGGTCCCCGCCAAGCGCCCGGTGAACGTCGCCAACAGCAAGCTGCCACCGGTACTGCTGTTCCAGGCGACCGACGACGCGGCCACCCCGTACCACGGCGGAGTCACGGTGCACCGGCTGCTGCGGAACTCCAGCCTCGTCGTCGAGCAGGGCGGAGGCAACCACGGCATCACGCTGAGCGGGAACGCCTGCCTGGACAAGCACCTGGCGACGTATCTGACCAACGGCAAGGTGCCGCGCGGGAAGGGCGTCGCGGACGCGGTGTGCAAGCGGCTGCCCGACCCGAAGCCCGCGAGCGCGGCGCCGTCCGCCGCGGCCGCCTCCCCGTCGGCCGCCTCCCCGGCGAGCGCCGCACGCGGGACGGCGCTGCACGACCTCGTCGGCTTCCGCGGCTGAGCGGCCGAGCCGGCTCGGCCCGTGCGCGGCAAGCGGCCTGACGGCCCGTCGGGGGCGGTGACCTGCTCGTGGATGTTCCACCCGTGGTCCACCATGGACGCATGAGTGAGCCCACCAGGATCCCCGCCCCCGACGGGGTCGCCCCCGCCGCGCACTACTCCCATGTCGTCATGGGCACCGGCCGTTTCGTCGCGATCTCCGGGCAGGTCGCCCTGGACGAGAACGGCGAACTCGTCGGTGAGGGCGACCCGGACGCGCAGGCCCGGCAGGTCTTCGAGAACCTCCGCCGCTGCCTGGCCGCCGCCGGCACGACCTTCGACCAGGTCGTGAAACTCACCTACTTCGTCACGGACACGGCCCACCTCCCGGCGCTCCGTGCCGCCCGCGCCCCCCACATACCCGACGACCGCCTGCCCGCCTCCTCGGCCGTCCAGGTCGCGGGCCTGGTCCGCCCGGAGTTCCTGATGGAGGTCGAGGCGTTCGCCGTACTGCCCGAATGAGGCGTACCGCCCGAGTGAGCCGTTCCCCGTCGCAGCGCCCGAATGCTGGGTCCTCTCGCGGCGCCCGGCCGCTCACCCGGATTTCGGTACGCGGGCCAGGGCTGCCACCGCCGCCTCCGCCAGCGCCGGGTGGGCGAGGGCCTCGGTGAGGACGGGGCGGGCCCGGACGTCGCCGAGCGTGCCCAGGCCCTCGACGCAGGCGAGGGCCACGCGGCGGTAGGGGTCGTGCGGGTGGAGCCGGCGCTCCAGGGTGGTGATCAGGGCGGGGACTGACTCGGGGGCGCGCAGTTCCACCAGCAGGCGCACCGGATGCAGGGCGTAGGCGACGCGGAGTTCGTTGGTGGCGAGGGCCGCCGCCGCGCGGGCGGTGCGGGGGTCGCCGAGGCGGGCCAGGGCGTGGGCGGCGGAGGCGCAGCGCTGCGGGTCGCGGTGGTTCAGGAGCAGGACGAGGGATTCGAAGGCCCGCGGGTCGCCCGCGAGGCCCAACCGGAACGCGGCCACTTCCCTGGCCCACAGCGGCTGTCCGGGCGCCGTCAGTACCTCGGCCAGTTCGTCCATGTCCGGGGTGGCGACCAGGTGCTCGTACGCCACCGATCCGCCCGACTCCTGCCGTAAGCGCTCCGTGAGTGATCGCAACTCTTCGTCCACGACGGCCAGCCTAGTCGCTGAGCCATTCGTGTCCTTCGGCCGGAGCGTGGGGTGTCCGAAGATTCGTCCGGGTCCTCGTTGTGACAGGTTGGCCGTGCCCCGTCCTCGGGCCCTGGCCGGTCGGGCCCGGCCATCGACGCTACTCATCCGCTGGGACCACGGAGACAGAGGAACTCACCATGTCCACCAACCACGTCGGTGTCGTGCTCGTGCACGGTGCCTGGGCGGACGGATCGAGTTGGAGCAAGGTGATCGGCCCGCTGAAGGCCGAGGGCATCGAAGTCGTCGCGGCACCCCTGCCACTGACCTCCTTGACCGATGACGTCGCGGCCCTCGACCGCGTTCTTGAGCGGCTCGACGGCCCGCTCGTCCTGGTGGGGCACGCGTATGCCGGAGCGGTGATCGGGGCGACACGCGATCCGAAGGCCGCCGCGCTGGTCTACGTGGCTGCGCTCGCGCCCGACGAAGGGGAGACCGTGGGCGACGTCTTCCATCGCGGTCGGCCGGACCCGAGGACGCCGGAGCTCCAGCCGGACGCCCACGGGCTGGTCTGGCTGCCCGAGGACGCCTTCGCCGGCGCCTTCGCACAGCACGCCCCTGCCGAGGAGCAGGCGCTGCTGGCCGCCGTGCAGCGCCCCATCGCCGCGGCCAGTATCGGTGTCCCGGTCGGACGGCCTCTGTGGAAGGACCGCCCGAGCTGGTTCCTGATCGCCGAGCAGGACCGCATGATCGCCCCGGACACGCAGCGCTTCATGGCCGAGCGGATGGGCGCACGCGCCCGCCCGCACCCGGTGGACCACGCGCCACTGGTCACCGCGCCTCAGGAGGTTGTGGACGTCGTCCTCGACGCCGTGCGGGATGTGGCGGCGTCCGCGTAATCGGCCCTCAGCGCAGGAGAAGGAATCCGCATGCCCCAGTCAGTGGCCATCGTCACCGGTGCCAGTCAGGGCATCGGCCGGTCGACCGCGATCCGGCTGGCGCGCGACTTCGTCGCGATCGCACTCGTCTCGCGGGCGCCGTCCCGCAGATCGACGTGCTCGACATGACCGACGAACAGTGGGACCACGGGCTCGCGCTCAAGCTCCACGGTGCTCGCCGCCTCACCGTCGCCGCCTGGCCGTCCCTGAGGGAGGCCAAGGGATCCGTCGTCCTGATGTCGGGCAACTCGGCGCTCTTCCCCAAGGCCCCGTACGCCGCGGTGGGCACGATCAACGCCGCGATCGTCGCACTGGCCAAGGCGTTCTCCGACCGCGGCATCACGGACGGGGTCCAGGTCAACAGCGTCCTGCCGGGACCGGTGATGACCGGCCGCCGCCGCTCGTACCTCGAACACTGGGCGCCACTGCACGACATGACCGTCGACGAGGCCACCGCGAAGTTCCCCCAGGAGGCGGGCATCGCACGCTACGGCGAACCGGACGAGATCGCCGAACTCATGGCCTTCCTCGTCTCACCGGGGGCACGCTGGATGACCGGCTCGGCCCTCCGCATGGACGGCGGCGAGGTCAAGTCCGTCTGAGCCCCCACAGCCGGTCTCCCGGGTGCGCGGCCGCCCGCGCGGGACCACATCACTGACCCAAAGGGGTGGCGCGCTCGTTACCCACCGGTTAAGCTCAGACGAGCGAGACACCCTCTCGCAATCCTCTCGCAGTGGCCTGGTGACGCAGCCACGGCGAGTGTTGTCGGTTCGGTACCCCGAGTACCGCAGTACGACCCGGCTTCGGGACAGAGCCGGTCGGCCTTCACCGGCTGCCGGGCGCACAGGCGCCCGCGGCGACCGGCGCCGGGCGCGTGCGCTCCCGGCCCGGCAACACCCGCAGATTCCTTCCTTCCGCACCCGGTACGCCCTTCGGCGTCCCCGGGACGCGTTCCCAGTCGTCACTCTCATTCCTGGAGTCCCGCGATGGCCGCTCCCCTCTCCGACACCTCCCTGTCCCCGCTGAAGACGATCGCCGTCGTCGGCCTCGGCACCATGGGCACCGGCATCACCGAGGTCCTGGCCCGTGCGGGCCGCGAGGTCGTCGGCATCGACATCAGCGAGGCGGCGGCCGCCCAGTGCGTCGCCGCCCTGGAGCACTCCACCGCCCGCGCCGTGGAACGCGGGCGCCTGACCGAGCGGGAGCGCACGGACGCGCTCGCCCGCGTGCGCACGTGCACCGACCTGACCGCGGCGGCCGGCGCCGACCTGGTCATCGAGGTGGCGCCGGAGTCGTACGAGACCAAGCAGCAGATCTTCCGGGAACTGGACGGCATCGTGCGGCCGGGGGCGATCCTGGCCACCGGCACCAACGCCCTGTCGGTGACCCGCCTGGCCGCCGACTCCGCCCACCCGGAGCGGGTGCTGGGAGTGCACTTCTTCAACCCCGCGCAGGCCATGCGGCTGGTCGAGATCGTCTCCTCGGTGCTGACCGCCCCGCAAGCCGTTCAGGCGGTCACCGACCTCGCCCTGGAACTCGGCAAGGAGCCCGTCGCGGTCGGCGACCGGCCCGGATTCGTCGCCGACGGGCTGCTGTTCGGCTACCTCAACCAGGCCGCCGCGATGTACGAGGCCAGGTACGCCTCCCGCGAGGACATCGACGCCGCGATGCGGCTCGGCTGCGGACTGCCGATGGGCCCGCTGGCACTGCTCGACCTGATCGGTGTCGACACCGCGCGCACGGTCCTGGAGGCCATGTACACCGAGTCCCGCGACCGGCTGCACGCACCCGCGCCGATCCTGAAGCAGCTCAGCGAGGCCGGCCTCACGGGCCGCAAGGCGGGCCGCGGCTTCTACACCTACGAGGCACCGGGCAGCGGCGCCGTCGTGCGGGACGCGCTGACCCCGCCGTCCGGCGACGTCCTCGGCCCCGGCCGCCCGGTGCGCTCCGTCGGCGTCGCCGGCTCGGGCACCATGGCCTCCGGGATCGCCGAGGTGTTCGCGAAGGCCGGGTACGAGGTCGTGCTGGCCGCCCGCAGCGCGGAGAAGGCGCAGACCGCCAAGGCCCGTATCGGCAAGTCGCTTTCCCGCTCCGTCGACAAGGGGCGGCTGACCGCCGAGGCCGCCGCGCGGACCCTGGACCTGATCACGGCGACCGGCAGCCTCGACGACTTCGCCGACGTGGATCTCGCGGTCGAGGCCGTCGCCGAGGACCTGGAGGTCAAGCAGCAGTTGTTCGCGGCACTGGACAAGGTGTGCAAGCCGGGCGCGATCCTGGCCACCACCACCTCCTCGCTCCCCGTGGTCGCCTGCGCCCGCGCCACCTCGCGCCCGCACGAGGTGATCGGCATGCACTTCTTCAACCCGGCGCCGGCGATGAAGCTCGTCGAGGTCGTCCGCACGGTGCTGACGGCGGACGACGTCCACGCGACGGTCCGCGAGGTGTGCGCCAGGGTCAAGAAGCACGCCGTCGACTGCGGGGACCGCGCGGGCTTCATCGTCAACGCCCTGCTGTTCCCGTACCTCAACAACGCCGTCAAGATGGTGCAGGAGCACTACGCGTCCCTGGACGACATCGACGCGGCGATGAAGCTCGGCGGCGGCTATCCCATGGGCCCGTTCGAACTGCTCGACGTCGTCGGCCTGGACGTCTCGCTGGCCATCGAGAGGGTCCTGCACCGCGAGTTCCGCGACCCGGGCCTGGCCCCGGCCCCGCTCCTGGAGCATCTGGTGGCCGCGGGCTGCCTCGGCCGCAAGACGGGCCGCGGCTTCCGCGAATATGCCCGGCGCTGACCGCTCCGGCGACCGGTTCGCGGACGGACGGGAGTGGGGCGGCCTGCTGGAGCCGGCGGCCGCTCCCCCGTCCACCGGGGACGGAGGAAGGCGGGGACGTGCGCACCAGGCCGCGCACATGCAGTACGTTCGGGTCATGCCCCAGCCCGCCAGGTCCACACGTACACCCGCCACGCCCGACGCGCCGGAGAGCGCCGCGGGCTCCCGCGCGGCCGCCCAACGGCTCAAGATGCGCCGGGAGCTGGCGGCCGCCGCGATGGAGCTGTTCGCTACCAAGGGGTACGAGGCGACCACGGTCGACGAGATCGCCGCGGCGGCCGGGGTCGCCCGGCGCACCTTCTTCCGCCACTTCCGTTCCAAGGAAGAGGCCATCTTCCCCGACCACGACGACACCCTGATCCGCGCCGAGGCCGTCCTGAACGCGGCCCCCGCGCACGAGCATCCGCTCGACACGGTGTGCCGGGGCATCAAGGAAGTCATGAAGATGTACGCGGCGCAGCCGGAGATCTCGGTCGCCCGCTACCGGCTGACCCGCGAGGTGCCCACGCTGCGCGAGGCGGAGATCGCCTCCGTGGCCCGTTACGAGCGCCTGTTCACGCGTTATCTGCTGGGTCACTTCGACGAGCGGGTGCACGCCGACGACGCCAACGACGACCCGCTGCTCGCGGAGGTCGCCGCGTCCGCCGTGGTCACCGCGCACAACCACGTGCTGCGACGCTGGCTGCGGGCCGAGGGCCGGGGAGACGTCGAGGCGCAGCTCGACCACGCCTTCGCGATCGTGCGCAAGACGTTCGGCACCGGTATCGGGGCCGGCCGCGCGGCGGCGCCCGGGTCCGGTCCCGGGCCCTCGGCGGCGGTGTCCCAGCAGGGCGAGGTGCTGGTGGCGGTCGCCCGCACCGACGCCCCGCTGGAAGAGGTCATGCGCACCATCGAGGAGGCGCTGAAAGAGCGCTGAGAGGCCTCGCGACAGCGAGGACCATGCACGCGCACGTACTCACGGCCACCCCACGGGGTGGCCGTTTTGGCATGTCGGAGCCCCTTTTCCGTCGGCTCGGCAGCCCCGTTCGATCGATCATCGCTCATCTGTTGCGCAAAGTTTTCGTCTGAGCGAAAATTCTGGCACTGAGTGCCTTGCAGGATGACACGCGGTGTCATACGTTGAAGGTGTCCGGGCGGCCGGCGGGCGGCAGAACCGCACGCACGCCGGCTGTCCCAGCAAGCCAATGGCGGCTCGCACGCCCGGACGCCTGCGTCACAGGCAACCTCCCGCGCCACAAAGCGCTGCCGAAAGCCCCAGCCGCCGAACCGGCGGCACCCGGCCGGACCGCCGGCCCCCTCACCGCCCCTCAGCAGCACCGACGTAACCCTCAGCGCCCCTCCCCCGGGGCGCTCGACGCCGGAGGCAACACCGTGACCGTGAAGGACATCCTGGAGGCGATCCAGTCGCCGGACGCCGCGTCCGCCGACTTCGCCGCCCTGCCACTGCCCGAGTCGTACCGCGCGATCACCGTGCACAAGGACGAGACGGAGATGTTCGCCGGGCTCGCCACCCGCGACAAGGACCCGCGCAAGTCCCTGCACCTGGACGAGGTGCCGGTGCCCGAGCTGGGCCCCGGTGAGGCCCTGGTGGCCGTCATGGCCTCCTCGGTCAACTACAACTCGGTGTGGACCTCGATCTTCGAGCCGCTGTCGACGTTCGGCTTCCTGGAGCGCTACGGCCGGCTCAGCGAACTCACCAGGCGCCACGACCTGCCGTACCACATCATCGGTTCCGACCTGGCCGGCGTCGTCCTGCGCACCGGCCCCGGCGTCAACGCCTGGCACCCCGGTGACGAGGTCGTCGCGCACTGCCTCTCCGTCGAGCTGGAGTCCAGCGACGGCCACAACGACACGATGCTCGACCCGGAGCAGCGCATCTGGGGCTTCGAGACCAACTTCGGCGGCCTCGCCGAGGTCGCGCTCGTCAAGTCCAACCAGCTGATGCCCAAGCCCGGCCATCTGAGCTGGGAGGAGGCCGCCGCCCCCGGCCTGGTCAACTCCACCGCCTACCGCCAGCTCGTCTCCCGCAACGGCGCCGGCATGAAGCAGGGCGACAACGTGCTCATCTGGGGCGCGAGCGGCGGACTCGGCAGCTACGCCACGCAGTTCGCCCTCGCCGGCGGCGCGACCCCCGTCTGCGTCGTCTCCAGCGAACAGAAGGCGGACATCTGCCGCGCCATGGGCGCCGAGGCGATCATCGACCGCACCGCCGAGAACTACCGGTTCTGGAAGGACGAGCACACCCAGGACCCCAAGGAGTGGAAGCGCTTCGGCAAGCGCATCCGCGAACTCACCGGCGGCGAGGACGTCGACATCGTCTTCGAGCACCCCGGCCGCGAGACGTTCGGCGCGAGCGTCTACGTCACCCGCAAGGGCGGCACCGTCGTCACCTGCGCCTCCACCTCGGGCTACACCCACGAGTACGACAACCGCTACCTGTGGATGTCCCTGAAGCGCATCATCGGCTCCCACTTCGCCAACTACCGCGAGGCCTGGGAGGCCAACCGCCTCATCGCCAAGGGGAAGATCCACCCCACGCTGTCCCGGGTCTACTCCCTCGAGGACACCGGGCAGGCGGCGTACGACGTGCACCGCAACCTGCACCAGGGCAAGGTCGGCGTGCTGTGCCTGGCGCCCGAGGAGGGCCTCGGCGTGCGCGACGAGGAGATGCGCGCCCGGCACATCGACGCCATCAACCGCTTCCGGAACATCTGAGAGGCGCACATGAGTGAGCGTCAGACACCCAGGGCCCACGGGGACAGAGACCGGCCGTGGCTCATGCGCACCTACGCGGGCCACTCCACGGCCGAGGCCTCCAACGAGCTGTACCGGCGCAACCTCGCCAAGGGCCAGACCGGTCTGTCGGTGGCGTTCGACCTGCCGACGCAGACCGGCTACGACCCCGACCACATCCTCGCCCGCGGCGAGGTCGGCCGGGTCGGCGTGCCGGTCGCGCACCTCGGCGACATGCGCCGGCTGTTCCAGGACATCCCCCTGGAGCAGACGAACACCTCGATGACCATCAACGCCACCGCCATGTGGCTGCTGGCGCTGTACCAGGTCGTCGCGGAGGAGCAGGGCGCGGACATCACCAAGCTCCAGGGCACGACCCAGAACGACATCGTCAAGGAGTACCTGTCCCGCGGCACCCATGTCTTCCCGCCGGGCCCGAGCCTCCGGCTGACCACGGACATGATCGCGTACACGGTCTCCCACATGCCCAAGTGGAACCCGATCAACATCTGCAGCTACCACCTCCAGGAGGCAGGCGCCACGCCGGTGCAGGAGATCGCGTACGCGATGTCCACCGCGATCGCCGTCCTGGACGCGGTGCGCGACAGCGGCCAGGTGCCCCAGGAGCGCATGGGTGACGTCGTCGGACGGATCTCCTTCTTCGTGAACGCGGGCGTCCGCTTCGTCGAGGAGATGTGCAAGATGCGGGCGTTCGGCCGCGTCTGGGACCGGATCACCCGCGAGCGGTACGGCATCGAGGACCCCAGGCACCGCCGTTTCCGCTACGGCGTCCAGGTCAACTCCCTCGGCCTGACCGAGGCGCAGCCGGAGAACAACGTCCAGCGGATCGTCCTGGAGATGCTGGCCGTCACCCTCTCCAAGGACGCACGTGCGCGTGCCGTGCAGCTGCCGGCCTGGAACGAGGCCCTCGGCCTGCCCAGGCCCTGGGACCAGCAGTGGTCCCTGCGCATCCAGCAGGTGCTGGCCTACGAGTCGGACCTGCTGGAGTACGAGGACATCTTCGAGGGCTCGAAGGTGATCGAGGCGAAGGTGGCGGACCTGGTCGAGGCGGTGCTCGCCGAGATGGAGCACATCCAGGAGCTGGGCGGCGCGATGGCCGCCGTGGAGTCCGGCTACCTGAAGTCGCAGCTGGTCGCCTCGCACGCCGAGCGCCGGGCCCGGATCGAGTCGGGCCAGGAGAAGATCGTCGGCGTCAACGTGTTCGAGGGCACCGAACCGAACCCGCTCACCGCCGATCTGGACACCGCGATCCAGACGGTCGACCCGGCGGTCGAGACCCGCGTGACCGACTCGCTCCTGCGCTGGCGCGACACCCGCTACCAGCCGCCGTTCAACCACCCGCGCCCCTGCAAGGCGCTGGAGCGGCTGAAGGAGGCGGCCAAGGGCACCGGCAACCTCATGGAGGCCACGCTGGAGTGCGCCCGCTCGGGTGTCACGACCGGCGAGTGGGCCGGGGCCCTGCGCGAGGTGTTCGGCGAGTTCCGGGCGCCCACCGGCGTGTCGTCGGCGCCGGTCGCCGTCACCGCCGAGGAGGGCTCGGCGATGGCCGGGGTGCGCCGCCGGGTGGAACTGACGGCCCGTGACCTCGGTGTGGGCAAGCTGCGCTTCCTGGTCGGCAAGCCGGGCCTGGACGGCCACTCCAACGGCGCCGAGCAGATCGCCGTACGGGCCCGCGACGCCGGGTTCGAGGTGGTCTACCAGGGCATACGGCTCACCCCCGAGCAGATCGTGGACGCGGCCCTCGCCGAGGACGTGCACGCGGTCGGCCTGTCCATCCTGTCCGGCTCGCACGCCCGGCTCGTGCCGGACGTGCTGGAGCGGCTGCGCCGGGCCGGCGCCGCCGACATCCCGGTGATCGCCGGCGGGATCATCCCGAACGGCGACGCCGAGCAGCTCAGGGCCGCCGGAGTGGCCGCGGTGTTCACCCCGAAGGACTTCGACATCACCGGGATCATCGGCCGTATCGTCGACGAGATCCGGAAAGCGAACAAGCTCGACCCCTTGGAGGTCCCCGCATGACCGCCCACCCGTCGCCCACCACCACCCTTCCAACGGGCGGCTCCGCCGCACGGCCTTCTTTCGACCGCCTTCGTCCCCGGCGCTCCTGTCTGGCCGTACCGGGCTCGAACCCCCGTTTCCTGGAGAAGGCGCAGGGGCTGGCCGCCGACCAGGTGTTCCTGGACCTGGAGGACGCCTGCGCGCCGCTGGCGAAGCCGGAGGCGCGGCACACCATCGTCAAGTTCCTCAACGAGGGCGACTGGACGGGCAAGACCAGGGTGGTGCGGGTCAACGACTGGACGACGGAGTGGACGTACCGCGACGTCGTGACGGTGGTCGAGGGCGCGGGCCAGAACCTGGACTGCGTGATGCTGCCGAAGGTGCAGGACGCCCAGCAGGTGGTGGCGCTGGACCTGCTGCTGACGCAGATCGAGAAGACGATGGGCTTCGAGGTGGGCCGCATCGGCATCGAGGCGCAGATCGAGAACGCCCGGGGCCTGAACAACGTCAACGAGATCGCGCAGGCCTCCGGGCGGCTCGAGACGATCGTCTTCGGCCCGGCCGACTTCATGGCGTCGATCAACATGAAGTCGCTCGTCGTGGGCGAGCAGCCGCCCGGCTATCCGGCGGACGCCTACCACTACATCCTGATGAAGATCCTGATGGCCGCGCGTGCCAACGACCTCCAGGCGATCGACGGTCCCTACCTGCAGATCCGCAACGTCGAGGGCTTCCGTGAGGTGGCGGGGCGGGCCGCCGCGCTCGGCTTCGACGGCAAGTGGGTGCTGCACCCCGGTCAGGTGGAGGCCGCCAACGAGGTGTTCTCGCCCTCCCAGGAGGACTACGACCACGCCGAGCTGATCCTGGACGCGTACGAGTACTGCACGTCCGAGGCGGGTGGCAAGAAGGGCTCGGCGATGCTCGGCGACGAGATGATCGACGAGGCCAGCCGGAAGATGGCGCTGGTGGTCGCGGGCAAGGGCCGCGCGGCCGGCATGCGGCGCACGTCGAAGTTCGAGATGCCCACCGACTAGAAAGGCCTGAGCGGCATGCAGTTCGGACGGACCTACGAGGAGTTCGAGGTCGGGGCGGTCTACAAGCACTGGCCGGGCAAGACGGTCACGGAGTACGACGACCATCTGTTCTGCCTCCTCACCATGAACCACCACCCGCTCCACATGGACGCCAACTACGCCGAGAAGACGACCGACTTCGGCAGGAACGTCGTCGTGGGCAACTACATCTACTCCCTGCTGCTCGGCATGTCCGTCCCGGACGTCTCCGGCAAGGCCATCGCCAACCTGGAGATCGAGTCGCTCAAGCATGTGGCGCCGACCTTCCACGGCGACACGGTCTACGGCGAGACGACGGTGCTGGACAAGTGGCCGTCGAAGTCGAAGAGCGACCGCGGCATCGTCCACGTCGAGACCAGGGGCTACAAGCAGGACGGCACGCTGGTGTGCACCTTCCGCCGCAAGGTGATGGTGCCGACCGAGACGTACACCAAGGAGCGCGGCGGCGAGCAGCCCGGCCGCCCGCCCGTCTCCCACCATCACCCTCAAACGACGCCCCTGCGGGGCGACACACCCAGTTCGGAACCCAGGGAGCAGGGGAAGTAGGCCATGGCCCGACTCGCCCAGACCGCCGGTCTGACGGACGTGCAGCAGGAGATCGTCTCCACCGTCCGTGACTTTGTCGACAAGGAGATCATCCCGGTCGCGACCGGACTGGAGCACCGCGACGAGTATCCGCAAGCGATCGTGGACGGCCTGAGGGAACTGGGCCTGTTCGGTCTGATGATCCCCGAGGAGTACGGGGGCCTGGGCGAGTCGCTCCTCACCTACGCGCTGTGCGTGGAGGAGATCGCCCGCGGCTGGATGTCGGTGTCCGGCATCATCAACACCCACTTCATCGTCGCGTACATGCTCAAGCAGCACGGCACGCAGGAACAGAAGGACCACTTCCTGCCCCGGATGGCGGCCGGCGACATCCGCGGCGCCTTCTCCATGTCGGAGCCGGGCCTGGGCTCCGACGTGTCGGCGATCACCTCCAAGGCGGTCAAGGACGATGGGGGCACCTCCCGCTCGAGCGCAGTCGAGAGTGGGGGAGAGTACGTCCTGACCGGCCAGAAGATGTGGCTGACCAACGGCGGCACCTCCTCCCTCGTCGCCGTCCTGGTCCGCAGTGACGAGGGTCACCCGGAGGGCACCGCGCCCCACAAGTCGATGACGACCTTCCTGGTGGAGAAGGAGCCCGGCTTCGGCGAGGTCCGCCCCGGCCTCACCATCCCCGGCAAGATCGACAAGATGGGCTACAAGGGCGTCGACACCACCGAACTCATCATGGACGGCCTGCGCGTACCCGCCGACCGGGTGCTCGGCGGCGCCACGGGGCGCGGCTTCTACCAGATGATGGACGGCGTCGAGGTCGGCCGGGTGAACGTCGCCGCCCGGGGCTGCGGCGTCGCCCAGCGCGCCTTCGAGCTCGGCGTGGCCTACGCCCAGCAGCGCCACACCTTCGGCAAGCCGATCGCCCAGCACCAGGCCATCCAGTTCAAACTGGCGGAGATGGCCACCAAGGTCGAGGCCGCCCATGCCATGATGGTCAACGCCGCCCGTAAGAAGGACTCGGGCGAGCGCAATGACCTTGAGGCAGGCATGGCAAAATACCTGGCCTCCGAATACTGCAAGGAGGTCGTCGAGGACGCGTTCCGCATCCACGGCGGGTACGGCTTCTCCAAGGAGTACGAGATCGAGCGCCTGTACCGTGAGGCCCCCATGTTGCTCATCGGTGAAGGCACCGCCGAGATCCAGAAAATGATCATCGGCCGCAGACTGCTCGAAGAGTATCGGTTCCAGGGCTGAATGTCCGTCTACGGGGTGTTTTCTTCGAGAAGAAGATCACACCCCGTCAACGGTGTTCGACAGCCGACTCGGCAGCTCGGCTTACCCAGTTGTGGCCCTTAACCGCTACGATCGCGGAAAGCCGCCGTCCCCCGTCGAAAGCGCGGCATCATCCGCTTACGAAGGTCATCCATGCCCCACAGCCAAACCCCTGCACATCGTGACAGCCTGGCCGGCGTACGCCTTGCGCGCGGAGCATCGCCGTGGCTTCTCCCGACCGTCGCCACCGCGGCCGTCAGCCTGCTGCGCGCCCGCCGCTCGGGTGCTGCCAAGGCCGTAGCCGTTCCCGCCACCGCGCTGGCGGCGGGAATGCTGTGGTTCTTCCGGGACCCCGAGCGCGAGATCGCCCAGGGTCGCGTCATCTCGCCGGCCGACGGTGTGGTGCAGAGCATCATGCCGTGGAAGGACGGCCGTACGCGCGTCGCGATCTTCATGAGCCCGCTGAACGTCCACGTCAACCGCGCCCCGCTCTCCGGCACGGTCACGTCGGTCGAGCACGTCCCCGGCGGTTTCGTTCCGGCTTTCAACAAGGAGAGCGAGAACAACGAGCGGGTCGTCTGGCACTTCGACACCGAGCTCGGCGACATCGAGATGGTGCAGATCGCCGGCGCGGTGGCCCGCCGCATCGTCCCCTACATCCCGTCCGGCACCAAGGTCGAGCAGGGCGAGCGGGTCGGTCTGATCCGTTTCGGCTCGCGCGTCGACCTGTACCTGCCCGAGGGTGTGGACGTCGCGGTCGAGGTCGGCCAGAAGACCGTGGCTGGGGTGACTCGCATTGACCGTGATTGATCCCGAGACCCAGGCCGGCTGGGTGCCGGAGGCGGACGAGGTGGACGAAGAGGAGGAGATGCCCCTCTCGTTGCGGCTGTCGATAGCGGACACCCTCACCCTGGGCAACGCGACCTGCGGCTTCATGGCGGTGTACTTCACCACCACCGGCATCCTGATCCCGCACCTGACCGGCAACGACGAGTCGGCGGGCATGGCCCGGCACAGCGCCGCCACGGCGGTCATCCTGATGCTGTGCGCGGCGGTCTTCGACCTGTTCGACGGCCTGGTCGCGAGGAAGCTGCGCTCCTCCCCCATGGGCGCCGAGCTGGACAACCTCTCCGACCTGATCAGCTTCGGCCTGGCGCCGGCGTACTTCGTCCTCGTCTACGGCATGGTCGCGGACGACGCCCATCAGAGGGTGGCGGCCCTCGGCGCGATCGTGGTGCTGCTGGCGGTAGTCCTGCGGCTCGCCAGGTTCTCCTGCGTGACGCTGAAGGACGGCATGTTCCAGGGCATGCCGTCACCCTTCGGCGCGCTGACGGTGGTCTCCATCGTCCTGCTGGAGCTGCCCTTCGTGGCCACGCTGCTGGCGATCGTCGGCACGGCATGGCTGATGGTGAGCCGCGTGGAGTACCCGAAGCCGAGGGGCCGCCTCGCGGTGGCCATGCTGTCCTGGATCGTCCTCTCGATGGGTCTCCTGGCAGCCTGGGCCTTCGACGCCCCCAGCGGCCAGCTCCTCCTCCAGACCGGCTGCGCCCTGCAACTGGTCATGGGCGCGGTGATCCCCCTCTTCGCCACGGCCCGCCGAGTGAACAACTTCCGCGACAACCGCCGCGAGGCACGAGCGGCCCAGCCGTAACGCTCCGCTGCACCCACGGAACACCGAAGGGCCCCGAACCGAGAGGTTCGGGGCCCTTCGCTGTGAGGTGGGATGCCGGGGGCGCGGACCGGGTCCGGGGGGACCGAGCGCGGGGGGGGGCTGGGGGGGGGAGGCGACGGAGGGAGCGCATCCCCGCGGGGGCAAGGCCTGGGGCGAAGCCCCGCCGGGACACAGGGGGCGGAGCCACCGAGGCCTGGGACGAAGCCCCGCCGGGGCACACGGGCGCACCCCTGCGGGGTGCAGGGGCGGAGCCCTGGGGTGCAGGGGCGCAGCCCCGCCGGGGTGCTGGGGCGGAGCCCTGGGGTGCAGGGGCGCAGCCCCGCCGGGGTGCTGGGGCGGAGCCCTGGGGTGCAGGGGCGCAGCCGCGCCGGGGTCTGGGGCGGAGCCCCAGGGAACGGGCACCCCCGCACCCACCGAGTCGGGCGGGCGGGTGGGCCACAACTGGGGCGGAACCCCGGCGCGGACTGCGGCGGAGCCCGCCAAGGTCCGGGGCGGAGCCCCGCCCGGGGGTGCAGGGGCGCAGCCCCGCCGGGGTGCTGGGGCGGAGCCCCAGGGCACGGCCCCCTCGACCCACCGAGTCGGGCGGGCGGGTGGGCGAGAACCAGGGCGGAGCCCCGGCGCGGCTGCCGCGGAGCCCCAAGGCACAGCCCCCTCGACCCACCGTGCCGGGCGGGCGGCGGGCGAGAATCGGCACGCAGCCGCGCCGGGGTCTGAGGCGGAGCCCCAGGGAACGGGCACCCCCGCACCCACCGAGTCGGGCGGGCGGGTGGGCGAGAACCGGGGCGGAGCCCCGGAAAAAAGGCGCCCCACAGGCCGGTGGGCAGGGCGCGACTCAGCCCAGACAGTCGGTGCCGATTCGTTCGGCGACCCGCTCCAGGATCGGCCCCGCCTCCGCGATGCACGTGGCAACGTCCGGCTCGACCTCCGTCAACGCGTACGCGCGCCGAATCCCGGCACGTTCCAGAACCTCCGGCCCCAGCGCCAGCCGCCCGCAGACCGCGACGACATCCTTCCCCGCCGCCCGCGCCGCCGCCGCGACCCCGGCCGGAGCCTTCCCGTGCAGCGTCTGCTCGTCCAGGGATCCCTCACCGGTGATCACCAAAGAGGCCCGCTCCAGCGCCGGGGCGAAGCCCAGCACATCGAGCATGACCTCGATCCCGGCCTGGAACCGCGCCCCGAGCAGCATCGCCCCGAACCCGATACCACCCGCCGCACCCGCCCCCGGCGACGCCGCGTACTCGGCGGCCAGGCTCCCAGCCCCGGCCCCGGCCCCGCCCACACCCTCCAGCACCTTCGCGAAGTGCGCGAGCGCCGCGTCCAGCGTCGCCACGTCCTCCGCCGACGCACCCTTCTGCGGCCCGTAGACCGCCGGCGCACCCTTCGGCCCGGTCAGCGGATTGTCGACGTCACTGGCGAGCACCAGCTCCACCGCGGCGAGCCGCGGGTCGAGCCCGGACAGGTCGGCCCGGGCGAGTTCCGCCAGCCCCCCACCCCCCGGAGGGATCGGCTCCCCGTCCGCGTCCAGGAACCGCGCCCCGAGCGCGGACAGCATCCCCGCGCCCCCGTCGGTCGTCGCGCTCCCGCCCACGCCGAACACGATCGTGCGCGCCCCCGCGTCCAGCGCGGCCCGCAGCAGCTCCCCGGAGCCGTACGTGGAGGCCGTGAGCGGCGCGAACACACCGGCGGGCAGCCGCTGCAACCCACTGGCCTCGGCCATCTCCACGACCGCCGTGTCACCGCGCAGCGCGAACGCGGCGGTCACCTCGTCCCCGAGGGGACCCTCGACCCGTACCTCCCGGCGCTCGAACCCGGCCGCGACCGCCGCGTCCACGGTCCCGTCGCCGCCGTCGGCGACGGGCAGCGCCTCCACCTCCACGTCCGGCGCGACCCGGCGCAACCCGGCCGTCACACGCTCGGCGACCTGCACGGCCGTCAGCGATCCCTTGAACTTGTCCGCGGCGACCAGCACCCGCCGGGTGCCTCGCACTGCAGCGTCCGCCACCTTGACATCCCCTTGCTCTCCGGGGCCCCACAGGTCAGGGCCAGTCGCGCCGTTGCGACCTTAACCGGCGACCGCCCCCGCCGTCATGCCCCGCCCGGACCGTGAGAAGCCCCTGACGTGCCGGTGAACCCCGCGCGACCACCCCCGGAATCGGGTAGACCGGTTTCCATGAGCGCTGTGGACACCGCCGTGGACGCCGGACCGGGGCTCGCCGACCGCATCCTCGGCGGCTGGCTCGGCCGGATCGCCGGCAACATGCTCGGCAAGCCGGTGGAGCAGGGCGAGGTGTGGACGCGCGACCGCATCGACCACTATCTGCGCGCGGCCGGCGCGCGGCCGCTCACCGACTACCTCCCCGAACCGGCCGTCGACCACGACGGCCCGCCGCTGCGTCCCGAGTGGCGGAGCTGCGTACGCGGCCGGATCCACGGCAGCTGCCGCGACGACGACGTCGACTACGCGATCCTGGGCCTGGACCTCCTGGAGACGCACGGCTTCGGCTTCACCACCGAGCAGGTCGGCGAGCTGTGGCTGCTGCGCCTGCCGTACCTCCAGACGTTCACCGCGGAGCGGGCCGCATACCGCAATCTCGCCAACGGGCTCAAGCCGCCCCTGACGGCCACGTACGGCAACCCGTACCAGGAGTGGATCGGCGCCCTGATCCGCGCCGACATCCACGGCTGGACCAGCCCCGGCGACCCGCGCCGCGCCGCCTCGCTGGCCCGCCGCGACGCGGTGCTGTCGCACACCGGCAACGGCGTCTACGGCGCCATGTGGGCGGCGGCACTGATCGCGGCGGCCTTCACCACGCCGACCGTCCGCGCCGCCGTCGACACCGCGCTGACGGTGATCCCGGCCGGCAGCCGTCTGGCCCGCACGGTGCGCCGGACGGTCGCCCTGCACGAGGCCGGCCTGCCCTGGGAGGAGACGCTCGACGTGCTCGCGGACGAGACCGCGGGCCTCGGCTGGATCCACACGGTCCCGAACGCCGCCGTCATCACGGCCGGTCTGCTCTACGGCGGCGGCGACTTCACCCGCACCCTCGCGCTGACCGTCCGCGCCGGCCTGGACACCGACTCCAACGGCGCGACGGCCGGCTCGGTGGCGGGCGTCATGACGGGCGCGGCGACCGTACCGGCCCAGTGGAAGGACCCCCTCGAGGACACGGTCCGCAGCGCGGTCTTCGGCTTCGACGGCGTCCGCATCAGCGAACTCGCCGAACGCACCCTGCGTCTGGCCCTCCTCGACGCCTGAGGGAACCGGACCGGCGGGACCCGGTACCCGCCGACTTCTGCTACGGCATGGTGCGTTCCGTCCGGTCTTCTCACCCTTCTTCACAACATGAACACGCCACGGTCACCAATCCGCACACACGCGGACTCTCACCCCGCGAGCCGGGATCCTGGTCCGGCAACGTCCCCACCAGCCCTGACGGTCGGCAGAAACGCAGAAACGCAGAAACACAGAGACACAGAGACACAGAGACACAGAAGCCACTCCAGAAACGACGCCAGAAACCAGGAGAACGCCATGACCATGACCCGTGTGCACCGAGGCTCGGCACTGCTGTCCACGACTCTGCTCGCCGTCCTCGGCCTGGCAGGCTGCGGCGGCTCCGGCGAGAAGGCGCCCGCGGCCGGCACCGCGCCTTCCGCGACTGTTTCACAGGGGGGATCCGCCCCCTCCGCTCCGCCGAAGAAGGCCCAGGCGGACCCCTGCGCGCTCATCTCCCTTCAGGAGGCGCAGGAGCTGGGAGGCACAACCGTCGAGGGACAGAAGAGCGAGGACACCGCGGGCGGCTGCAGATACACCCACGAGGGGGTACCGATCGCGTCCACCATCCAGGGGGACGAGGCCCGGCAGTTCATGGACGACATGCTCCGGGCAGCCGATCGCAAGCCGCTCGCCGGCATCGGCGACGAGGCGACCGCCTACGACGACAAGGACCACGGGACGTTCGGGCTCCTGTTCCGCAAGTCGGGCACCTGGGTCGCGATGACCGTGGTGGCGGACCGGGCGGACAACGACCGGCGTCTGGAGGAGCTGGCCCGAAAGGTCGCCGCCCGGATGTGAGCACGCCGGACGCCGGTCCCGGCACCTGGGGTGCGGGACCGGCGCTTCGGCGGGTCGCACCGACTGTCACGAGGCTCGTTACCCTTCTTGGATGACCACTGCGGACTACGCCACGTACATCGCCGGGCTCCCCCGGGTCCTCGCCGCCGCCGCCTGCGTCTTCCGTGACGCGGAGGGTCACGTGCTCCTCGTCGAGCCCAACTACCGGGACGGCTGGACGCTGCCCGGCGGCACCGTCGAGTCCGACGACGGGGAGACCCCGCGCCAGGGCGCTCGCCGCGAGACGCTGGAGGAGATCGGTCTCGACCGCGAGCCGGGGCGGCTGCTCACCGTGGACTGGGTCCCCGGGACCGGACGGCCGCCGCTGGTGGCGTACGTCTACGACGGCGGGCTCCTCACCGACGACGACCTCAAGGCGATCCGCCTCCAGGAGGAGGAACTCCTGTCCTGGCGCCTGGTCGCCCGCGACGACCTCGCCGCCCACCTGCCGGGCGCCCTGGGCCGCCGCGTCCTGATCGCCCTCGACGTCCTCGCCGACGGCACGGGCACGGCGGAACTGGAGAACGGCCACCGCCCCGCCTGACCACCGGCCGGCCCCGCACCGGAGCGTCCCCCAGGACGATCGCAGCCGATTGGAACAAGCAAAGCATCACCACGATGCGGGGCAAGGGGTGGAGCAAGGACACCGTGAAACAGGTACTTCGCAACCCCCGCATCTGCGGTTACCGCTCGAAGAAGGTTCGGGAGTTCAACCCGGAGACCGGGACCGAGAGCGTCCGGGTTGAGCCCGTCCTCGATGACGACGGGGAAACGGTCAGGGGCCAGTGGGACCCGGTCATCTCGGTGGCCGACTGGGAGACCATCACCGAAATCATCGGCAAGTCCCCTGAGCCCGGCGACGCGTACAACGCCCGGAAGTACCTGGGGACAGGCACTCTGCGGTACGACAAGAACGGGTGCGGAGGCCGCTTGCGCGCGATGAAGGCGCCGGCGAGCCGGAACAAGCCTGAAGGGTTCTTCTACTACACCTGCCCCGACAAGCGGAGCGGCTACGGATGCGGCGGGATCCGTGTCTCCGGGCCGGATACCGACCGTGCGCTCAAGATGCTTGTGATCGCCAAGTACGAGGAGGAGGCCCAGGAGCGGGAAGCGACGTCGGTTCCCGAAGAGTGGGTCGGCGGAGAAGAGCTGGCCCGAATCCGGGAAGACGTTGCCGACTGGACAGAGCATCGCAAGCAGAGGCTCGTCAGCAAAGAGCGCTTCTTCGCGTTCCTGGCGAAGGCGGAGGCGACGGAACGTCGACTGCTCAACGAGCGCAACGAGTGGCGCCGCCGCGTACTGCGCGCCACAGGACAACCGGTCGACCTACGCCGTGTGTGGGACGATCTGGACTTCGTGGAGCAGCGCGCGTACGTGGAAAAGACGCTCTTGACGGTCCTGGTCGGTCCAGCGGTCAGGCCCGACGGCCCGGTCTGGAACCGGCTCACGCCCATCTACCGGGGCGAGGACTAAGCCTTGATTGGTGCGGCCGACCTGGCGGCCTGCTCGATCTTCGCGCAGTAGGCGGCACGGGCTTCCTCGTCGATCGGCTTCTCGTGTTCGGCGCGCAACCCGGTCCGGCCGTCGAGGCCCTCGCGCAGGATATCGGCGTGCCCGGCATGCCGGATGGACTCGCCGAGGACATGGACCATGACGGCGAACAGGTTCGTGTCGGCATAAGGCTCCGGCCACCACGGCACGTGGCCGGGGGCGTCCAGGGGAAGCTCGTTGATCGTCGCGTCCGAGTGCTCCCACGTGCGCCGGTAGAACCCGATGATCTGATCGCGGGTCTCGTCCTCGGTCGCCCACAGATCGCTGCCGTCGGAGTCCTGCCACCGGGGCAGCGGTTCCGGGGAAGGGCGGTCGAAGACCTCGCCGAAGTACCTGGCCTCGACGCTGGCCACGTGTTTGACCAGGCCGAGGAGGTTGGTCCCGGTCGCTGTCAAAGGCCGGCGGGCGTCGTATTCGGACAAGCCGTCGAGTTTCCAGAGCAGCGCCTTGCGGTCCCGCCGCAGCCTCCCGTGCAGGTTGTCTTTCGCGAATTCATCAATCATGCGGCATGAGCCTGCCATGGGCTGCTCGTGGTCTCAAGATCCCGTACATGGTCCGCAACGACTGGCAGAGCCGAGGCCTGGCCATGGCCGCCGCCCTGACCTGCTACAAGAAGCTCGCGAAACTTGCCACGTGAGACAACCTCCAAGGGCCTCTAAGGGCTGTCTCGCAATGATCACGGAGTCCGGGGCAGAGCTCCCCGATGGGTTGAGGACAGGCTCAGCCGGTGGCTTGTGAAGTACCCAAAGAACGGGCGAAGTCGGCAAGAGACCGGCAGTCGTCCTCTCTCAGGCCGATCCGCGGGTTGACGTGGTGCAGAAGGCCACGTGCGCGGTGGTGGGTGGTCACGTACGCCTGGTCCAGGTCGCTCTGTTCGTCGTCCACCCACGCGAAGGCGCGGCCGTTGGCGTAGTCCACCAGGGGAGCAGTCTTCCAGTGAACTCCGTCGGGGCGGTCTTGAAGCAAAACGTCACCGAAGTCGACGAAGGGGAGTTCGGGAAGGCCGAGCACCGGGGCAATCCACCGATTGGCATCCGCCACGACGGCCAGTCCCCGCTTGCGGCCCGACAACCTCTTGTTGGCGTCCAGTCCCGTCGTGGTCTTCGGGACCGTCTTCGCGCCACAGGCCGAAGTAATAGAACACCGCTGACCAGGCCGGGAAGTCGTGGGGCAGGTAGCGCCACTGACAGCCCGCCCGGTTCTGATAGAAGATCGCGTTCACGACTTCCCTCAGATCGCAGGCCCCGGGATCACCGGTCGCCGACCGTGCCACCCTGTCCTGCTTCCAGGCCGTGATCATTGGCTCGATCAACGCCCAACGCTCGTCCGACAAGTCACTCGGATACGGTCTTCGACCCATGCCCGCATCCCAGCATGCGCATGACCGACGGTCGGCTCGTAAGACGAACAGTCCCACGATCGAGCGATCACGAACCAAGGAAAACCGGACTTAACGTCCTCTCAGATCACCCAATTCCGCTGAATACCCAGGGTGAATAGCCCCGTTGCGAAGTGTCCCGATTGGGGGCCGCGGAGATCTTGACGGCGCTTTACCTCTCCCAACAGACTTCCCACAACTTGGGTGCCTCGCCCGACTGACACCCCCGTCTCGGGAGGGCGCGCCAGATGGAGGAAACCCGATGAGGAGTCCCCGCAGAGCGCGGCATTACGCGCTCTTGCTCGCAATTCCCTTGGCGGTCACCATGAGTGCCCTTCCGGCGCTCGGCGCCCCCACGAGCCAACCGGTCACACCCGACCGCGATTCCAGCACCGCCCAGAACGGTGTCGCACTGATGCGCATCGTCGTCCCCGATAAGTCGGGGGTGGACAAGCTCGACGCCATGGGTGTCGATTTGGCCGAATACAGTAAGCCGGTCGACAACGGCATCGAAGTGCACGCCGTCCTCAGCCCTGATGAGACCGAGAACCTGCGCGACCAGGGCTTCGACGTCCAGAACCCCATTTCGGACCAGGGCGATTACAACGCGAACATGCGCACCCGTTCGCAGGCGGTCGCGATCGAGGCCGCCGACGCGGCCGAGGCTGACACGCTCACGCCCCTGCGCGCCGAGTGGTTCACCAGCCTCAACGACCAGCGGTTCCTGTCGGTCGAGGTGAAGTCCAGCGCGACGGACGCCCAGACCGTCCTCACCGCCTCTTGGAACAGTGGCAAGGGCACCGAGCCCGGCTCCGGCGGGACGGCGACGATGTCCCGCTTCACCGACGCCGGCCAGTACATGTACCACCGGTTCAGCGCGCCGCTGGCGATCACCGAGGCCCCCACCACGGTCACCGTCACCAGCAGCCGCGGCGGCACGATCACCGTGCCGGTGACCAAGTGGCTGGGTGACCCGGTCAAGGCACCGAGCCCGAACTACGTATCGGACTTCGTCGACCACTACATGGACCCGACCGAGGTCACCGACCGGGTCGTCGGTCTCGCCAAGGAATTCCCGAACATCTCGGAGATCATCAATCTCCCGTACAAGACGAACGGCTACCGCCGCCAGGCGCAGGCGCAGTTCGGCACGGGTTCGGGGACCGCGCTGGCGAGCACGTTCTACGTGACCTCCAAGGCGTACGGCAGTAAGGGCGGCAACGACCTCAGCATCACGCTGAAGAACCCGGGAGCGAACAACGCTCCGCTGTCGGTCGCGGTCAACGGCAAGGAATTCGTGGTCAACCTGGCCACGGACGCCTCCGGCGCGATCACCAGCACCGCGGGCCAGGTCGTGAACGCCATCAACGCCAACGCGGCGGTGTCGACGCTGGTGACCGCCAGCCTCTACCGGACCAGCAATGGCACCGGTGTGGTGGCCGCGGCCCCGGCGACCCCGCTGACCGACGGCCTCAAGGCGCCGGCGAGCGTCTCGCGTGAGCCGTTCCAGATGAAGGCGATCCGGATCGGCAAGCACCGGGACGGCTCGAAGACCGGTGTGTTCCTCTACTGCCAGGAGCACGCGCGCGAGTGGGTGACCCCGATCACCTGCGTGGAGACCGCCGAACGGTTGCTGCGCAACTACGCGCGGGACGCGAACACCAAGAAGCTGGTGAACGACCTTGACATCTTCATCATCCCGACGATGAACCCCGACGGCGCCCACTACTCAATGTACGACTACAACATGCAGCGTAAGAACATGGTCAACTACTGTGCTGCGGACAACTCGGACCCGGCACGCCGCAACTCCTGGGGCGTCGACCTCAACCGCAACTTCTCCGTCGGCAGTGGCTTCGACGGCTACACCGGCGGCAGCACCAGCTGCACCGGCGAGACCTACTCAGGTCCGTCGAAGCTGTCGGAGCCGGAAGCGCGCAACGAGGTGTGGCTCGCGAACAACTTCAAGAACATCAAGTTCGCGATGAACACCCACTCCTACGGCGGCTACTTCATGTGGCCCCCGGGGGCGTACAAGTCCGCCGGCCGTGAGGTGCTGCCGCGGACGGACATGGGCACGGAGAACTACTTCTGGAACGCCTCCACCCACATCCTGTCCGCCGTCCAGGACTGGCGCGGCACCGGCATCCAGCCGGGACGCACCGGCCCCGTGGTCGACGTGCTGTACTCGGCGGCCGGGAACAGCGCCGACGAGTTCTGGTACAACAACGGCATCATCGGCTGGGACTTCGAAGTCGGCACGGACCTCTACGACCCGGCCACCAAGAAGTACAACGCGGTCGGCTTCCAGCCCCCGTTCAGCGAGGGCCACGAGGAGGCCATGGAGTTCTCCAACGGCCAGATCGGCATCCTCGATGTCGCCCGCGCCTACGACAAGGACCACCAGCAGCCCACGTCGAAGCTCGCGGTGACCGACGCGTCCGCCACCTCGACGACGTTCACCTTCACCGTGGACGAGCCGGCGAACATCTACTACACGCTCGACGGCAGCCGCCCGACGATGAACTCGCCGAAGCTCGCCGCCGCGGGCATGCGCGAGGGCGCCGAGAAGATCACAGTCCACAAGAACACCGTCGTCCAGTGGTTCTCCATGGACCTCGCGGGCAACTACGAGCGGAACTACAAGCCCGACGGCAACGGCAAGAACTACAACAAGCAGAACGTAACGGTCGGCCGCACGAACTAACCCTCCGCTGACCCTCGGCCAACCAGCCCCGGCCCGTGCCACCCAGGCACGTGCCGGGGCTGTCTGCTGAGGTGCAACCGCGATGCCGGTCGGGAACGTGCCGGATGCGGCCCGTCGGCCCACTTCACCGGGGGACGCCAGAACACCTCGGGGTCAACGACTACCTCGGCGACGCGCGATCCGATGACCTGGTCGAGGTTGCCCGCGCCCTACGCACCTGCGCGGGGCGCGCACTCCGAAGGCCGACGAAGTCCGAGCCGCTATGCGAAGGGTCGTCGCTAGCCTCCGGTGCGCGGGGCGCCCGGACATGCCGCGACCGGAGCGTCCGCAGCCTTCACGGCGGTACGGTCTTGCCATGCCTACGCCGACCCGAGCCGAGGAAGCCCTTGCGGCCGTGCTGGCCGGCGTTCCACGCCCGAGCGAAGAGAACGGCGATCTACGAATCCTGGACTCGTGACTCCACCCACGCGTAAACGCGCGGGCTTCCTGCGTCGGTGGCTAAGCCGCCGCGCAGAGGACCAGCCCGGCCCTGTTGAGGACGTTCGTCGCGCCGACGTGGTCCGCGTTCCCCGCGAACCCGCACGCCGTGCACTGGAACCTTTCCTGGGTGACGCGGTTCTCCTTCGCTACGTGCCCGCATTCGGGGCACGTGCGGGAGGTGTTGCGCGCGTCCACCGGGACCGTGAGGCGACCGGCACTCTCAGCCTTGTTCGCCAGGATTCCGAGGAACTGCGCCCAACCCGCGTCGAGGATGCTGCGGTTGAGGCCGGCCTTCGCGGCAGCACCGTTCGGCAGGAAGCTGCCGGGCTGCTCGGGGTCGGCCTTGGGTGCGGGGCTCTTGGTCATGCCCACTGTGTTCAGTCGCTCGTGCGCGATCACGTCGTGGTCGGTGATCAGCGTACGTGCGGTCTTGTGGTGGAAGTCGGCGCGCTGCCGCCGGATCCTGCCGTGCAGCTTGGCGACCTTCCGGGCCGCCGCGCGGTGGCGCTTGGTGCGCTGCCGGGTCCGCTCCCAGTGGGCGACACCTTCTCACCAGGCGGGAGGGCTGTCCGAGGCGGTGTCGCCGGGCACGGGCTACCCGTCTGGCCTCGAGAGCTCGCCGTAATTAGGCGTCTATCTGCTGGTTCCTGGCGTCTTCGGCCGTAAAAAGGGGCTATGAGAACGGCTTGATAACCCATGTCATCCCGTCCCGCTTCCGCACTCGAACGGCCGGGGCTTGCGCCGTTGTTGTTGAGCTCGCAGTGTTACATCCACCAATGCCTTGCGATTCGGGGATCCCTGACTACCGCGGGCCGAACGGGCTGTGGCGGCGGGATCCCGAGGCCGAGAAGCTGGTGACGTACGAGTACTACATGGGCGACCCGGAGATCCGGCGGCGGTCCTGGCAGATGCGGCGGAAGAACCGCGCGCTTGCCGCCGAGCCGAACGCCGCGCACCGGGCCGTGGCCGAGCTGGAGCGGGCCGGGGTGCCGGTCAGGGTGATCACGCAGAACGTCGACGGACTGCACCAGCTCGCCGGGATGCCCGCCCGCAAAGTGCTGGAACTGCACGGCAGCGTGCGGAGTGTGGTGTGCACGCGGTGTCATGCACGCGGGCCCATGGAGGACGCCCTCGCCCGCGTCGAAGCCGGCGAGGACGATCCGCCGTGCCTGGACTGCGGCGGGATCCTCAAGTCGGCCACCGTGATGTTCGGCGAACGGCTCGACCCGGCGGTCCTCGGCGAGGCCGTAGCCATCACCAAGGCGTGCCAGGTGTTCATCGCGGTCGGCACCAGCCTCCAGGTACAACCGGCCGCAGGACTCGCGGGCGTGGCCGCCGACCACAGCGCACGGCTGATCATCATCAACGCCGAGCCGAGCCCCTACGACGACATCGCCGACGAAGTCGTACGCCGGCCGATCGGGACCGCACTCCCCAAGCTGCTGCGCCTGCTTGGGGAGGCCGCTTCCTAAGCGCCACCGCCACTTGTGTACGAGTGTTCAGTGAAGAGTGAGGCGCTGACCCGGGGTGATCAGGTTCGGGTCGCGTCCGATGAGGGTCTTGTTCCTCCGGTACAGCGCCGACCAGGACTCGCCGTGGGCACGGCCGATGCTGCTGAGGGTGTCCCCGGGCTGCACGATGTAGGGATCGGTGCCGGTCCGCTTTCCGGTGGGCGGATCTGCTGCCGCGGTCTGGTGGGTGCAGGCGGTGGGAGTTCCCGAGGAGGGCCGCGTCGGGACGGGGGTGAGGGGTGTGAAGACCGGGGTGGCGAGTCCGACGAGTTCCACCAGCCCTGTGCCGCCGGCGGGTGGGACGACATTCGACCAGTTGTTGGCCAGCCACACATTGCCGGACTGGTCGATCTGCACCGCGGTGAGGTGCTGGAGTGCCTTGCTCCGGAAGCCCTGGGAGGGCGACAGGATGGTGCCGGTGGTACTGCCGGGCTGACAGGCAGCGGTGTTGGTGCCGCACAGCGTCCACACGCTCGGGGTGAGGAAGCCGGCGACCCACACCCGATCGGATCCGTCGACGGCGACCGACCAGGGAAGAGTCTTCTCGGGCAGTTTGTACACGCCCGCGACGGTCCCGTTGGGCGTGATTCGGGTGACCGCGCTGCTGAAGTAGCTGTTCACCCAGGCGTTGTTCTTGGAGTCGATGGCGATGCCCAGGGGCCATTTGAACGAGCTGCTCTCGATGGGCGAGGTCGCCGTGGGCTTGAAGTCAGGCCCGATCACGGTGACGCTGCCGCCGAACTTGCCGATGAGAGGCGCCAGGCGAGTGTTCACCAACTGGGCGCCGCCGAGGCCCGCGTTGCTGACCCAGGCCCGCCCGAATCCGTCGATCTGGACGGCGAACGGGTGGTTGAGACCGCCGCCAGTGATCTTGATCGCCTTGGACGGGTCACCGTGCGGGTAGACGACCACGTTGCCCTCGCCCGGTGCGGTCTCCAGGCCGTAGTTGTTCGCGATCCACACATTGCCCCGCTGGTCCACGGCGATTCCCTGCGGGTGGACGAGCCCACCGTTCTTCCACCCCGTGGGAGGCGAGAGCGGTTTGCCGGTCGCCGAGTATTGCGCGACCGAGTTGCCTCCGTAGCTGCTCATCCAGACGGAGCCGTCCGGGGCGATGGCGGCACCCCAGTCACCGCCCTTCATGCCGCCACCTTGGATCGGACTGCCCAGGATCGGGCGGCCCGTCGGGTCGAGCACGCTGATGTACGGAGTGGGGTTTCGGGTGCCGGGCAGCCAGTTGTTGGATGCCCAGACGTTGCCCTTCGCGTCGAAGGCGATGCGACCGGGGGCGTACAGGTTGGTGTCGGTGTAGCGCAGCGCCAGTATCCAGGCGGTGGGAGGCGCGGTGAGCGCCGGGGCGTAGTGGTTCGAGGTACGCGCCAGACGGTGGAGCTCTGCCGGGGCCAGTGTGGGGTTGCGGACCAGGTTCAGCACCGCCTGCACGGTGTCTCGGGGAGCCGCGCCGCCGGGCGGTGTCGCCAGCCGGAGCAGGCTCTCGCACCGCGTGGTGTCCGACACGCAGAGGGAGACCAGGTTGGCGAGTGTGTTCAGAGTGGCGAGGGTTTCATTGGTGTTGCCGTTGTTGGCGTCGGTGACCACCCCGCCGGGCTTGCCGGTGACCGGGTCGGCGAGGGCCAACGCCGTCGCAGCGGCGTTCTGCAGCCCCGGACTTGGCCCGTCGATACCGTGTTGACCGCTGAACTGGGCCAGGGCGTAGGTGGCTGCGACGGTGGCGAGTTCGTTGACCCGTACCTGGCTCGTCGTCCGTGCGGGAACCGCGCCGCCCTCACCGACCGCCACCACGGAGCGCAGTCGCAGTCGGCGGGCATCGGCCGGTGCGGCCTCCACGTACAGCACTCCGGCAGCGGTCCGGGCGTAGGGGATCTCGAAGGCTCCGGTGGCGTCGGTCCTCGCGCGGCCCAGTTCCCTGACCCCTGAGCGAGAGCCGGCGAAAAGCGTGACCTGGACACCCTGAAGAGGCTTGCCCGCACCCGTGACGGTGCCGTGCAACGGGCCCGGCGCTGCACTTGGGGACGAGGCCGGGACGTTCGCCACGCCCAGAACCATGGCCGCCGACGCCGCAGCGGCAGAGGCCCACAGCGAGGACCCCTTCCTTCTTTGCCACCAGAGGCGACTCGCGGATGCCGACCTTCGGCCGGGTATGCCAGAAGAGCTCATGAGCCGTGGACCTTTCGCTGGAGTAGTCGGCTCGGGCGGCCGAACGGCCCGGCGGGCACGGACGGATCAGGTACGGGGCAGGCCCGTCGCTGCGGCTATCCGGCTACGGCTTCTCCGGTCCCAGGAAGTGTGCGGTCGACCTCCGGCACCCTGAGTGCGAACCAGCCGACCCTGAGCCCGAACAGCCAGACCACACCGAGATACAGGCCCTGGCCGACCTGGCGCATCTCGTCGCGTACCCCCCGGGCGGCAAGGGAGATTCGGGAGTAGTCGATGACGATGCACTCCTGCTCGTCCATCAGGCTCGGGCCCTTGTAGACCTGCGCCAGGACGGCGAGCACATCGAACGAGGTCATCCGGTTGCTCAGGTAGCCCTCGGAGTCGAAGACCTTGCCCCGCCACACGGCCACACGGACCAGCCAGGCGAGAGGACGGGCGAGCCAACCGCCACCCCACCGTACGATGCCAGTGCCCTCCAGCGGACCCTTGGGAATGTCACCGGCCGGGCTCCTGCCGAAGAGTTCCGCGAGGCCGTCATCACCGGCGTCGAGCAGGTCGCTCTCCGTGAGTACCACATCGTCCTCCTGGCGGTCGCAAGAACCCTTGTCCGTGCCGCGCTGTGGCCGCGTTCGCCCAGGCGTGACGCCGCAGTGCGTGCGGGGCGCACACTGTGGGTTCGCTATCCGAGCTTGGACGCGACCGGCTGCACACCACCACTGTTGTTGGGCCAACGGGGTAGCGGGTACGCCGGGACCGCCAGCGTCTCCTTGGCGGCGGGAAGCTCGAGAGGGCGCCAGGCCGTCTCAGGCGGACAGGTAGGAGAAGAAGAGACTTCGCGGGTCGTACTCCGCCCGCAAGGATTGCAGACGATCCCAATCGGCGGCTGCGAACGATCGCCTGGCACGGGACGGGTCGGCGGTCAGGTCCGCCTCGGCGATGTAGTGGCCGGTTCCGCACGGCTCCACCGTGCGCATGGCGTCGCGCAGCCAGTGCACGTTGACGTCATCATGAGCGGGATCGGACCAGACGGCGTAGGGCACGACATAGCTCTCTCCGAGCACGGAGAACGCCATGTTCCGCAGCAACTCGTCCTCCTGCGAGGCCGGTGAGAAGGGCGCCAGCACGACGGACCTGCCGGAGGGGGCTTTGGCGAACGTGTCGCCCAACTTCGTCAGGAGCGAGGCGTAGTCCTCGTCCGACCACAGCGTGTCGGCCACGTAGCGGTGCTTCTCGGGCCACAGGTTCCTTGAGGCGTCGTAGAGAGCGGCGAGAGATGTCGGCTCGTCGAGTCGCCGGGTCAACGGTCGTTCTTTGAGAGGGCAGTTCCGCAGCGGACGTAGGGCGTCAACGGCCTCACCGCGCGAGTTCGCGAACGCGGTGGCGGTGACGACGACCACCTTGGGCCGCGGTCCGTTCGTCACGCCTGGTACGTCCTCGCCGGCCAGCAGGAAGGACAGTTCCACGTTCGCGGGCAGTGCACGCTCCGTTTCGGTGGCCCAGTCGGCCACAGGGCCAACCGTCGTGAGGGGAAAAGTGTAGGAGGTTGTGGCGAGTGCGGTCGGGCGCGGCTGCAGACGGACACGGAAACTGGTGACGGCGGCGAAGAAGCCGGGTCCGGCTCCCCGTGCCGCCCAGAACAGGCCGGGATGCTCATGTTCGGTGCACCTGAGCACCTCACCGTCGGCCGTCACCGCGGTGATCTCCAGGACGCTCGCGCAGCCCACTCCCCACAGCCCGGAGTTCCAGCCGAGGCCGCCGCTGAGGAGGTAACCGCCCAGAGCGACGGAGGGGCAGTGCCCTGCCGGGAAGGCGAGATCGCGTCGGGCGAGCTCTCCCGCGAATCTGCTGCCGATGACACCTGGCTGCACGGTCGCCGTGGCCGAGTCGGCATCGATCTTCCACTGGTTGAGCCCTGAGAGGTCGAGGAGTACGCCTCCGTCCCGCAGGGGTGAGTCGCACCAGCTGTGTCCGCCCGCGCGTACGGCGACTCGCAGTCCGCTGGCCACGGCCGGCCTCAGGGCTTCCTGAACGTCCCGCTCGCAGGCCGCGTGGACGATCACATCGGGGTACCGGTCCGGCTTCAGTTCGTTCCACAGCGCGCGCGTACGGGCGGTCTCGTAGTCCGGGTCGCCCCTGCGGCGGAGCGTGCCTTCGATACGTGAGCGCCAAGTGTGTTCGCTCATGACGACCTCCTCGTCGTGAGCATCTCCCGGGGCCGGCTGTCAGCCGGTGGTCAGGCCGAAGATCACGACGAATGCCAGCCAGCAGATCGCCACCAGTGCGGCACCTGCCACGTCGATGCGCAGGGATCGTGCCTTGCCGGGCATCAGCCAGAAGGCGAGGGCTCTGTTCACCAACGGCATCAGCAGCCAGGTCAGGATGCTCACGCTCAACACGTTCGAGATGAACAGGGCGACGTATCCGGGCAGGCCGAGAGCGGCAAGTCGGGGGCCCACCACGAGGTTGAGGATCTCGACGGTGGGATAGAGGGCCAGCACCACGGACATGGCCTGCTTCCAGTTGGGCGGAGCGCCCTCTTCCGTACCCTGCTCGAAGCGGAACCAGCTGCCGAACGCGGATCCGACCTTGCGCACGTCGTAGGAGACGAAGGCTTCCCGCCCTTCGTCGAGGAGCTTTCGACGAGTGGTGGACTCGAGCCACCTGTCCAGGTGTTGACGGGTGTCGAAGCGGAAGACGGCGACCCACTTGTCCTGGACCCCCTTCACGGGCCGGAACAACTCCGAGCCCATGAAGCCCGGGAACTTCCGCTGAGCCGACAGGATCTTCTCCTGCCAGCTCACGAATACCCGCTCCTGGTCGGGTCGCACGTCGTGCGAGATCACCGCGGTGACGGCGTCGCGGACGGGCGTGCCGCCCGCGAGGACTTCCTGCGTGGGGGCCTCCTCGAACAGGTCGCGCCCCTGTTCGAGGAGTTCACGGCGCGTGTCGGAGCCCATCCACGCGGTCAGCTGATCCAGATGGGAGAAGCGGAAGACGACGATCCACTCGTTTCCCTCGGCGGAGGGCGGAGGGTACTGCTCCGCGCCCTCGAACCCCTCGAATTCACCCGCGACCTCGTTGGTCCGATCCTGCCAGCGACGGTAGTCGTCCTCGCATCCCGGCCGGACCTTCTGCGAGATCACCACGGTCGCGCTGTCATCGTGGGAGCCAGGAGTTGCACGAGGACTCACGCCTCCTAGAGTAGATAAAAGGCATATATGCCGCAAAAGTTGCGTGGGATCGGAGGCGCCGGGATGGGACACAGGGAGCACCTGGCCGAAGCGGCGCAGTTGGCCACCGAATCGGTCGAGAACGGCTGGGGAGGCCCGTTCGGCGCGGTGATCACCCATGGTGACGAAGTGATCGCTCGCGGCCAGAACCGCGTGCTGCTCACGGCGGACCCGACCGCGCACGGCGAGGTGGAGGCCATACGCAAGGCCGTCCAGTACCTGAACCCGGATGCCCCCACGGTCTCGGAGGACCACCAGAACGAGTACACGCTGGAGTTGGTGCCCCGCCCCGAAGGGTCCCCGGACATCTTGCCGGAGCGTGCCCGCATGCTCCAGGGATGCTCGATCTACACCAGCGGCGCGCCCTGTCCCATGTGCATGAGCGCCATCTACTGGGCGCGAATCGAAGCCGTCTACTACAGCTGTGACTGGAAAGCCACCCAGGAGATCGGGTTCAGCGACGACTTCCAGTACGAGGACTTCCAGCGGCCGCCGGACCAACGGAGCATCAGCCTCCAGCAGATGTACCCCGAACTGGGCGCCCAGGCCTACCAGACCTGGCAGAACAAGCCGAACCACCACCCGTACTGACGGGCACTCACCACTAGTCTGTCCACGTGATCGACTACGACCATGCTGGCCGCCCTGCGGTCCAGGTGGGAAACCCCGGTCCCGCCCTTCTGCTCCTCTCGGAGCCGGCACGACCGTTTGAGGACGGACCAACGCTCGACTTCCTCATCAAGGCGCATGGGCCATGGGGAAGTATCGAGACCTCGGTGGCGACCTGGGGAGGCGACGGCCTCGATACCTTCCTCGCTTCTCTTGCCGAAGATTTCCGGGGTTGGGAAGGAGCGCGTACCTGGCACTCCCTCTCCTACGACCTGACCCTCTCGGCGGAGCACCGCTCCGGTGGTCACGTCGAACTGACCTGGGGTATCCACGACCGGGCACCGTCCGAGACCTGGCATTTCGAGACCGCCACGGTGTACGCGGCAGGTGAGGACATGCGGACTCTCGCCGCCGAGATGCACACGTTCCTTGCGAGCGTCGCGTAGCAGCCGGAAGCCGGGTCCTGCATGCCGGCCGGGGGCTATGAGTACGGTCAGCTCGGGCCACTGCGCGGAGGCGGAGCTGTTCGCGATGCTCACCGACGCGGACGTCATCGAGGCCGTCCGCCGGCGGTATTGACTGGTTACTCCTCGGGCTCCCAGGCGATCAGCTGCTCGAACACCTGCTGGTCGCCCTCGATCTCCAGGTCGCTCAGCGTGAGGCGGCCCCAGACGAAAAGGAGCAGCTGCTCGGCCGTGCCCGTGGCCGAAGCGGAGGCGGGCGCGGCGTCGTCCGTGAGGGGTGCGGGCCAGGCGCCGGTGCCGTCCAGCGCGAGGAGCCAGGAGCGGCCCTCGGTGGCGTGGTAGTGGATGGTGGCGGCCTCGTGCGGCCAGGCCGCCGGGGTCGAGTTGCAGGTGTCGAGAAACTCGGCCACGCCGTCGATCGCGACGTCCGCCGGCATCGGCTGCACGGCGCCCGCGGCGAGCTGGGCGTCGTAGGTGTGCACCAGCACCTCGTGCACCCGGCGCCGGGCAACGCCCCAGGCATTCGCCGGCGACACGCCGGCGCTCCACCACGCCCAGCACTCGCGCTCCGGGCCGGCCTCGCGCAGCGCACTCAGCAGCAGCTCGTTCGACTCGGCGTACCAGGCCAGCAGCGCCTCGAGCTCGCGCGGCACCTCCGCGGCATCCTTGGCCGGCGGAGCCTCGGCCGGGCCCGCGGCGACGATCGCGGCCCACCAGCGCTGGCCCGTACCCAGGTGCTGCACCAGATCGAACAACGTCCACTCGGGGCAGGACGGCACCGGCGCGTCAAGGCTGGGCGCGGCGGCAACCGCACTCCGGAACGCGGCCGACCGCTCGTCGATCAGTTGCAGCAGGGCGGAATACTCAAGACTCTCTGTCACATCGCCTATCTATCAACCCAGTTCAGCCGACCGCACCCTATTTTCCAGGCCGTCAGCTGCGGGAGTCAGAGCACCTGATAGAAAGCCTGGTCTTAGCCATATCCCCTTCCTGGCCGACTCGTTGAACGAGTCATGGGGAAGGGGAACGGTCCTCCGTGGATGGTGCCGGATGGCCCGTGGGGGCGGATCGAGCCGTTGCTGCGGGTCAGGTAGCGGCGTCCGCGCCATCCCGGTCGGCTGCCACTGGACGACCGTGATTGCCTGCAGGGCATCCTGTTCGTGTTGCACACCGGGATCCAGTGGGAGTGGCTGCCGCAGGAGCTCGGCTTCGGGTCCGGGATGACGTGCTGGCGCCGGCTGCGGGACTGGCACGAGGCCGGGGTGCGGGACCGGCTTCACCAGGTGCTGCTGACCGAGCTGCACCGTGCCGGGAAGCTGGACTGGTCCCGGGCGGTGATCGACGGCTCCCACCACCAGGCCCGTCGGGGCGGCCCAAAACCGGGCCGATCCCGGTCGACCGTGCCCGGCCCGGCTCGAAGCACCACGTCATCACCGACGCAGGCGGCACCCCGCTCGCCATCACCCTGACCGGTGGCAACCGCAACGACCCAGAGCAGCTGTTCTGGAGGCACGGCAAGACCCTGGGCCGACATCACGAGTTCAAGTTCGGTAACGAGACAAGCCCCGCCCGGGCCGGCTCATCCACACGTATTGACCATTACTCCTCGCCGGCTCGGACTCAGGTGTCGTAACAGCCGTCCCAGGGGGCGTTGAAGCCCAGGCCGTCGGGATAGAACTCGGCCCACACGCCATCGGCGTCGTCGCCTTCCTCTTCCTCGTCTTCCTCCAGGACCAGGCCGAACAGGGCTCCCTCGAACTGGACGGAAAAGGGTGCGATCGCGATGTCCTGGTACTGCCGCTCCGGAAGCGCGTCCAGCCACTCGACGAGCAGCCGACGGGCTGCAGTGATCGCCTTCTCTTCGCCGTCTGCTGTGGTGCCGGTGAACTGGATCCGTGAGTTCAGGTGTCGGCCGGTCTCGTCGAACTGATGCAGCACAGCGCACCAACGCTTCTGGGACACTCATGGGTGCACCGTAGGCGCTACCCAAGACAACGGGTGATGGAGACCAGGCCTGTTGGCCATACTCGAGCAGATCACGAACTCGGTCTTCAGAAGAGGGCCGCTCCGCGTTCGAAGTCCAGCAGGCGTTGCTTTCTGGGCAGGCCGCCGCCGTAGCCGGTGAGGCTGCCGCCCGTGCCGATCACCCGGTGGCAGGGGACGATGATGCCGACGGGGTTCTTGCCGTTGGCGAGACCCACCGCGCGGGAGGCGCCCGGCTTGCCGAGGGCGGTCGCGAGGTCGCCGTAGGAGCGGGTCTCGCCGTAGGGGATCTTCCGCAGTTGGTCCCAGACGCTGCGCTGGAACGGGGTTCCGTGCAGGCGCAGTGGGACGGTGAACTCCTTCAACTCGCCCCCGAAGTAGGCCTCCAGCTGCTCGACCGCCTCGCCGAAGGAGCCGTCGCCCGGCTCGCCGAAGGACTCCTCGGGCGGGCGGTGGCGCTGCTCGGTCATGTACAGGCCGCACAGGACGCCGTCGTCGGCGACGAGGGTGAGCAGGTCGTAGGGGCTGTCGATCACGGTGTACTGCTTCATGGCGAACGTCCTCAGACGGGAAGGAAGTTGATCGGGTGGCTGTCGGTCGCCCACAGGTACTGCACGGCATACGCCCGCCAGGGCCGCCAGGCCGCCGCGCGGGCGGTGAGCGCGGCCGGGGTGGACGGCAGGCCGAGTTCCTGTGCGGCGCGCCGGATGCCGAGGTCGGTGGGGAGGAAGGCGTCGGGGTCGCCGAGGGCGCGCATGGCGATGACGTCGGCGGTCCAGGGGCCGAAGCCGGGGAGTGCCAGAAGGCGGGCGCGGGTTTCCTCCCAGTCGCTCTCCACGCCCAAGTGGAGTGTTCCATCGCCTAGTTGACGGGCCAGGGTGAGCAGGGTCGTACGCCGGGTGCGGGGCATCGCCAGTGACTCGGGGTCGAGGGCGGCCACGGCCTCGGGCGCGGGGAAGAGGTGGGAGAGGCCGCCCTCGGGGTCGTCGACGGGCTCGCCGTGCGCGGCGGCCAGGCGGCCGGCGTGAGTACGGGCGGCGGCCGTGGAGACCTGCTGGCCGAGCACGGCCCGCAGCGCGAACTCACCCTCGTCCACCGTGCGCGGTACGCGCCGGCCCGGGGCCTTGTCGACCAGGGGCGCGAGGAACGGGTCGGTGCGCAGTTGGTCGTCGATCGCGACCGGGTCGGCGTCCAGGTCGAGCATGCGCCGGCAGCGGCTGATGGCGACCGGCAGGTCCCGCAGGTCACCGAGGGTGAGGCGGCAGGCGATGTGGTCCGGCTTCGGGGTCAGCGCGGCGATCCCGTGGCCGTAGGGCAGGCGCAGGGTCCTGCGGTAGGCACCGTCGCGCCACTCCTCGACTCCGGGTACGGCGGTGGCCGCGAGGTGGCCGAAGAGATTGTCCGGGTTGAGCGGGGCACGGAACGGCAGGCGCAGACAGAGGGTGCCCGGAGAGGCGCCCGGGGTGCCTTGGGTGCCCGTAAGCGTGCCGCCCCCGGTCGTACGCGCCCGCACCGGAACCCGCGTGCGCAACCCGCTCGGCGACAGGGCGAAGACCTCGCGCACGGTGTCGTTGAAGGTGCGGATCGAGGAGAAGCCGGCGGCGAAGGCGATCTCCGCCATGGGCAGATCGGTGGTCTCGATCAGCAGCCGGGCGGTCTGGGCGCGCTGGGCGCGGGCGAGCGCGAGCGGTCCGGCGCCGAGTTCGGCGCGGAGCTGGCGTTCGATCTGGCGGGTGCTGTAGCCGAGGCGGGCGGCGAGTCCCGGCACGCCCTCGCGGTCCACGACTCCGTCGGCGATCAGCCGCATGGCGCGCGCCACGGCGTCCGCGCGCTGGTTCCACTCCGGTGAACCGGGGCTGGTGTCGGGGCGGCAGCGCTTGCAGGCCCGGAAGCCGGCCTGCTGGCAGGCGGCCGCGCTCGGGTAGAAGGTCATGTTCTCCGGCTTGGGCGGCACCACCGGGCAGCTCGGCCGGCAGTAGATGCCGGTGGTCAGCACGGCGGTGAAGAACCAGCCGTCGAAGCGCGCGTCCTTGGACTGGACCGCGCGCACGCAGCGCTCCCGGTGGGTGTGCATCCCTTTCTGCATGCCTCCAGCATCCGGCACCGGACGGGCCAGAGCTAGCGGGAATCCGACATCGCCCTTGTGTGTCCTGGGGCCGTGCTCATCGCCTCGCGCAGGGCGAGATCCTTCGACGCTCCGGAGGCGGAAGGCGATCCTGGAAGCGGCGATCCTGGAAACCCTGGAAACATGGAGCAGGAGCCGCTCATCACCTTCGGACACGGTACGGCGGACCGCGAACGCCTCACGGAGCTGATCCGCGGGGCGGGGATCGCCGCCGTCGTGGACATCAGGACCGCACCCGGAAGCCGCCACAACCCGGATGCGGGCCGTGAGCGGCTGCGGCAGTGGCTGCCCGAAGCCGGGATCTCCTACCGCTGGGAATCGCGACTGGGCGGCTTCCGCAAACTGCCTGCGGACTCACCCGACACGGTCTGGCGCAACGACGCGTTCCGCGGTTACGCCGCGCATACGCGCACGGATGAGTTCCTCGACGCCATCGCGCAGCTCCTGGACGAGGCCGCTGAGCGGCGGACGGCCGTCATGTGCGCGGAGGCGGTCTGGTGGCGCTGCCACCGCCGCATCGTCGCCGACTTCGTGGTGCTCGCCCGGGGACGGCCCGTCCTGCACCTGATGCCCGCCGGCCGGCTCGTCCCTCACCGGCTGAGCGAGGGTGTGCGTCTGCGCGAGGACGGCCTGCTCGTCTACGACGGTCCGGGGGGTAAGGGGGGTCAGGGGTCTTCGGACCGCCCCGAAGAGGGACGCGCGCGGTCAGGCCGCGGTACCTAGTGCGGTGCCGGGCCTCGCGAGCCGGTGAACCTTTCCGGTCGCGGCACTAGGGTGGGGAATGCAGTTCTGTGGCGACGGGGAGGGGCCAAGGGCGGTTCTGAACCATGAGGGATGTACATCGACTCCAGTCCGTCCCGACGAGCCGGGGCAGTGGCAGCGTGCTCGCGGCGTGGGAACGGTTCGTGCAGGGCGAGGACCATGTCCCGGACGTAAGGCCCCTGGTGGCGATCTCCTGGCATCGCTGCCGGGAGCAGTACCGGGTCGATCCGCACCTCACGCGGGCCCCGGTGGCCGTGGCGGAGCCCGACCACACGCCCGAGCAGGAAGTCGTGTTCGCCGAGCTGGGATTCCGTGCCGCCTCCGTGGCGCACGAGGTGGGCAGTCTCGGTGGCGTCGTCACCGTCACCGACGCCACCGGCAGGATCCTGGCCGAGTGGGGTGATCAGGCCACGCTCGCCCGGGCCGGCGAGTCCCGTCTGGCGCCCTGGTTCTGCTGGTCCGAGTGCGCGGCCGGCACGAACGGCATGGGCACCGCGATGGAGGCGCACGGCCCGGTGGCGATCAGGGGCGCGGAGCACTGGTGCCGGGCGTTCCACGACTGGGTCTGCGCGGGCGTCGCGGTACGGGACGTGGTGACCAGGGAACCGATCGCGGTCCTGGGCATCTGCTGCTGGCGCAACCCGCTTCCCGAGTCCGCGGGCGGCTGGCTGGCGAACGCGCTCACCATGACCCAGTACCCGCTGAAGAGGCGCGCCCGGGACAGCGGCGCCGAGCTGGTCGCGGCCTGCGCCCAGGCCAGGGCGCACTCCGGTGGGGCGCTCGCGGCGGTGGACACCGCAGGCAAGGTGGTGATCGCCGACGACATGGCGAGCGTGCTGCTTGGCGTCCCCGCCTGTACTCCGGCGGTCGACCCGACACTGCGCTGGAATCCCGGGCTGCCGGAGCTGATCGCGGCCGTACGGTACGCCACCGGGCAGGCTGCCCACGACTCCGACTGGGTGGGCTCGACGCAGATCTTCGCCCGTCTCGCCGACGAGCCGACGTCGATCGGATTCCGGCCCGTGTTCTCGTCCGGGCACCTGATCGGGCACCTGGTCTCGTTCGGTGCCTCCGACGGCGCGCGGGTGCCGCAGGTGGAGGGGCCCGCGGACGCCCGGCCCGCACACCCCCGGCCCACGCGTCCTCGAGTGGGGCCGCGCCGGCTGGTCGCGGTACGCGGCAACCGGCTGGTGCTGCTGCGGCTGCCGGAGGTCTCCTTCGCCGAGTCGCGGGGAAACGACGTGTGGCTCTCCACCGATCAGGGCCGGCTGCGGGCCGCCTCCGTGAGCCTGGACAAGCTCGACGGCGAGCTGGCGGACGCCGGCTTCCTGCGGGTGCACCGCCGGTACGTGGTCAACCTCGACCGCATCCGGGAGATCGAGCGCGGACTCAAGGGCGAGCTGTCCCTGGTCATGGACGGCCACGCCGACGAAATGGTGCCGGTCTCCCGGCGGAACGCGCCGGCCGTGCGCCGGGCGCTGGACCTCTGAGTCCGCCCGCACCACCACTGTCCCGGAAGGAGGTTCCCGTGACCGGCAGCCAGGGCCCCGTCGATGGCGGGAGGAGCGGGGGCGGGAGGAGTGTCGGGGGCGCGGCCAACCGCGACTGGTGGCCGAACCGGCTGGACCTCGGGGCCCTCCGGAAACACCCCGCCGAGGCCGACCCCATGGGCGCGGACTTCGACTACGCCGCGGAGTTCCGGACCCTCGACCTCGACGCCCTGGCACGGGACGTCGACGAGGTGCTGACGACGTCGCAGGATTGGTGGCCGGCCGACTTCGGCCACTACGGGCCGCTCGTGCTCCGGATGGTGTGGCATTGCGCCGGGACGTACCGCGTCGCCGACGGCCACGGTGGCGCGGGTGCCGGCATGCAGCGTTTCGCGCCGCTGAACAGCTGGCCGGACAACCGCAACCTCGACAAGGCGCGCCGACTGCTCTGGCCGGTGAAGAAGAAGTACGGCCGCAGGATCTCCTGGGCGGACCTGATGGTCTTCGCGGGCAACCGGGCCCTGGAGACGATGGGCTTCACGACCTTCGGCTTCGCCGGCGGCCGGGCGGACGTGTGGGAGTCCGACGAGGACGTCCACTGGGGTCCCGAGCGCGCCTGGCTCGGCGACGAACGCCACAACGGCGTCCACGAGTTGGACAGCCCGCTGGCCGCCGACCAGATGGGCCTCATCTACGTCAATCCGGAAGGGCCGAACACCGTCCCGGACCCGCTCACCGCCGCCCGGGACATCCGCGACACGTTCCGCCGCATGGGGATGAACGACGAGGAGACCGTCGCGCTGATCGCGGGCGGCCACACGTTCGGCAAGACCCACGGCGCGGCCGACCCGGACACCCATCTCGGCCCCGAGCCCGAGGGCGCCCCGCTCGAACAGCAGGGCCTGGGCTGGAAGAGCGGTTACGGCACCGGCAAGGGCGCGGACGCCATCTCCAGCGGCCTGGAGGGTACGTGGACGCCCACCCCGACGACCTGGGACAACGGGTTTCTGGAAACCCTCTTCGGCTACGAGTGGCAGCTGGAGCTGAGTCCCGGCGGTCTGTGGCAGTGGATCCCGAAGGACGGCGGCGGGGCCGGCACCGTGCCGGACGCCCACGACCCGTCGGCGACGCACGCCCCGACGATTCTGACGACGGACCTCGCGCTGCGCTCGGACCCGGTCTACGAACCCATCGCGCGGCGCTACCTCGAACACCCTGACCGGCTCGCGGACGCGTTCGCCCGGACCTGGTTCAAGCTGACGCACCTCGACATGGGCCCGGTCCAGCGCTACCTGGGACCGCTGGTCCCGCGGGAGACGCTGCTGTGGCAGGACCCGGTCCCCGCCGTGGACCACGAACTCGTCGGCGAGGCGGACATCGCCGCGCTCAAGTGCCGGATCCTCGCCTCCGGACTGTCGGTCCCCCAGCTCGTCTCGACGGCGTGGGCGTCGGCCTCGACCTTCCGTGTCGGCGACAAGCGGGGCGGGGCGAACGGTGCGCGCGTCCGCCTGGAGCCGCAGCGGGGCTGGGAGGTCAACGAGCCCGACACACTGGCGCGGGTGCTGCGCACCCTGGAGGGGATCCAGGAGTCCTTCAACGGCTCCCAGGCCGGGGACAAGCGGGTCTCGCTTGCCGACCTCATCGTGCTCGGCGGATCCGCCGCCGTCGAACAGGCCGCCAGGACCGCCGGCCACGACGTCCGGGTCCCGTTCGCCCCGGGACGTACGGACGCCTCGCAGGAGTGGACCGACGTGGAGTCCTTCGCCGCGCTAGAACCGGCCGCGGACGGGTTCCGCAACTACCGCGGCAAGGGCGACCGGCTGCCGCCCGAGCACTCGCTGGTCGACCGTGCCGGCCGGCTCAACCTGAGCGCGCCGGAGATGACCGTCCTCGTGGGCGGCCTGCGGGTGCTCGGGGCCAACCACCAGCGGTCGCCGCTGGGCGTCCTCACCTCGACGCCGGGGGCGCTGACCAACGACTTCTTCGTGAATCTGCTCGACATGGGCACGGAATGGCAGCCGACGTCCGCGACCGCGGAGACCTTCGAGGGCCGCGACCGCGCCACCGGAGAGGTCAGGTGGACCGGCAGCCGCGTCGACCTCGTCTTCGGCGCGCACTCCGAGCTGCGTGCCCTCGCGGAGGTCTACGCGAGCGACGACGCGCGGGAGAAGTTCGTACGGGACTTCGTCGCGGTATGGGACAAGGTCATGAATCTCGATCGGTACGACCTGGCCCGGTCGCCGGTGCCGGGTGCCTGATGCCCGGTGCCTGGAGCCGCCTGATGTGTGCGTGCCTCCCAGCGGCGGCACATCGGGTGCGAACGGCGGCCGATCGCGGACGAACGGCAGGAGCCGACCGGTGTGGTTCCTGCGGCGTAGCGTGTTTATTGATGACCAATTTTTTACCCTTTCGGATTCGGGTGAGGAGAGTGAAGCCCCGATGACGACCGCGAAGGAACGATCCGATTTGCTGGACAAGATCGGGTTGGCCGGACAGAACAAGGCAGCGCTGGGCCA